>DATAFJ010000055.1:0-56209 GCA_036257535.1 Vicinamibacterales bacterium | reverse complement strand
ACGAGTCTCATTTCCGCAAACCGGAGTCTATATCCGACCAATATGGTCGGTCAAGACTGAATGTTGAAGACGGGAGGCCGATACGGCCTCGCCGCCGCCACTCTCGTCGCCGCGGCTGCTCTCGTCCTGTTGCTGATGGGTCGCGTGCCGATCTGCAGGTGCGGCTACGTCAAGCTCTGGCACGGCGTCGTCTTCAGCGCGGAAAACTCCCAGCACATTTCCGACTGGTACACGTTCTCGCACGTGATCCACGGCTTCGGGTTCTACGCGCTGCTCTGGCTCGTCGCGCGCCGTCTGCCTGTCGGTCTGCGTCTCCTGCTGGCTGTGGGTCTGGAGTCGGCGTGGGAGGTGTTCGAGAACACCGACTTCGTGATCAACCGGTATCGCGCCGTGACGATCTCGCTCGACTACTACGGCGACAGCGTCCTGAACTCCGTGTCGGACATCGTCGCGATGATCGTCGGGTTTTTCCTGGCCGCGCGCCTGCCGATCTGGGGCACCGTCCTGCTGACGATTGCCCTCGAGCTCTTCGTCCTCTACTACATTCGCGACAATCTGACGCTCAACATCATCATGCTGCTCTATCCACTGGATGCGATCCGCCAGTGGCAGGCGGGATGAGCGCCGACTAGTCGCAGCGAAGCGCGACGCTGGGCTGAATCCGGATGGCGCGGCCGGCCGGCCAGATCGCCGCGATGAGCATCGCCAGCGCCATGCCTGCTGCCGCGACGATCAGCGTCGTCGGGTCGCGCGGATCCACGCCGTACACCTCGTGTTCGAGGCCGCGCGTCAGCGCCGCGCCGAACAGCAGCCCGAGGCCAATGCCGGCGAGAGCAAGCGGGCCGATATCCGCGACGATCATCTTCACAACGTCGACTCTCTGTGCGCCGAGCGCCATGCGCAGCCCGATCTCGCGCGTCCGGCGCGCCACGCCGTACGCCACGAGGCCATAGACACCGAGCCACGCCAGTCCCATGGCGAGCGCCGCGAACACGGCCATGACTTCGCCGAGGATCCTCTGCTCCCAGGTCGTGTAAGCGCGTACCTGGTCCATCGTACGGATGTCGTATACCGCGAGAGCGGTGAACCGGCTGCGCATGATGCTGCGGATCGTTGCTGTTGCCTCGTCGGGCTTCGACGCCCTGAGCATCACGGCCATCGTGCGCGGCGCGACGCGCGCGTACGGCACGTACATGATCAGTCGCGCCTGCTCGGTTTCCTCGCCGATCTCTTCGTAGACGACATCGGACGCGACGCCGACGACGCGCCGTGTGTCCAGGCGGCCGTCAACGACGAGATTCAATCGGCGATCGAGCGCCGACTCGCCCGGCCAGAATCGACGCGCAAGCGCTCGGCTGACGATCACGACGTCAGAACGCGGATTGCCGAATTCCTCATCGGCAAACGTGCGTCCTTCAATCGTCAGTCCGAGCGTAGCGAACAGTGACGGCGATACAGCCACCTGCTGTCCCCCCAGCTCGCGCCCGCGAATCCACTCGCCGCCCGGGACCAGTTGAATCAGCGTGCCGCCGTCGTCGGTGGGGATGCTGGTCGTGACCGCGGCGTCGCGAACGCCTGGAGCCGTGCGAAGGGTCTGGACGAGCGACTCGAGCACCGCCGCACGCGCTTCGGGGGCATCGTATTGATCGCCGCTGAGATACGTGCGGAACGTCAGGAGGTCAGAGTCTTCGAAGCCGCTCTTCGCGCTGTGAAGGGCGAGCACGCTCCGCGTCAGCAGGACGGCGGCCGCGACCAGAGAGACCGAGAGCGCTACCTGCGCCACGACGAGGAGGCCGCGAAGTCGCTGAACGTCTCGAGACGGGGTGCTCGCGCCAGAGGACGACTTGAGCGCGTCGTTGACGTCGGGCCGCGAGAAGCGGAGGCCCGGCGCGATGCCGAGCATCAGCGCCGTCAGCGCGGTGATTGCCAGCAGGAAGCCGCCGACCCGCAGGTCCGGCGTCAGGTCCACCCAATACGGCAAGCCGTCGGCGAACGCGCGAGGCACGAGCTCGAGCGCCCAGCCGGCGGCAAACGTGCCGGCAAGCGCCCCGAGCACGGTTATCACACTGCTTTCGACCAGCGCCGATCGAACGAGGTCGAACCGCCTGGCGCCGAGCGCCACGCGGACCGCGAACTCGCGCCGCCGGCTTTCACCACGCGCGAGCAGGAGAGCCGCGAGGTTCGAACAGGCGATCGTCAGTACGAACGCGACGGCGATCAGCAGGAGAGTCGTTTCGCCGCGATCGGTGCCGACCATCAGGTCGCGGAAGGTAAGGACGCGCATCGACCAGCCTTCGTGAGTGTCCGGATGCGCGCGCGCGAGGTGCGCGGCGAGAGTGCTGACCGCGCTCTGGGCCTGGTCGATCGTCTGCCCGTGCTTCAGCAGGCCGAACGTCGTCACCACACGCTGGGTGCGCGGTGCGTTATCCCACCGGAGTGGAAGATAGAGATCGATCCGTGCCGGGAACGCAAACCCCGGCGGCATCACGCCGACGATCGAAAGACCGCGGCCATTCACCTGGATGGTCCTGCCGATGATGTCGGGCCGGCCGCCCAGGCGGCGCTGCCAGATTCCGTGCGTGATGATCACCACGGACTCCAGTCCGGGTGGCGCCGCATCCTCGTCACGGAACTGACGTCCCAGCATCGGTGCGATGCCAAGCAGCGCGAACAGGTTCGGTGTCACCGAACCGCCGAGGACGCGCTCGGTATCTCCATCCTGGAGGGTTAGGTTGCGGTCGACAATGCCGGCGGCATCCTCCAGCGCGCCTGCCGCGCGCAGGTCCTGCAGGTCGCGAAACGAGATTTCCGCGTCGGCCCAGTCTTCAGCCTCGGATGCGTGCGCCGCGTGAACCGAGACGATTCGGTCGCTGCGATCGCCAAACGGAAGCGGCCGCAGCAGAGTCGCGTTCACGATCGAAAAGACGGTGATGTTCGCGCTGATCGCGATGCCCAGCGTCAGGAGCGCCACCATCACGAGACCGGGCTGACGGCGCAGGCCGCGAAGCGCAAGCCGGATGTCGTCAAGAAGCTTCACGCGAGTCCTCCGCGCATACCAAGCTGCATGCCAGTTCCTCACGCCGAAGACCTGCTGTTCCAACCGCCCGGAGTGTCGCGCCGCTGGGACGATGGTGTTCGCCGCCGGACGATGGCGAGCCTACTCGGCGCCGAACGCGAAGACCGTCTGCGACCGGTACTGCTTGCCCGGCCGCAGAATCGTCGACGGAAAGTCAGGGCGGTTCGGCGAATCGGGAAAGTGCTGCGTCTCGAGGCAGAAGCCCCATCGGCATTGGTAGGCGACCGCCGACTTGCCGCTCAGGCTGCCATCCAGGAAGTTGCCCGAGTAGAACTGCATCCCCGGCTCGGTCGTCGCAACTTCCAGCGTGCGGCCTGTCGTCGGCTCCATGACACGCGCCGCCCGAATCAGGCCTCCTCCCCCGCCCGCAGGCGTGCCGTTGAGGACGAAATTGTGGTCGTACCCGCGACCGCGCTGAAGTTGCTGATGCGGGTCGCCGATACGCGCGCCGATCGCGGTCGGCTTCCGGAAGTCGAACGGCGTTCCGTCCACTGAAGCGACTTCCCCCGTGGGGATCAATCCGTCGCCGATCGGCGTGTAGCGATCCGCATCGATCGAGACCTCGTGCTCGAGGACGTCGCGCCTGGCGCCGGTGAGATTGAACGACGTGTGCTGCGTCAGGTTCACCGGCGTCGCCGCATCCGTCGTCGCCTCGTAGTCCACGATCAGCTCGTTCCGATCCGTGACGGTGTACGTGACGCTCACCGCCAGCGTGCCCGGATATCCTTCCTCGCCGTCCGGGCTCGTCCGCCTGAACGTGACGGATCGACGGTCGGCGCCCGGGCTCGCGTTCCACACGACCTTGTCGAATCCTTTCACCCCGCCGTGCAAGTGATTCGGTCCGTTGTTCGTCGAAAGCTGATATCGCCGGCCGTCGAGCTCGAAGGCTCCGCCCGCAATTCTGTTCGCGACGCGTCCGACGACGGCCCCGAAGAATCGTGGATTGCGCCGGACGTAATCTTCGGTGGTGTCATAGCCGAGGACGATGTCGTCTAATCGTCCCGTCCGATCGGGCGTACGGATCGAGACGATGATGGCGCCGTAGGAGATAGCGCGAACCTCGAGGCCGCCCGAGCCCGTCAGGGCGAAGATATCGTCCGCCATGCGTGAAACCGTAGCCTACATTAGTTATTCCGCGCATTCCGCGTAATCCGCGGCGGATGCCGCGGCCGTATTACGCGGCGGCGCTTGACAGAGGACGCGTCATGAACCACAGTACTTGAATGGTGTGCGGGGCCATTACCTGCGTCTGTTGTCGGAGCGCCTCACCGGGCCTCCGCGAGCCGACCAGCCCGCGCGATTGCTGAAAACGCCGGCACAACGCCAGCAAAGGAAGTTCAGGGGCCCGGAAGGCGAACAGCCTTCCGGGCTTTTTTATTGATGGTCGTACTGGATCTGATTGGTCAGACGCCGCTCTTGCGACTGAAGGGGTTTGACCGCCTGGCGCCGGGAGTGGAGCTCCACGCCAAGGCGGAGTGGCAGAACCCTGGCGGCTCCGTGAAAGCGCGGGCAGCCTCGCGCATCATCGACGAAGCCGAACGGTCCTGCGCCTTGACGCCGCGTCGCACGATCCTCGACGCGTCTTCGGGCAACACCGGCATTGCCTACGCAATGATCGGCGCCGCACGCGGCTACCGCGTCGTCGTGTGTACGCCTGGGAACGTGACGCCCGAACGTGTGCGGACAATGCGCGCGTACGGCGCCGAGGTCGTGGTGACGAGCCCGCTGGAGGGATCCGACGGCGCGATCCGGGAGGCGCGTCGCCTGGCCGCTGAGGCGCCGGATCGCTACTTCTACGCGGACCAGTACAACAATGACGCGAACTGGCGCGCGCATTACGAAACAACAGCGCCGGAGATCTGGCGGGCAACGGACGGCCGCGTCACGCATTTCGTCGCGGGCCTCGGAACTGGCGGGACGTTCGTCGGCACGGGACGCCGGCTTCGCGAGCTCAACCCGGGCGTCGAGCTGATCTCGGTTCAGCCCGACTCGCCTCTGCACGGGATCGAGGGCTTGAAGCACATGGAGTCGGCGCTCGTGCCCGGCATTTACGATCCGTCGCTGGCCGACGAGGACATCCGAGTTTCTACGGAAGACGCCCAGGACATGGCGCGGCGGCTGGCGGCGTCGCATGGCCTGTTCGTCGGTGTATCGAGCGGCGCGGCGATGGTCGCGGCCCTCGAGGTCGCCTCGCGGCTCACCGATGGCGTGGTCGTGACAATCTTTCCGGATGGCGGCGATCGATATCTGTCGGAGACGTTCTGGGAAGAGGGTGGGAGATGAACGGGGTATGGATTCCCGCCGAGGTTGCCGACGCGATCCGAGCGCACGGCAAGGCGGCCTATCCCGACGAGTGTTGCGGCGCGCTGATCGGATCCGGATCGTCGGTGCTCGAAGCGTTCGCCCTGGACAACAAGACGACCTCGGGCGCGCGCCGGCGTTTTCTCGTCGAGCCCACCGACTTCCGTCAAGCCGAAGCGCGCGCCCGCGCGGCCGGCGCCGAGCTCCTCGGTTTTTATCACTCGCACCCTGATCACCCGGCGCGGCCGTCACAGTTCGATCTCGACCACGCGTGGCCGAACCTGAGCTACGTCATTGTCGCGGTCGAAGGCGGACGGCCCGCCACGATGACGTCATGGCGCCTGAGGGACGACCGCAGCGCATTCGACGAGGAAACGATCCATGAAAATCAAGGTACTCATCCCCACGCCGCTGCGGCCCTTCACGGGCAAGCGTGACGTCGTCGACATCGAAGGGCGCACGGTCGGCGAAGTGCTTCGAGCGCTCGCAACGGAATACGGCGATCTGCAGCGCCACCTGTTCGCGGACGATGGAAGGCTGCGCAGCTTCGTGAACATCTACGTGAACGACGATGACATCCGGTATCTGAAGAAGGAAGACACCGAGGTCCAGGCGGGCGATACGGTGAGCATCATCCCGTCTGTGGCGGGCGGCGCACCGGTGGCCGCGGATCTGATCGGCGAGCGGCAGCAGGCCGAGCTCACGAAAGCCGAAGTCGAGCGATACAGCCGGCACCTGATCATGCCGGAAGTCGGGATCGACGGTCAGCGGCGGCTGAAGGCGGCGCGCGTCCTGTGCATCGGAGCGGGCGGCTTGGGGTCGCCGGCCGCGATGTATCTGGCGGCGGCTGGTGTGGGCCGGTTAGGGATCGTCGATTTCGATGTCGTCGATTCAAGCAACCTTCAGCGGCAGATCATCCACGGCACCCCGGACGTGGGCCGGCCGAAGCTCGTGTCCGCCCGCGAGCGCCTCACGGCAATCAATCCTGAGGTGCAGATCGATTCTCACGAGACGCGAATCACGTCGGCGAACGCGCTCGCACTGTTTGCGGACTACGACGTGATCGTCGACGGCACGGACAACTTCCCGACGCGCTATCTCGTCAACGACGCCTCGGTGCTGTCGGGGAAGCCGAACGTCTACGGGAGCATCTTTCGCTTCGAAGGGCAGGCCTCGGTGTTCGCGGTGAAAGGCGGGCCGTGCTATCGGTGTCTGTATCCCGAGCCGCCGCCGCCAGGGCTCGTTCCGAGCTGCGCCGAAGGTGGAGTGCTCGGCGTGCTCCCGGGCGTCATCGGCACGATTCAGGCGACCGAAACGATCAAGCTGATTCTCGGGGGAGGGGAGCCGCTCGTCGGCCGCTTCCTGATTTACGACGCGTGGCGGATGCGTTTCCGCGAACTCAAGCTGCGCCGCGATCCGGCGTGCCCCGTCTGCGGCGACGCGCCGACGATCAAGGCGCTCATCGACTACGAGCAGTTCTGCGGCATCGCGCCGCAGCGCGGCGCCGCGAGCGGTGGGGCAGGCCCTGGACTCCCGCCGGAGCTCGAAACGAGCGTCGAGGAGCTGAAGGCGCGGCTGGACCGAAGCGATCGGCCGTTCATTCTCGACGTGCGCGAGCCGCACGAATATCAGATCAACCGCATCCCCGGTTCAACGCTGATCCCGCTGGGCGAGCTCCAGCAGCGGCTCACCGAGCTGCCGCAAGGCGCCGCCGCCCCTGACATCGTCGTCCACTGCAAGTCCGGCGCACGCAGCGCCAAGGCGACGAGGCTGCTCACGGAGCGCGGATTCGACCGCGTGCGAAATCTGAAGGGCGGCATCGTGGCCTGGGTGGAGAAGATCGATCCGAGTCAGCCCAAATACTAAGCCGTCGTAATATCGCATCCGTGGTCGTAACAGAGCGCAAGCATCTCGCGACCCGCGGTCAGGGCGACGCGCACGACATCACGGACTTCGCGTCGGAAGCGGTTGCACGCTCCGGGATCTCGTCCGGACTCGTCACGGTATTCGTCGTGGGGTCGACCGCGGCGGTGACGACGATTGAGTTCGAGCCGGGCGCAGTGGCGGACCTGAACGGGCTGTTCGAACAGCTCGCGCCGCGGGACGGCGAATACCGGCACCACCTGCGTTGGGGCGATGACAACGGCTCCAGTCACGTCCGCGCTGCCCTGCTCGGCCCCTCGCTGACTATTCCCTTCGCCGACGGGCGCCTGACGCTCGGGACGTGGCAGCAGGTCATGCTCCTGGAGTTCGACACCCGCGCGCGTCGGCGCGAGATCGTCTTTCAGATCCTGGGCGAGTAGCCCCTTGGCTGTTTCCCCTTGACACGACGCGGCGGCGGGCCTATTTTGTCTCATCTTGGGCCAAAAGCCCGGCTGATGGCACGGCGCGACGGCAAGCCTGGCCACTGACGGGCCATTTCTCGCGTAATTCTCGAGGTTGCCTGTCGGGCCGACGGCTATTTCGTACGATAAGTGGCCGAATGAGGAAGATCGACCCCGCCCAGTTCCACGTCGCGACGCGCGGCACTTCCCGAGACATCAATCGCCGCATCGCGCTCACGCTCGTCCGGGCGCGCCAGCCGATCTCACGCGCCGACCTCGCTCGTGCGATGGGCGTCCGCCGCAGCGCCGTCAGCCTGATCGTCACCGAGCTCCTGAAGAAAGGGCTCATCATCGAGGGTGCGACCGGCGAGACGCTCCGGGGTCGCAAGCCGACGTTCCTCTATATCGACGCCCGCCGGCGGACGGTCGTCGCAGTCGACATCCGCGCCAGCCAGACCTTCGTGATGCCGGCCGATCTGCTCGGCCAGCCGCTCGGCGGGGTGACGCACTTTCCGACGCTCCGCGATCCGAAGGCGCTCGTTCCGGCGCTGGCCGAGCGCATCAAGAGGCTCCTCGCCGAACACGGCGGCGCCGCCGCGTGCGAGGGGATCGGCGTGGTCGTGCCTGGGATGGTCGAGCACATGACGATGCGCATCCTCCACGCGCCGACGCTCGGCTGGCGGAACGTGGATCTGCTCGAGCCGCTGTCGAGCGCAACGGACCTGCCCGTGCAGATCGAGAACTCGGGCCGCGCGTGTGCGTTGGCGCAGCTCTGGGCGCGCCACGCGGAACCGGGGATCGAGGCTGGCGATCTCGTGTTCGTCAGCATCTCGGACGGCGTGGGCGTCGGCGTCATCGTCCGAGGCGAGCTGGTGCGAGGCCGGCACAACATCGCCGGCGAGTTCGCGCACGTGCCGCTGTCACTCGACGGCCCACGATGCTCGTGCGGGGCGACTGGCTGCTGGGAAGCCTACGTGTCGAATCGGGCAACGCTCACGCGCTACTTCGGGCGCGCTGCCGACCTCAGCGGTCCGGTGCCGGCCGATCAGCTGGATTTCACCATCGAGGACCTCATCGCCCGCGCGCGCGCCGGTGACGCCAAGGCCGCGGCGGCGCTGCAGACGACCGGGCGTTACCTGGGTCTCGGCCTTGCCTCCCTCGTGAACGCGCTCGACCCGGGCTGCGTGTACATCGGTGGGGAGATCACGGCAGCCTGGGATGTGATCGGTACGACCGTGCGCGCGGCGCTTCGCGAGCGCGCGCTGACGCCGGGTGCCGCCGCGGCCGACATCCGGCTCGCATCCGCGCAGCAGTATCCGCGCCTTCAGGGAGCCGCCGCGCTCGTCGTCGCGCCGGCATTCGCCGCCCCGGTGGTCGCATAGGCATGAACCTGCTGAACCTGGCGCCGCTTGCGTTCGCCACCCTCATCGCCGCGTCCGAAGCGCTCTCGGGCGCCCCCGGTGTTCGAGCGCAGCCCGCGGTCACCCGATTCGAATTCTTCAAAACGGAGAGCCGCCAATCCGGGGTGTGGGTCGTCCAGCAGGGGCCGCTCCGGTTCAGGCTCCCGATCACCGACGCTCCGAAGCCAGGCCTCGCCCAGCACCTCCCGGCGCCCCACGGTCTCCCTGGGTTTGCGGCGCCCGTCGATCAGGCGGTGCCCGCGCTGGTCCCGTTTCTCGAGCTCGAGGATGCGCGCACCATCGTTGCGACGGACGGGGCTGACTCGATTGAGGTTCGAGACAACGGTCGCTCGCTCACAGCGCGCTGGACCAGCTGGGCGCTCGTTGGCGGTAAAGCGGGCGAGAGGATCGACCCCGGGCTCGAAAGCGAGGTCCGCTGGACGATTGACGATCGATCGGTCACACGAACCGAACGACTGACCGCGCGGCGTCCGATCACGATCCGGCGGTGGCGCGTGATCGTGTCGTCCACGGCGACGCGGTGGATCGACTACAGCGCAGGCACCACTCGCACCGACGTCTTCGACAGTCCCGACGGCGTGCTCAGCGTGACCCTCGTGCGGGCCGACTGGCCGTATGGCACGAGCCGCACGGCCGCCTCTCCAATTCATCTGAGATTCGAGGCGGCCGAGATTGCGCTGTCTCCCGGACAGCCCAGGAGCTGGACGCTGCGCCTCGAGGCCGGAGGAACCGGTGCCCATGACTAGCCAGCCGATTACGACCCAGACATGCGTCGTCCGCGACACGGCGGCGCGCAGAGGCCGCACGCGATCGATCGAGCCTGGCACCACGGCCGCGCGGCACCTCCACTACGGTCGCATCATCCTCCGTGCCGAAGATGCGCCGCTGCGCTTCGACACGAGCGGGCTCGAGACCGGCCTCATCTGTCTGAACGGTGCGGCCGCAGTACGCGTTGCCGACTCGGATGCAGACTCGCCTTCCGATTCCTACGCGCTCGAGCGGTATGACGCCCTCTACGTTCCGCGCGGATCATCGGTCGAGGTCAGCGCGCGCGGCGAATCAGGCTGCGACCTCGCGGAGCTCGCCGCGCCCGTCGCGGAGAAATATCCGGTGCAGTTCGTCGCGTTCCGCGACGTTCAGCAGGATCCCGGCCTGCACTTCAGGCCGGGCGGGCCGGCGAACCGGCGCGAGCTGAACATCCTTCTCGGAAAGAACATCCAGGCGGGACGCATCCTCGCGGGTGTGACCTTCAGCGACCCGGGCAACTGGACGTCCTGGCCTCCTCACGAGCATGCCGCGATGCTGGAGGAGGCGTACCTCTACATCGACATGCCGGCGCCGGCGTTCGGCGTGCAGCTCGTGTACACGAACCCGCGCGAGCCGGAGCTCGCGACGATCGTCCGCGAAGGAGACGTCGTCCTGATGCCGGCCGGCTATCACCCGAACGTCGCCGCGCCGGGAACCTCCATCAATTTTCTCTGGATGATGGCGGCCAATCGCGAGCGCGACGATCGGCAGTTCGGCGTCGTCAACGTCCAGCCGGAGTTCGGTGCCTCGGGCTCCGGTCTGGATCCGGGCAGGGATCGAAAATGATCGGTTTCCAGCATCGCGACTGGGACACGATTCCGGTCGAGCGCGTCGGCGACGGCATCGAGCGCCAGGTGATCTGGGGCGAGCGCCTCATGGTCTGCCGCCTGCGCTTCGCGCCGCACGTCGTCACGCCCGTCCACTCGCACTCACACGAGCAGATCACGCTCGTCGAGCGCGGCCGCGTCCGCTTCGTCATTGCTGGCCGCGAACAGGTCTTCGAGCAGGGCGACGTGCTGCACTTCCCGTCGCGCTGCGAACACGGCGCCACCATGCTCGATGAGGAGGTCGTCCTCATCGATATCTTCTCTCCCGTCAGGGAGGACTTTCTGCCGCAGGGGGAAGCCTTATGAGTGGTTCATACGCGGTCTGTGACGTCGAGAAACGCGCGGCGCTCGAGCAGGTCCTCGCGAGCGCCACGTTCGAACGCGCGCGCCAGGTGCGGAACTTCCTGCGCTACATCTGCGAGATGGAGCTCGCCGGCCGGGCCGATGCGCTGCATGAATACCTGATCGCCGTCGAGGCGATGGGCCGGCCGATGGCGTATTCGACCGAAGACGATTCGAGCGTCAGGCGCCGCGCCTACGCGCTCCGGCAGAAGCTCGAGGAGGTGTACGCCACCGAGCTGGCCGACGCCGCCATCCGCATAGCGGTGCCCAAGGGCAGCTACGTGCCGCGCTTCGTCCAGGTGTCCGGAGCGGAAGCGGCTCAGAAGCGCCCGGAGCTATAATTCCGAATTCCTGTTCCGTCGACGTCCGACGCAGCCCAGCACGCTCGTCACCCGGGGCCTTTCTCGCACGACGTCCCCGCCGAAGGCCGGAAGGCCGTTGCCCGGGCTGTGCTCGCACTCGGGGCCTTCGCGCTCCTCGCGGTCGTCCATACGTGGCCACTCGCCAGCAACCCGGCGCACCTGTCCCGCAACGACAACGGCGACGCCCTGCTCAACGTCTGGGCGATCGCATGGGTCGCGCACCAGTTGCCGCGCGATCCGGGGCACCTCTTCGACGCGAACATCTTCTATCCCGAACGTCTCACACTTGGCTATTCCGAGGCGATGATCGTGCAGGGCGTGCTCGCGATGCCGATCCTGGCGCTGGGTGGATCGCCGGTCCTGGCATTCAACCTGCTGCTGATGGCGGGGATGGCGCTGACAGGATGGGCCTTCTGCCTGCTCGTCTCGCGCTGGACCGGGAGTTGGGCGGCGGGCTATGTCGCCGGGTCGCTCGCGGCGTTCAACTCGCACGTCCTCGTGCGCCTTCCGCACCTGCAGACGCAGCACGTCGAGTTCATCCCGCTGATTCTGTTTGCGCTTGATCGCGTCATCGCGCTCCGGCGGGTGCGCGACGCGCTGCTGCTCGGCGCCGCGTTCGCGTTGCAGGGGCTGACGTCGATCTACCTCCTCGTCTTTACGACCTGGATGCTCATCTTTGCATCCCTGGGCCGGGCGCGTGAGTGGCTGCGCGAGGGGCCCACGCGGATGATCGGTCTGTTCGCCATTGCCGGAATTGCGGCGACGCTGCTGCTGGCGCCGTATCTTCTCCCGTATTACCAGGTTCATCGGCTCACCGGCTTCTCGCGCACGATCGGTGAGGCGCAACGGTATACGGGATCGTGGCTCGACTACCTGACGACCGGGTCCCGCGTGCACTACGACCTGTGGAGCTCCCGCTTCTGGCCAGGCGCGGCATCCGCCACGTTTCCCGGCTTCATCGGGCTTGGGCTTGCCGCCACTGCGCTTGCACGACGCGAGATCCGGCAGGACAGTCGCGTCCGCATGTGTTTCATCGCAGCCCTCGGCTGCGCGACCGTGTCGATGCTGCCGCTTACTCCCATCTATCCAGTCCTCCACGAGATCATCCCGCTCTTCCGCCCTGTGCGGGTTCCGGCACGCATCGGCCAGATCGTGCTCATGATGCTTGCGGTCGTCGCAGGCTTCGGAGTCGCAACGATGCGCGCGCGGTGGAGGACTCTCCGCGCATGGCCCGCGTTGGCGGCGGTCCTCGTCGCGGCCGTCAATGTCGAGGCGCTGCGGGCGCCGTTCAAGTATCAACGGTTCTCGGAGATCCCGCGGCCCTACGACGTGCTGGCGGGCGAGCGTGGCGCCGTCGTCGTCGAGCTGCCGATTTACAGGCCGCGCGACTTTCTGCACAACGCGCCGTACATGCTGTACTCCACGCGCCATTGGCGTCCGCTGCTGAATGGGTACAGCGGGTTCCGGTCCGCTTCTTACGAAAAAAGCTATGCCGCCGCGCAGGGTTTTCCCCACGAGACCTCACTCATCGCGCTTCACGACCTGGGGGTGACGCACGTCGTGGTGCACGGAGAGATCTACGGTCCGACGTTCGTCGATCTCGTCAACCGCACCGGGTCGTTGTCGCTCATCGCCTCCGACGGCGTCATCCACATCTATCGCCTGAAGTAGTGGATGAAGCTTTCGATCCGGCGCGAGGCGCTGGCGGGCGATATAATCGAGCCGTTGCAGGGAGGCGGGGCCCTCATCCGTCGTGGAATGAAGTCACAGAAGTTTCTCGAGGCTGCGGCCGAGCTGGTCGAGGCCGGCCGCCGGTTCGACGGCCGCGGCTGGGTGCTCGGCACGAGCGGCAACCTGAGTGTCGTCGTCGCACCGCAGCCGCTGACGCTTGCGATTACTCCGAGCGGGGCCTTCAAGGGAAGCCTGACGGAGAGCCGCATACTCGAAGTGGACGAGCAGGGTGTCGTGTCCGGCGACACGTCCGTGCGGCCATCCGCCGAAACGGGTCTTCATCTCGCGATCGTCCGCGCGCGCGGTGCGGGCGCGGTATTTCACACACACTCGATCTGGAGCACGGTTCTGTCCGATCTGCATACCACCGAGGGCGGCCTCCTGATCGAGGGCTATGAAATGCTCAAGGGTCTGTCCGGCGTGCGCACTCATCAGCACAGCGAATGGGTGCCGATCGTCGAGAACGATCAGGACATGTCGCGCCTCGGCCGCGTCGTCTCCGACGCGCTCGCGCAGCATCCGGGCGCGCACGGGTTTCTGATCCGCCGCCATGGTCTCTACACCTGGGGCGAGGATGCGGAGGAAGCGATCCGCCACGTCGAGATTTTCGAGTTTCTGTTCGAGACCATCGGCCAGACGCTCGCGTGCCGGCGTGCCGCCGGACGCGCGGCTCTAGAAACATAGGAGCGCCGAACCATGGCGACTGTGAAGATTCCGGAAGAAAACCGCACGATCAGCGAGCAGCCGGAAGTGGCTGCGTACCTCGCCGCATGCGGCATCGACTATGAGCGCTGGACGCCGAAGCACGACGTGGCTGCCGACGCGCCGGCCGAGGCCGTGCTCGCCGCCTACGGCGACGAAGTCGAGGCGCTGAAACAGCGCGGTGGGTATGTCACCGCGGACGTGATCGACGTGAAGGCCGATACGCCGAACCTGGACGCGATGCTCGCGAAGTTCAACCGCGAGCACTTCCACGACGAGGACGAAGTCCGGTTCATCATCGCCGGCCGCGGGCTGTTCCACATTCACCCGCGGATCGGTCCGGTGTTCGCGATCGAGGTCGAGCCTGGAGATCTCATTCGCGTGCCGCGCGGCACGCATCACTGGTTCGATCTCTGCGCCGAGCGCCGCATCCGCGCGATCCGGCTGTTCCAGGACACCTCGGGCTGGACGCCGCGCTACACCGACAGCGGCGTCGATCGCGGCTTCCAGCCGGTCTGCTTCGGCCCGAGCTACGTCACCAGCACCGAATCCTCGCGCGCGTGACCTTCAGCCTGGCGGCTGCTGCCATCGACGTCGTCCTCCTCGACATCGAGGGGACGACGACGCCGATCGAGTTCGTCCACAGGACGCTGTTCTCGTACGCGCGCGAGCGGGTTCGCGGATTCCTCGAGGCATCTGCTGGAGATCCGGCCGTCAACGCTGCGCTCGCCGGTTTGCGAGAGGAGCATCGCGCCGATGCCGCGGCGGGGGAGTCGCCACCGGATTGGCGCGACGACTCAGCTGGCGTGGGGCTGACGTCCGCCGCGACTTACGTGCACTGGCTCATCGATCGCGATCGCAAGTCGCGCTGGCTCAAAGAACTGCAAGGCCGCATCTGGGAAGAGGGATACCGGTCGGGTTCGCTGCACGGCGAGGTGTACCCGGACGTCCCCGATGCGCTCGCGCGCTGGACCGGCGCAGGTCGCCGTGCGGGGATCTTCTCGTCTGGCAGCGTGCTCGCCCAGAAGCTGCTCTTCGCGCACTCGACTGCGGGCGATCTGACTCCCTTCCTGCGATGGCACTTCGACACGGCCGTCGGGGCGAAGCGTGAATCGTCGAGTTATGGCCGGATCGCTGACACGATCGGCATATCGCCGGCGCGCATCCTCTTCATCTCGGATGTGAGCGCCGAGTTGGAGGCGGCGGAGGCGGCGCGGCTGCGAACGCTTCTCTGCGATCGGCAGGGAACCGGCACGAGCGATTCAGGGATCCGTCATGCCGTAATCCGGAGCTTCGAGCAGGTCACTGTCTGACGCTTGCCTTTCGCTTTCTATTCGCCTATAGTGCTGGCCTTTTCGGAAGGAGCTCAGGATGGACGAGAAAGCGTTGTTCCTGAAATTCTGGGAGAAGGAAGCGCCGGCGATGCGGAAGGTGATCGAGCGAATACCGGAGGGATCCGACTACCGTCCCGATGGGAAGTCGCGGACCGCGCGGGATATCGCGTGGCAGATCGTCCGCGAGGAAATCGTCCTGGGCGAAGGGCTGGCGCAGGGGTTTCTCGACTGGACCGACATCCCGGCTCCTGCCACGATGAAAGAGGTCCTGGCGGCGTACGATCGGGATTACGCCGCTGCTACGACAAAGATGCAGAGCCTCCCGCTCGAGGGATGGACGCGCCAGGTGCCTTTCAAGTACCAGGGCAAGGAGTTTTCGAGGTCGACCGGGTTCGAGCACGCGTGGGGCTTTTTCTTCGATCTCATTCATCATCGGGGCCAGTTGACGACGTATCTGAGGCCGATGGGCGCGAAGGTGCCGCAGATTTACGGTCCGAGCGCCGACGAGCCATGAGAGATCCGTGATGCTTCCCCGTCCCGTGGCGCTTGCCGCGGCCATCATCGTGGTCGCGGCGGCCGGTGTGTACAGCGTCGGCTGGATGTACTACGCGGGACAGGACGCGCAGGCCCGCCTCGGGATTACTCCAGAGCACCGGCCGCGGACGGCCGACTTCGTTCTCCTGGCGGTCCAGCCAAACACGCCGGCGGACCGTGCGGGTCTGCGACCCGACGATCGGATCGTAGAAATCAACGGCCGCCGGCTCGATACGCCAAATCCCTTCTACGACGCGGTCACGCGGGGCCGGCCTGGAGATGTGGTCCGTCTGATGGTCGAACGCGCCGGTCAGCTCCGGACGATCGACGTGCGGCTCGAACCGAGGCCGCCGGATCCTCCGTCGCGCCCCCTGCGCAAGGCTGTCGAGACGCTGCTGCGGCTCTATCCGCTCGCATTCTTCCTCGTGGCGGGATTCGTGCTGCTACAGCGCCCGCAGGACCTTACGGCGTGGCTGCTGGCGCTGCTTTTCTTCAGTCTCATTGCCGCGGCACCCGTCGAGGCCGAGCGCCTTCATCCGTCGTTACGCAGCTTCGTCTTGAGTTTCAGCCTCCTCGGCGGCGTCGTCCCCGCCGCGACGTATGCGTTCCTTGCGGTCTTTCCTGTCCGGTCGCCCATCGATCGGCGCGTGCCATGGCTCAAGCACGCGCTCCTGGCATCCGCCCTGGTCATCGTGGCGGCGCTGAGCATTCCCGTGTGGCGGGCCGGCAGCATGGCGCCGCTCCGACGGATGCTCGCACCGCCCGCGATGTCGGCCTACGGCGCCCTGATGCTGGTCTACTTCCTGGCCGCTACCGGACTCGGCCTCGCGTCGCTCGTGATGAACGACTTGCGCGCGCCGACGGCGGAAGCACGCCGCAGAACGCGCGTCATCGTCTGGGGAACGATCGCGGGCCTCACGCCGATCTCAATCCGCCTGACGGTATCGGCCATCTGGAAGATCGATCCGTACGAGGGACCCGCGTTCTGGATCTGGGCACCAACTGTCCTCGCGCTCTTCCTCATCCCGCTGTCGTTCGCGTACGCCGTTGTCCGCTATCGCGTGCTCGAGATCCCGGTCCTGCTGAAGCGGAGCGCGCGGTACCTCCTCGTCCAGCGCGGCTTCGTGGTGCTGCTGTTCCTGCTGAGCGCCGCGGCGACGATCTTCCTGGCGATCGAGCTGCCGCTCGTCCTGCCCGCTCGATGGCAGTCGGCCGGTCCGATCGGGCTCGTCGCGGGCGCGGGGCTCGGCGTCGCGCTGGCGTGGGGCGGATCGCGGCTTCACCGCCGGTTCACGGAGCGCATCGACCGCGCCTTCTTCCGGAATGCGTACGACGCGCGAAGGATTCTCGAGGACCTGGCCATGCGCGCCGGCCGCGCGGCCGGGCGCGAAGAGCTTGCGGCGGCGCTGGCGCAGTCGATCGACGAGGCGCTGCACCCGACGTCGCTCACCATCTACCTCGAGCGCGACGGCGACAGCCTCGAGACGTTCCACGGCGAACCGGCGCCGGGACTGCGGCGGCTGCCGCGGAACTCGCCCGACCTCGACGTCCTCGCTCTCGAGGGCGGCCCTGTCGTCCAGGGACGGAACGGCGATCGCGCACGGAGCTTCGGGGCGCTGGCGGCGCTTCAGGCCGAGTGCGTCTCGCCGATGCTCGGCCGCGACGAGCGCATCGCCGGACTTCTCGCGCTCGGGCCTCGACTGTCGGAAGAGCCGTACTCGAACGAGGATCGCCGGCTGCTTGCGACCGTCTGCAACCAGGCGGGTCTTGCGCTCGACAGCATCTCGCTCGCGGAGCGGATTGCCGAGCGAATGGAAGTCGAGCGCCGCAGCGCGCGCGAGCTCGAGATCGCCAAGGAAGTCCAGCGCGGCCTGCTGCCGCGGCGGCCGCCGACGATGACCACCCTCGAATGCGCCGGCGCATGCCTCCAGGCGCGCTCCGTCGGCGGCGACTATTACGACTTCCTCGACCTCGGCGAGGGCCGGCTCGGCATCGTCCTCGCCGACATCTCCGGCAAAGGCATCTCGGCGGCGCTCCTCATGGCGAACCTGCAGGCGTATGTGCGCAGCAGCTATGCCGTGGCACGCGACGATCCCGCGTTTCTTCACTCGCTGAACGATTATCTCTTCGACGCCAGCCCGTCGTCGCGCTACGCGACGCTGTTCCTGGGGCGTTACGAGGAGGGCTCACGGCGTCTCCGCTACGCCAACTGCGGCCACAACCCGCCGCTCGTGATGCGCGCGGACGGCGCCGTCGAATGGCTGCCGCCCACGGCCCCCGTCGTCGGCCTGTTCGATCGATGGAGCTGCGAGCTCGCGGATCTCGTGATCGGACCAGGCGACACGCTCGTGCTGTACACCGACGGCATCACCGATGCCATCGACGATGCAGGAGAATTTTTCGGCGAGGAGCGGCTGGTGGAGTGGGTACGCAGAAACCGGCAGCTCGCCGCTTCGGCGCTTCTGAAGACGATCATCGACGCGGTCACGCAGTTCACCGGCACCGTGCAGGAAGACGACCTGACGCTCGTTATTGCAAAGGGGCAGTAGTCACCTGCCGGCCATGCTGCGTCCCATGCCGGCCGCCACGCGGAGCCACGCCGCCGTCAGCGCGGCAAATCCGACGAACATCGGGACCAGCGATCTTGCTTTCGAGAAAGGCTGCAGAGCACATCGTTTCGCTGGAGCGGTCGGCGCTCGATCGCTGGGTTCGAGCAGATCCAGACGGCTATCTCAGTCTGTACGCCAGGGACGCGACGTACTTCGATCCATTTCGAGAGAAGCGAGTTGATGGACTCGATGAATTGCATGCGGCGCTGGCGGCGATGCGAGGCGTGAAGCTGCCATTCACGGAACCACGCTACGACATGATTAATCCGGTCGTGCATGTTGAAGGCCGCACTGCCGTGCTCACCTTCAACCTCGTGAACTATGGCAAGCTCTCAGGCGGCGACGAGGAGACGGTGCTGGCCCGCTGGAATGCGACGGAGGTGTACCGCGAGACCGATGGGCGGTGGCGAATCTTCCACACCCACTGGTCATTGACACAGCCGGCGATCACTACGAGCTAGATCGAGACGAGCTCGGAGATCTTCACGGGCCGCTTCTCTTCGACGCTCGTGCGCGCGGCGATGCCGGTCAGACAGGACATCGCGCCGGCGCGCGAGTCGGGCAGCTTCATGTGCTCGGGCGCGTCGGACTTCCGGAAGATCAGATCGCGGAGTCGCGTGTCGCCGCCGCCGTGGCCGCCGGTCGTCTCCTGCTTGATCGGGACCTTCTGCATCTTGCCGAAGTTCTTCGTCAGCTGGATCTCCGTCTCTTCCGTCTGCTCCCAGGGCTGACGCTCGTAGTCACGAATCTCGAGCCGGCCCTTCTCGCCGTTGAACGCGAGCCGGTACCCCTCGAACGGCATGAACGCATTCACCGAATACGTCATCGTCGCGCCATTCGAATAGCTCACGACGGCCGACATCGAGTCGTAGATGTCGATGTCCTCTTTGAATACGCACCCGTCGCGGTGGTAACCGTCGACGTCCTCCGCGTTCACGTAGAGCTTCACGCGCGTCGGGTTCGTCATGACGTCGTAGTAGAACTGGCACTGCGACTTGTGCGGGCAGGTGCGGCAGTTGACGCCGCGGAACGCTCCGTTCTTGCCGTACACGCCGAGGCGCGCCTGCGCGGCCACTTCCACCGGGTCCGCGGCCAGCCACCAGTTGATCAGATCGAAGTGGTGCGTGGCCTTGTGCACCCAGAGGCTGCCGCTCCGGTTCTTGAGCCGGTGCCAGCGCCGGAAGTAGTCGGCGCCGTGATAGACATCGAGATACCAGTGGAAGTCGACCGAGATCACGCGGCCGATCTCGCCTGCCATCAGGATTTCCTTGATCGTCCTATGCTTCGGCGCGTAGCGATAGTTGAACGTGACGATGATCTTGCGGTTGTTCCGCTTCTCGGCATCGAGCACCGCGCGGCACTGCGCCGCGTCGATCACCATCGGCTTTTCCGTGATGACGTCGATCCCTCGATCGAGCGCCTTGACGATGTGCTCGGCGTGAAAGGCGTCGACGGTCGTCACGGTCAGCAGGTCCGGCTTCGTGCGATCGCACATCTCGTCGAAGCTGGTGAAGGTCGGGCACGAGACGCCCATCATCTCCCTGGAGGCGGCGCAGCGCTTCGGGTTCGGATCCGAAAGCCCGACGAACTCCAGCACGTCGGCGTAATCGGCCACGACCGGCCGGCCCCACATTCCAGTCGCCCGATCGCCGGTGCCGACGATGGCATAGCGGCGCTTGCGGGTTGACTGTGCGGTCAGGCCGGGCGCGTCTAAGGCGAGATAGGAGGTTGCGGCGGCCGCCGTCCTGACGAAATCGCGCCGGGAAATTGGCTCGGACATGCCCCTCAGGATACTGTAAACGCCACCGACTGGAGGGCCTGTTTGAGACTGATCCCGTTACTCATGCTCCTGCCTCTCGCCGCCGCGCTCGTTCCTCAAACCCCGACACCACGCATCGAACGGCTCGACCCGGCGCTCGACAAGCTGATCGCACCGGACGCCAAGATCGAAACGCTTGCGGAGGGCTACGACTGGAGCGAAGGGCCGGTCTGGGTGAAAGAGGACGGCGGCTACCTCCTGTTCTCCGACGTGCCGCAGAACGTGGTCTACAAGTGGAAGGAGGGCGCCGGTGCCCAGCCGTACCTCAAACCGTCGGGCTACACGGGAACCGAGCCGCGCGGCGGCGAGATGGGTTCGAACGGTCTGACGCTCGACGCCAACGGCCGCCTCGTCCTCTGTCAGCACGGCGATCGCCGCGTCGCGCGGATGGAGGCGCCGCTCTCCAGCCCGCAGCCAAAATTCTCGACGCTCGCCGATCGCTACGACGGCAAGCGCTTCAACAGCCCCAACGACGTCGTCTTTCACAGCAACGGCGACATGTATTTCACGGATCCGCCGTACGGGATGCCCAAGCAGTTCGAGGATCCCGGGCGCGAGATTCCGTTTCAAGGCGTCTTCCGTCGCGGACGCGACGGCGCCGTCACGCTTCTGACGCGCGAGATGACGCGGCCGAACGGCCTCGCGTTCTCGCCGGACGAGCGCCTGCTGTACGTCGCTCAGTCCGATTCCACGGCCGCGATCTGGCGCGTGTTCGACGTGAAGCCGGACGGCACGTTCGGCGCCTCACGCGTCCTGTTCGATTCGACCGCGATGACGAAAACGCTCAAGGGGCTTCCGGACGGACTGAAGATCGACACGGAAGGCAATCTTTTCGCGACCGGTCCGGGCGGCGTGCTCGTCATCTCGCCGCAGGGCAAGCATCTCGGCACGATCTTCACCGGTCAGGCGACGGCCAACTGCGCCTTCGGCGATGACGGCCGCGCGCTGTACATCACGGCGGACATGTATCTGATGCGAGTGCGGCTCAAGGCAAAGGGCAGAGGGTTCTAGTCGCCCGCGTTGCGGCAGAGTACCGAGCGGAGGTGCAATTTTCCGGCTTGCGGAGGCTCTTCCGGCTCCGCCACCCGTTAGTCGCTTCGCGCTGCAACGCAGCGAGCTGTCGGACTCTACGTGCCCGATTCCAGCCAGCGGGGTACGAGCGCGAGAACATCCGCGGCGTCCTGAGAAGAGAGTTCTGCCAGCGGTGGGCGCACTCGACCTCCGGCCAGCCCGACACGATCCATCAGCGCTTTCATGACCGTGACCTCATATCCGCGGCGGCGGCCCCGTAGCGCGTAGAGCGGTACCACGTATTCGCGCATCAGCCGCTGAAGCTGCGCGCTGTCGCCGTTCGACGCGGCGGTGTGCAGCTGCAGGGCGATCGCCGGCGCGACGTTGGCGACGCTCGACGTGAACGCCCGGATGCCGAGCGCATAGTACGCCGGCACGAGGTCGTCTCCGGCACCGCCGATCCAGTGAAGCCGAGAGCCCACGCGCTGCATGATCGCCTGCAGCCGCCTGATGTCGCCCTGGCCATCTTTCCAGGCGACCAGCGTCCGGATTTCAGCCAACCGCGCGACGAACTCGGGCGAGGGATGAAACCAGTCGCGGCTGTAGATGATGAGACCGAGCGGGGTAGCCGAGGCGATCGCGCGGTAGTACGCGAGCAGCCCGTCGTCATCAGCCTGCGGGTAGTACGGCGGAAACGCGAGGATGCCCCACGCGCCCGCACCCGCCGCCTGCTGGGCGAGCTGAACACCGAGCGCAGCGCCGAACCCGGTGCCCGCGATCACTGGTATCCGACCCTTGGCTTCGTCCACGATTGCGCTGACGACCGCCAGGTGTTCTGACGGTGTCAGCGAGTACAGCTCGCCGGTTCCTCCTGCCGCCACGATCGCGGCGACCGGATGCCGGAGGATAGCCTGCACGTTGCGCCGCAGTGCTGCCACGTCGAGCGAGAGGTCGTCGGCGAACGGCGTCACGGGGAACGCGATGACGCCTTCGAGCTGCTCTATCACCATCTCGGCACGATCCTCCGCCAGGTCGCGTCCACGTGCTTCCGCATCTCCTGCTCGTCGTCTCGGTTGCGGTATTCGCAGCGCGCGTAGCGTTCCCGGCCTCGCGCGAGCTGATCGTAGTCGAGCGTCACGCCGAGGCCCGGCCGGCCTGGAATGCGGACCGATCCGCCCTCGATGGGAACGCGGCCGCCCTCGACGATTTCGTCTGCCGCCGACTGCCAGGGATAGTGCGTATCGCACGCGTAGGTCAGGTGCGGCGCCGCCGCCGCGCAGTGCGCCATCGCCATGAGCGACACGCCGAGATGGCTGTTCGAGTGCATCGACAGACCGAGCCCGAACGTGCGGCACGTTTTCGAGAGATGCTGGATCTGCCGCAGCCCGCCCCAGTAGTGCGGGTCGCAGAGCACGATCTGCACCGCGTCGCGGCCCACGCACGCCGGTATGTCGGCGAATGACGTAACGGCGACGTTGCTGGCAAGCGGCGTCGCGACGTGCGACTCCACCAGACACTTTCGCACGGCCGCCATGCCGTCGATCCCAGGCGCGGGATCTTCGAGGTAGCCCTCGCCCTCGAGTTCGCGCGCGAGCGCGCGGCCGACCCGTACGGATGTCTCGACGGTCCACGCGCAGTTTGGGTCCATGCGGAGCGGGACGCGGGGGCCGAAGGCCGCACGAAGCTGGCGCATCGTCTCGATCTCGATGTCCGGCTCGAGCACACCAGCTTTCAGCTTGATCGAGCGGAACCCGTACTTCTCGACCATCTGCTTCGCCTGCCGGACCATTGCTTCGGGCGTCAGGCACTCTCCATATTCGTCGTCTCGAGTCTCGGTGCCGCCGCCACCCCCCGGGTGCTTGAAAAACAGGTAGGCCGAGAACGGCACCTCGTCGCGCAAGCGGCCGCCGAGCAGGTCGCACACAGGTTTACCGACAGATTTGCCGATGAGATCGAGGCAGGCAATCTCGATCGCGGAATAGGCGCGCCGATCGGCGTCGGCCGGATTCTCACCAGGCACGCGATACGTCTGCGACGCGTCGCCGTCCGCGTCCGCTTCCACCATCGCCGCGAGCGAACCGCACAGTCGCCACGCATCCATCCCGACGACGCGCGATCGCAGCGCGGTGAGCCGCGCGGCATTCGCGTCCCCGCCGTGGGACTCGCTGATGCCGACGATGCCGTCCTCGCTTTCGAGCTCCAGGATCGTTCTGAGCGCCATCGGCGCGTGCAGGCCGTATGAGCTTCGAAGGGGAGGATCGGCAATCGCGATCGAGTGAACGCGCAGGTCGGCTACCCGCATGGCCCGACATTCTATGTTACTGTGTGCCGCGGACTACGTGCCTGCCACCATCGCGCGCGTCATCCGGCGGCTCGTTCCATTCATCTTCATCTGCTACGTCGTCGCGTACGTCGACCGCGTCAACATCGGCTTCGCGGCCGCCGATCTTCAAAAAGATCTCGGTTTGACCGACTGGGCCTACGGCCTCGGCGCCGGGCTCTTCTTCCTCGGCTACTTCCTGTTCGAGATTCCGAGCAACCTGATCCTCGAGCGCGTCGGCGCCCGGCGCTGGATCGCCCGCATCATGATCGTGTGGGGCCTCGTGTCGATGGGGACGATGTTCGTCACCGGGACGACGAGCTTCTACGTCGCACGAGTACTCCTGGGACTCGCCGAAGCCGGTTTTTTTCCCGGCGTCGTGTTGTACCTGACGTACTGGATACCTGCGACGGATCGCGCGCGAGCCAACGCGCTTTTCATGACGGCGGCGCCGATCGCAATGATCGTCGGCGCGCCGGTGTCGGCCGCGCTGCTCGCGCTCGACGGCTGGCTCGGGCTTCGCGGCTGGCAGTGGCTGTTTCTCATCGAAGGCTTGCCGGCTGTGCTTCTCGGCGTCGTCACGCTTTGGTACCTGACCGATCGGCCCGAGCAGGCCACGTGGCTTTCCCCGGAGGAACGCGAGTGGTTGAGCACCGAGATGGCGCGCGAGCGCGCCTTGCGTTCGCGCCAGCAGCATGGATCTGAGCTTCGGGGCCTGCTGAGCGGCCAGGTCTGGGTATTGTCGACAGCGTATTTTCTGAACGCGCTCGTCACATACGGAGTGTTTCTCTGGCTGCCGCGGATCCTCCGCGACGCGTCCGGTTTCAGCGGCCTGCGGCTGGGGATGATTACCGCGATTCCCTTTGTCGCCGCGCTCGTGGCGATGGTTCTCATCGGGCGTCACTCGGATCGCACCGGCGAGCGCAAATGGCACGTCGTGGCCTGCGCGCTGACAGCGGCCGCGGGGCTCCTCCTCGCCACCGCGTTTCAGGCGAGCTGGTCCCTCATCGTCCTCAGCTTCACGTTGTCGCAGATTGGCCAGCGGTCGGTGATGAGCGTCTTCTGGGCGATACCGCCTCTCTTTCTGGGCGGCACCGCCGCAGCTGCCGGCATTGCGATGATCAACGCCATTGGCAATCTCGGCGGCGCCGTCGGTCCGACCGTCATGGGCTGGCTGCGTGAGAGCACCGGCAACTACACAGGCGGGCTGCTCGTCCTGGTCGCGGCGCTCGTCGTCGAAGCCATCCTCGTCATGAGCCTTCGTCTTCCAGCCCGAGCCGAGGCACATACAACGAACGAGATCGAACTGGCGCCCGGTCGAGGTGGCGCCGCGCAGCGAATCCGGTAGGATCCGTCCGTGAATCTCAGACGGGCCGTCCTGCAACCGCTCCGACGCCGCGGCGCGCTGCCCCTGGTCGCCGTCGTGATGCTCGCGGTTGCGATCGGCGCGAACACGGCAGTCTTCAGCATCGTGCATGCGGTGCTGCTGCGGCCCTTGCCGTTCAGCGAGCCCGACCGCCTCGTCATGCTCTGGGGGCACGACGCCGCCGTTGCCGTACCGGTAATCGAAGTATCGACGGGCGACCTGCGTGGATGGCGCACACAGAACTCGACGCTGTCCGACATCGAGGTGCTCGGCTCCGTGAACTGGAGCTTCCGGGTGACCGCACCGGGCGAACCGTTCACCGCCAGCTACAGCTCGGTTTCTGGCGGATTCTTCGACACACTCGGCGCCAAACCGATGCTCGGTCGCACGTTCAGCACTAATGACGACAAGGCCGGAGCGCCTGGAACGGTCGTTCTCAGCTTCGAGCTGTGGCGCAGGCGCTTTTCGGCCGATCCCGCCATCGTCGGCAAGGCGATCTCGATCGGAGAAGGAGACGATGCGCAGCCGTGCGAGGTCATCGGCGTCATGGGCCCCGAGTTCCGGTTTCCCGCAGGGGCGGAAGCGTGGAGGCCAGCGGTTCGCGACGTGGCTGAGTTCGCCCTCAAGAACAAGGACTGGGATTGGGACAATCTTCGAGTGTTCTACGGAGTCGGGCGTCTGAAGACCGGCGTCAGCATCGAACGCGCTTCGTCCGATCTGTCGGTTATCGCGAGGCGCCTCGAAGCCGAGCGCAAGCAGATCGGAACCGGCATGACCGTCGTCGTTACACCTGTCCAGGATCACGTGCTCGGCGCAGCGAAGCCGGCGCTCGTTGCAATCTTCGGCGCCGTCGCGATCCTCCTGCTGATCGCCTGCGCGAACGCCGCCTGCCTGCTCCTTGTCGACGGCGTCGCACGCGCCCGCGAGATCGCCGTGCGCCTCGCGATCGGTGCGAGCCGCTGGCGTCTCGCGCGGCAGCTTCTCGGCGAGGCGGCCGTTCTCGTATCGCTTTCTGCGATTCTCGGGGTTGCGCTCGCGTGGATGACGTTCGACGTGCTCGTCGCGCTCGCACCATCGGACGTGCCAGGCCTCCACGACGCCTCGATCAATGTCCCCGTTCTCGCGTTCGCGCTCGGCGTCTGTCTGATCGCACCGTTTCTCGTCGGGACCCTTCCCGCCTGGCAGCTGTCGCGAGCCGAGCTCGTCGACTCGCTGAAGGAAGGCTCGCGGACCGGTTCGGTCGGTCCGCGCACGGGACGCACGAGACAGGCGCTCGTCGTCGCGCAGCTCGCGGCGGCGCTCGTCCTGCTGCTCGCGGCGGGGCTCGTGGGCCGGAGCTTCCTCGAGCTGATGCGTCTCGATCTCGGATTCGACCCGAAGAACGCGCTGACGTTCGAGATCTTCGTGCCCGCGAGCAGGTACCCGACGCCCGAGCGGGAACGTGCGCTCGTCGCGGACATTGTGACGCAGCTGGAACGGCTGCCGGGGGCTGTCGCAGCAGGCGCCGTCTACCAGCGCCCGTTCAAGCACGGCCCGATCGGCATGGACAGCGGCTTCATCCTCGAGGGTCAGTCAAAGACGCCGGACACCTGGCGGAAGAACCCGCTGCTCAATTGGGAATCGGTGACGGCCGGCTATTTCCGGGCGATGGACATCGGTCTGACAAGGGGTCGATTGTTTACCGAGCACGACGACGAGCGCGCGCCGCTCGTTGTAGTCGTGAGCGAAGCGCTCGCAGCACGGGTATGGCCCGGCCAGGATCCGCTCGGCAAGAAGCTGCAGGCGTTCGGCGCCACACGCAACGACAAGCCCGAATGGCAGACAGTCGTCGGAGTCGTCGAGAACGCCCGGTACCGTGAAATCGAAGCGCCGCGCTTCGACATCTATCTGCCGTTCCGACAAGCCCCTTCGCAGCCACATGACTTCGTCGTCCGTACGGCCAACGACCCGCTGGCGGTCATGCCTGCGTTGCGCGCCGCACTCGAGCGCGTCGACCCCGAGCTCGACGTCGAAAAAGCGATGATGCTGGAGGAGATCGTGGGGCGGACGGTCGCGCCGTGGCGCTTCAACATGGTCGTATTCACGGTCTACAGCGCGACGGCCGTCGCGTTTGCGGCGATCGGCTTGTTCGCGTTGATCGCGTATGCGGCAAAGCAGCGGACGCGGGAGATCGGCGTGCGTGTCGCGCTCGGCGCGAGGTCGTCGGACGTCGTGCGGCTGTTCGTCGACGAGGGCGCGCGGCTGGCGGTGGCGGGGCTTGCGGTTGGTCTTCCGGCCGCGTGGATCCTCTCGCGTCTTCTCTCGAGCTTGTTGTTCGGCGTCAGCCCGACCGACGCCGTGACGTTCGTCCTGGTGGCCGGGCTCCTCGGCCTCGTGTCGCTCCTGGCTGCGTATCTGCCCGCGCGACGAGCCGGAGCCGTCGATCCGGTCGTTGCGTTGAGAAGCGAGTGAGCCGGATCAGCGCCGTGCGGGGTACGTCTTGCTGTGCCCGTTGCGACCGTTCGTCACGACGAAACTGCCGTCCGCGTCCGCCGACAGCTTGATCCAGTGCGCGGTCGACTCGTCGCGATTCGCGATGAGCGCTTCGGCAGAGTTCTCGGCGGCAGACGCGTTCTTCGCGTAATGCAGCTGCCAGACGTCCTCGAGACCGGGTGAGCTGCGGATGATCTGCAGCGCTTCGGACGTCCCTCCCTTCGTCGCGCCGTTGTTCATCACCACGACTTTCGGACTGACGGCGTGGACGACGACCGCCGGGCCCGACGAGTTCAAACCGTGGTGCGTCGTCAGATAGACGTCGACGGTGCCGAGCAGGTTGTACGGACAGACGAGGTCGTGCTCTTTGTTCCAGGTCAGGTCGCCGAGGTCGAGCATGCGGAACTGTCCGTGCTCGAGCATGAGCCCCAGCGAGCGCGCGTTCTCGGTCGGATCGGGGTCGCGCGGCTTGAATTGGGCGCACAAGGAATTTGTTGCAGCCGGCTCTCTGAGCGCTGTCTTCACCAGTTCACCCCCTGATGCGACCACTCGGGCGGTGAATCCTTTGATCGGAAGCGTGTCACCCGGCGTCGGCTGCAGGTGACGACCCTTGACCCGTACCGGCTCGTAGGCTGCATAGACTTCGGCTGCGCTGCCGGGCTCCCGATTCGCGCCGTAGTCCACGAACGTCCCGACCGGCAGTCTTGCCGCAATCTGAGGCACGCCGCCGACATGATCGCGGTGATAGTGCGTGACGACGAGGTAGTCGATGCGTGTCACGCCGGCCTGCTTCGCGGCGGCGGCGATGCGATCGGCGTCACGACCCTCGAAACCCGGGTAGCCCGCGTCGATCAGCATCGATTCGCCGGACGGCGAGATGACGAGCGTCGCCTGTCCGCCTTCGACGTCGACGAAGTAGACGTCGAGCGCCTTTCGCGCCTGGGTTGCACCGGTTACACCCGCCAAAAGGACGAGAAGCACGCTGATGAGGGTCTTACGCATTCCACGCCCCGAGCAGTCGCCTGACGAGCACGAGCTGACCGATGTGATACGCGTTGTGATCGGCCACGAGCACGATCTCCCGCAGATACGTCTGGCCCGTGCCGTGCGGAATGCGTGCGTTGAGATCGACCGCGGGGTCGGCCGCGAGCTCCTGCAGCGCCTTTCGGTCGGCCTGGAACCGCCGGATGCTTTCGTCCCACGCCTGCGGCGAGGGCGGTTCCGGTGACCTGGGCCAGTAGTCGTCCGGCCATTTCATCTCGTGGTATTTCGGGTTCCGGCAGAAGTCGAGGATGTCCGCCTGCGCGAGCCGCATGTGCTCGAGGAGCTGCCAGGGTGAGTAGGGGACGCCAGCCGCGTGGCGTCCGCGCAGGTGCGCCGGAATGTCGGCGACGGCCGCTTCGAAGCTGGCGTGCGCGTCCTCCCAGCCGAGGAGGCGCGCAAGCATGTCCCGGACCGCAGCATCGTTGGTCATCTGTTTCCTCGCAGCTTCGCTATATGCTGTCACAGTCGGCTTGACGGAATGACCTTCGGATTTCGCAGCTTTACGACACGTCTGATCGTAACGGTCCTCGGCGCGTGCGGCGCCGTGTTCCTGATCACGCTCGCGCTGTCGCACTCGCGCTCGCGCGCGACCGCCATCCGCACCGCCGAGCGCGAGGCGGTGGGCGAGGCCAAGGGCGCCATCAGCGGCATCCAGGCGGTGCTGCGGGCGATCGAGCGGAGCACGCAGCTCGTGGGCGCCGCGTTCAGCGCTGGCGACTCCACGCCCGAAGCCATCGACCCGCTGCTGCGCGGATTCCTCTCGACCCATGCCGACGTATTCGGGTCGGCCGTCGCGTTTGCAACGAATCGCCCGGGCGGCCCGCGGTCGCCGTACCTTCACCGGCGGTCGAGCGGATCGTCGAGCGTCGAGCTGCTTGACCTCGCCTCGCCGGACTACCGCTACTGGGAACGCGAGTGGTACACGGTGCCCGCGAAAACCGGTGAGCCGCGCTGGTCGGAGCCATATTTCGACGAGGGCGGCGGAGACGTCCTGATGGTGACCTACTCCGTTCCGGTGACCCATGAGGGAAGCGGTTCGCGCGTTCTCGATGCCATCGTCACGGCGGATCTGGATCTCGCGTGGCTCAATCGCCTGGCGAGCACGATTCATGCGGGACGGACTGGATTCGGGATGATCGTGTCCCGCGAGGGCCGGATCCTCGGCCATCCGGCTCCCGAATGGGTGGGCCGCGCGCGCCTGCCAAAAGAGCTCCCGTCGGAGGCGCAGGCGAGAGAAGGAAGGGTCGTTCTTCGTCTCCTTCGGGGCGGAGCTGGCTTCGAGCCGATCGATCTGGACGGCCGCACGTACCGCATGAGCTTCGCGCCTGTTGGTCTCGCGGGCTGGTCGGTTGCGGTGCTGTACCCGGAAGACGAGCTCTTCGCGGATGTCAGGGCTCTGCGCGCCGTGCAGGCGGGCCTCGTCGCCGCCGGCCTCACCGTGCTGGCCATCGTCATCGTCCTGCTCTCGCGACGGCTGACGAGGCCGCTCAAGGATTTGTCCCAGAGCGCCGAGCAGATTGCGACCGGCGATCTGGATCTGGAGCTGCCCCCGGTGCGTTCGCAGGACGAGACGGGCCGGCTCACCGCGTCCTTCCACAACATGCGCGACTCGCTCAAGAAGCACATCCAGGAGCTGCAGGAGACGACCGCGGCAAAGGAACGGCTCGAGAGCGAGTTGAAGGTCGCGCGGCGCATTCAGATGGACATGTTGCCGCGGAAGGCAGCGGGCGGTGAAGGCTTCGAGCTGACGGCCACGCTCGTCCCGGCCCGCGCGGTCGGCGGAGATTTGTACGACCATTTCATGCAGGACGGCAGCCGCGTCGTGTTCATGGTGGGCGACGTGTCGGGCAAGGGCGTTCCGGCCGCGCTGTTCATGGCGCGCACGAAAACGCTGCTCGAGGCGATCGCCGTGCGGGAGCCGGATCCGGCGATGGTCCTTCGCGAGCTGAATCAGGCGCTGTCGGCCGAGAACGAGGCCGGGATGTTCGTTACGGCGGTGCTGTGCACCCTCGACACGCGCAACGGCGAACTGGCGTTTGCGGTGGCCGGCCACGAGGCGCCCGTGCTGGTGCCGAACGAAGGGGAGCCCTCGAAGGTCGAAGCGGAAGGCGGACCGGTGATGGGACTTCTCGAAGGGTCCGAGTATCCCCTGAACCGCGTGACGCTCAATCCGGGCGATGCGCTGGTGCTCTTCACGGACGGCGTGAACGAAGCGCAAAACGTCGAAGGCGAGTTCTTCGGTCCGGAGCGTCTGACCGCCGCGGCCGCGGAGGGCCGCGCAGAAGGCACTCCCGGTCTGACCGGTGCCGTGTTGACCGCCGTCCGCGCGTTCGCCGGCGACGCGCCGCAGTCCGACGACATCACGATACTCACGCTGAAGTACCTGGCACAGCGTAAGCGCGTGGCGTGAGACAATCACGCCCTCCGTCGCTCATACAGGCATGTCACGATCAGTCCAACCTCCGCGCGTCGTGAACATCGAGGACCTGCGCAAGGCCGCGAGGCGGCGGCTGCCGCGCGTTGTGTTCGACTACATCGACGGCGGCGCGGAGAGCGAGGTGACGCTCGCCGAGAACTGCAGGGCCTTCGATGCGGTCACGTTCAGGCCGCGATGCGCCGTGGCGACTCCCTCGACCGATCTCCGGACGACGGTGCTCGGCACGCCGGTGTCGATGCCGCTCCTTCTCGGGCCGGTTGGAAGCTGCAGGATGTTCTATCCGCGCGGTGAAGAGGCGGCCGCACGCGCCGCCGGCGCGGCTGAAACGATTTACGCCCTGTCGACGCTGTCAGGATGCCGGCTCGAGGACGTGCGGACCGCCTCGGGCGGCCCCGTCTGGTATCAGCTGTATCTCGTCGGCGGGCGCGAGGTGGCGATGTCGACGATCGAGCGTGCGCGCCACGCCGGATATTCCGCGCTGGTCCTCACGATCGACACGCCGGTCGCGGGGCTCCGCGAGCGCGACGTGCGGAACGGCACGAAGGAGATCCTGACGCGCCGCTTCGGGCCCATGCTCCCGTTCGTGTGGCAGTTTCTCGCGCGGCCCCGATGGCTCCGGGGCTTCCTGGGCGACGGAGGCCTGATGTCGTTCCCGAACGTCGTGCTTCCGGGCTCCGGGCCGATGCAATACGCCGACGTCAACACCGCACTCGCGCAATCGACGGTGACGTGGGCCGACATCGGCTGGATCCGCGACGTGTGGAAGGGGCCGATCGTCGTGAAGGGTATCCACACGGCAGAAGATGCGCGCCGCTCCGTCGATGTCGGCGCGGCGGCGATCGTCGTCTCGAATCACGGCGGCCGTCAGCTCGACGGCGTGCGGGCGACGCTCCGCGTGCTGCCCGAGGTGGTCGAGGCCGTGGGAGGGCAGATCGAGATCCTGCTCGACGGCGGCGTCCGGCGGGGCAGCGACATCGCCAAGGCGGTCGCGCTCGGCGCGCGCGCGGTGCTCATCGGCCGCGCCTACGCGTACGGGCTGGGCGCCGCGGGCGGCCCAGGCGTCGAGCGCGCGATCGAGATCCTACGGATGGACCTCATTCGTACGTTGAAGCTGCTCGGATGTCCGTCGGTCGCGGAGCTCGATCGGAGTTACGTCGACGTTCCTGCCGAGTGGTTGACGTGCTCCGATACGATTCACGTGCCGATACCATCAACGCGTACTGCAGGCTTTTAGGCCTGCTAACCAAGCGCATCAATCAGCCGGCCTTCGCATCCGAGGAGCGCATCGGCCAGCCGAACCATCCTCCGGTTGGGGACGGCACTGGGCCGCAGCTTCCGCACGCGCGCCATCGCCTCGCGTTCGCGCCCGGGGCCGAGCCAGCAGGCGTACATGATGAGAGCCGTGGCGGTTGAGCGGCTGATCCCGGCTTCGCAGTGGATCAGGATGCGTCCCGTAACGGTGCGGAGCTGCTCGGCCAGTTGGATGATCTGCTGGATATCTGCCTCGGTCGCGCCGACGTCGGTCACGACGTCAGCCACGACCAGGCGCAGTTTCCGGCTGATGTTGTCGTAACCATCCGGCAGTGGATCGTACGGGTCGCCGATCGAGACGAGATAGGTGAGCTCCGCGCACTCGTGGGAGCCCAAAATCAAACCAGCCTCCACACGGCTTGCGATTTCGATCGTCAGCTCAGCCAACGGCTTCCCGTATGCGATCGAGCTGCCGCAGGTGCAGAAGATCGTGCCCTGCATACAGCCGCACGAGGTGCCCGAGGCTTTCCTCGCCGCGCTCCGCGTGCAGACCGACGCGATTCAGGTCGGCGTCCGATGCGCCTTCGAGGAGAGCCAGGTTCGACCGGCGCAAGAGGCTGAAACGATCCAGCGCCGTCTTCACATCCCCACGCTCGTAATGAAGACGTTCGGCCCACAAATCCTGGTCGTAGCCTGTCAGCGTGGGGCGTTCCTGCGCGAGAACCATCCGCAGCCGGTAGCCCCAGACGAGCTCGGAGTCGGCGAGGTGCTGGAACACCTGGCGGACCGCCCACTTGCCCGCAGCCTCCGGCCGCGCGATCTGATCCGCCGAGAGTCCATCGAGCTTTGACGCAAGCGCAGCCGGCATCTCTCTCAGGACGTCGAAGGCGTTCCGATCGCCGAGCAGGCCGAGCACGGCGCCGACGTACTGCCGAACCTCTTCAGGACTGGACGCAGACGAGTTGGTGAAAACGGACATGTCAAACCTCTGCCGCGCTGTCAGACCACACAGGTCCTTCAGGATACCTGTACGCGAGCCGCGACTCAGGGAGGATCGCGGTCCCGTATCCCGGACGGGCCGGCGGCATGTAGCGCGCGTTCCTGATGACGACGGGATCGATGAAGTGTTCGTGGAGGTGATCCACGAATTCGGTCACCCTGTTCTCGAGGCTGGCCGACACGGCGATGTAGTCGAACATCGACAAGTGCTGGACCATCTCGCACAGGCCGACGCCGCCGGCATGCGGACAGACCGGCACACCGAACTTCGCGGCCATCAGGATCACCGCGAGGTTTTCGTTGACGCCGCCGAGACGGCAGCTGTCGATCTGACAGAAGCTGATCGCGTCTGCCTGCATCAGCTGTTTGAACAGGACACGGTTCGCGCAGTGCTCACCCGTGGCGACGCCAATCGGCCGAATCGCTTTCGCAATCGCCGCGTGCCCCAGCACGTCGTCCGGGCTCGTCGGCTCTTCGATCCAGAGCGGCCGGAATTCGCCGAGGGCACGAACGCGCTCGGTCGCCTCGCCGACGTCCCAGCGCTGGTTGGCGTCGATCATGAGCGTTCGCCCGGGCCCAATCTCCGCACGAACAAGGCCGACCCGGCGCCGATCGTCGTCTGGGTGTCCGCCGACTTTGACCTTGAAATGTGTCCATCCGGCGGCGAGCGCCTCGCGAACGAGGGTTCGGACGCCGTCATCCGAATACCCGATCCAGCCAGCCGATGTCGTGTAGGCCGGGTACCCGGCGGCCGTCAGCTCCGCTTCGCGTTTTGCTCTGGTCCGCTCGTGGCGCTCGAGGATCTCGAGCGCTTCATCCGGCGTCAACGCATCCGTGATGTAAGCGAAGTCGATACACGACACGATCTGACGCGGCGTCATGTCGGCGAGGAGCTTCCAGACTGGCTTTCCTTCGGACTTTGCCCAGAGATCCCAGACGGCGTTGATGATCGCCGCCATCGAAATGTGGATGACGCCCTTTTCGGGACCGAGCCACCGCAGCTGCGAGTCCTGGGCGAGCTCGCGCCAGAATCCCGCCTGATCCGCCGTCAGATCCGCGAGCCGGCGCCCGACGATGTGGTGCTGGAATGCGCGGATCGCCGCTGCGCAGATCTCGTTGCCCCGGCCGATCGTGAAGGTGAGGCCATGGCCCTGGAACTGTGAATCCGTCTTGAGCACGACGTACGCGGCCGAGTAGTCAGGATCCGGATGCATCGCGTCGGTGCCGGCGTTGGTGCGCGAGGTAGGGAAGCGCAGGTCCAGGACTTCGAGATCTCTTATGAGCATCTGAATCGCCAAATTGGGGGATTGCGGATTGCCGGATTCATTGTGGATTGTGGATTGAGCATTGTGGATCCGATTGCCAGCTTGAGGATGTGAATCAACGATTTGATCAATCGAATCGTCAAACCGCGATTTCCAATCGCAAATGAATCCTCAATCCACAATCTCCCAATCTGACAATTCATGCCCGTCCATTAACGTTGCCGCAGGCGATCGAGCGCGACGGCCAGGACGATGATGCAGCCGGTGACGACTTCCTGCAGCCAGTTCGGAAGCCCCTTCTGCGAGCATCCAATCGCGATGACCGCCATCGTCGTCGCTCCGAGGATCGTCCCCGGCACGGTGCCGCGTCCGCCCGAGAGGCTTCCGCCGCCGATGATCACGGCGGCAATCACGTCGAGCTCCAGCCCGTCGGCTACCGTCGGGTCGCCAACCGACAGCCGTGAGAACTGCAGCACGCCTGCGACGCCGGCGAGTGCAGCCACGATGGTGTAGGCGGCAACTTTGACCCGATCGACGGCCACTCCGCACAGCCGGGCCGTGCGCTCGTTCGATCCGATCGCGAAGAGATGCCGGCCGAACCGCGTGTAGCCAAGCGTCACACCCACGACCATGGCCAGCAGCACCACGAGCCAGATTCCCGCCGGAACGAGAAACCCTTCGCCCCGCCCCAGCGTGCGCAGCAAGTCATTCAGCCAGGTCGCGGGCGCTTCGAGCCGGCGCTCCTCGGCCAGCCCCTTGGCGGCGCCGCGCACGACGATCATCGTGCCGAGTGTGACGATGAAGGGCACGACGCGCAGGCGCGTGACGAGCAGGCCGTTGATGAGTCCGCAGATCGCGCCGGCCGCGACGCCGCCGAGCGCGGCCACCGAGGGGCTGTACTCCGCGCGCAGAAGCACCGCGATGACGACCGTTGTCAGCGCGACGACCGACCCGACGGAGAGGTCGATTCCGCCGGCGACGATGATCATCGTCATGCCGAGCGCGGCGGTGCAAACGATCGCGGTCTGGCGCGCCATCAGCTCGAGGTTGCCGGGGCGGAAAAACTGGGGCCCGACGAGCAGCCCGAACAGCACGGCAACGAAGATCAGGCCGAGGAGCGGCCCTGCAGCGTTCCACGCTGGAGCCAGCGCAATGAGTCGCCGCTCTGTCAGGCCGATCGCCCGCGACGTCACGCGTCGGCTCCACTCGCGGGCGGATCCGCCATGGTCGCGCTGACCATCAGTTGATGTTCGTCCCACTCCGAGACGGGCCGCGCCGGCCCGAGCACGCCCCGGCGCATGACCGCTATCCGATCGCAGAGTGCGAGAAGCTCGGGCAGATAGCTGCCGACCATCAGGACGGCCTTCCGTTTGCCGGAGTCAGAGTGGACTCCAACCACTTCGTTAATCAAGGCGTAGATCTGCGCCTTGCTCGCGACGTCGATGCCGCGCGTCGGCTCGTCGAGGACGAACACGTCAACATCGTGATGCAGCAGGCGTGCGAGCGCGACCTTCTGCTGGTTACCGCCCGACAGCTCGACGACCGGCTGACGAGGGCCGCTCGTGCGAATGGCAAGGCGCTCTATCCATTTGCGCACCGCGTGATCCTGCCGTGCCGGCAGCACCATGACACCGGGTCCGAGCCCTTCGAGCCGCGACAAGGTAAGGTTGTCGCCAACGCCGAGGCCCAGCGCGAGCCCCTCGCCGCCGCGATCCTCGCTGAGCATGCCCATGCCCTGACGCCAGCGACTGGCGGGCGTGCCCGGCCCTTCGTAGACTCCAAGCCTCACGCGACCGCTCTGGACATCCTCGAGGCCGAACAGCGCTCTCAAGAGCGTCGTCCGGCCGGCGCCGACGAGCCCGGCGATCCCGAACACTTCGCCGCGGTGGAGCGTCAGGCTGGCTGAGCCCGGGCCGAACGCGTCCACTTCGAGGATCGGTTCACCGGGCTGCCTGGCCGATCGCGGAAAGAGATCATCGACGTTGCGGCCGACCATCATGCCGACGATCTGTTGCGCCGAGAGGTCAGCGGCGGCCCCGGAGCCCGCCACGCGTCCATCCCGCAGCACGACGATGCGGTCGGCGATGTCCTTCACTTCCTCGATAAAGTGCGAGATGTAGACGATCGCATGCCCCTGCTTCCTGAGCCTGCGGATCAGATCGAAGAGCCGTCGTGCGTCGTCGCGCGTCAACGCGCTCGTGGGTTCGTCGAGCACGAGCACGCGGCTTCCGATCGCGAGCGCACGGGCGACCTCGACGAGCTGCTGCTCGGCGACCGACAGGGTTTCCACCGCCGCGTCGACCGGGATGTCCGTGTGACCGAGCTCGGCGAGCGCGTTCGTCGCCGTCTGTCGCGCGCGCTGCCAGTCGACGACGCCGAAGCGGGAAGGCTCGGCACCAAGAACGATGTTCTCGGCAACCGACAGATGCGGCGCGAGCGAGAGCTCCTGGTAGATCATCGCGACGCCGACACGGCGCGCGTCGAGCGGGCTCTGCGGCCGATACGGCGCGCCGTCGAGCGTCATGCTGCCGGCGTCGGGCCGGAGAGCGCCCGAGAGCACCGCCATCAACGTGCTCTTGCCCGCTCCGTTCTGCCCGACGAGCGCACAGACCTCGCCGCCCGCCACCGAGAGATCGACGCCGTCGACTGCGACGGTCGCACCAAACGCTTTCCGGATGCCGCGCATCTCGAAGCGCGGACGTGCCGAAGCCGCATGTGCGCCGCCGTCGCCCGGTGTCATCTGGTGCCGGTCGCCAGCCATTTGGACAGGTCGGGGCTCAGAAGATTCTTCATCTCCGGCTCGTCCATCCTGTCGCGTGTGACGAGGTGGACGCCCGTATCGATTCGGCGCTCGACTTTCTCTTTCCTGAGGTGCTGGACCATCGTCTTGACGGAGAGGTACCCCATCCGCACCGGATCCTGGACGACGAGCGCCTCGAGGTGCCCGTTGCGAAGCCCTTTCACGAGATTGTCCGACGCGTCGAAGCCGATGAAGCGCACCTTGCCGGCCCACCCGTTGTCCTGCAGCACGCGCATCATCGCGAAGGAGCCGGATTCGTTCGGACAGAAGATCCCATCCACGTCGAGGCTGCCGTCGGGCCGCTTGTAGCGGCTGAGAACGGTTTCACCTTTCTTGTACGTGCCTTCGACGTCCGCGCCGCCATACTGATTCGCGCTAAGGATCTCGATGCCGGGGCTCGTCTTGATTGCTGCCAGGAAGCCTTCCTCGCGACGCGTTGTGCTGTCGTGGCCCTCCGCGTATCGCAGGAGCACGATCTTGCCCTTCCCGTTCAGAACCTTCACGAGGTGCTCGCCTGCGAGCTGTCCCCCCTTGTCGTTGTCGGTCGCGACGAAGCTGACGTAGTCGCCCCCCTTCAGGCCCGAATCGAAGATGAGGACCGGGACGCCGGCCTTTATGGCGTTGGTGACGGGCGCGACGAGCGCCGTGTCGTCGAGCGGCGCCAGGGCGATTCCCGAAACACCGCGCGCGACGGCGTTCTCTACTTCCGAGATCTGCGAATCCCGGTCGTCTTCACGAAGCGGCCCTCGCCAGACGACGTCGACGTCGAGCTCGGCAGCCGCCTGCAGCGCGCCGGCGTGAATACTTTGCCAGAACGCGTGAGTAGTGCCTTTCGGGATCACTGCGATGGTCAGCCGGTCGCCGGTCGACTGGCCGGCGCACGCGGGAAGCACGGCGAGGGCGAGTGTGAGAAGAGTTGAGAATGTACTGCGCATGGGTGGGTTCGCTCGGGGACTATTGAGGCCCGACGACGGTCTGCCGCGATTCGCCGAGGCGGTCGATGCCGCATTCGACGACGTCGCCGGCCTGGAGGTACTTGGGCGTTGGACGCATGCCGAGCGCGACACCAGCGGGCGTGCCGGTGCTGATGATATCCCCGGGCAGCAGCGTCATGAACCCGCTGACGTAACTCACGAGTGACGGGACGTCGAAAATCATGTTCGCCGTCGTGCTCCGCTGACGGATCTCACGGTTCACCTTCAGCCACATTCCGAGTTGCTGCGGATCGGGGATCTCGTCACGCGTCGCGAGGAACGGCCCGATCGGTGCGAACGTATCGGCGCTTTTTCCCTTGACCCACTGTCCGCCACGTTCGAGCTGAAACATTCGCTCCGAGTAGTCGTTGTGCAGCATGTAGCCGGCCACGAAGTCGGCGGCGCTCTCGCGCGGCACGTACTGCGCTCGAGCGCCGATCACGACGGCGAGCTCGACTTCCCAGTCGAGTTTCGACCCGCCCCTCGGAATCCGGACGGCGTCGTGCGGCCCGGTAATGGCGGTCGTCGCCTTGAAGAAAATGACCGGCTCGGCTGGGAGGTCCATGCCGCTCTCCGCGGCATGATCGCGAAAGTTCAGGCCGATGCACACGATCTTGCTCGGCCGCGCGATCGGCGGCCCGAGCCTGACCTGCGGGTCGACGCGCGGCGCGCGATGCGCCGGATCGTTCGTCCAGCGTCTCAGCTGCTCGATGCCGCCCGCCTCGAAGAATGCCTCGCCGTAGTCGCGTGTGAATTCCGACACGTCGACAACGGAGCCGTCGTCGAGCTGCAGGCCGGGCGTTTCGCGGCCAGGGTCGCCGAACCGAACGAGCTTCATGCCATCACCTTGTCTCTTGCCGTGTCCGGGTTCAGCCGGACCTCCGATCGTCCAAACAGCAGATCGAGCCCCGCGATCCGGCCTGTCCGGAAGAGCAGCACGACGACGACGGCGGCGAGCTCGATCAGGTTCTTGTTGACGAAGAGGTACGTGCCTTCCGCGCCCGGCATGGGCGTGCCGGTCGTCGGGATCGCGGAGACGTAGAACATCGTCAGGAATCCCGCGGCGCCGAGGCAGCCAAGCTGCGTGAAAAGGCCGAGCACCAGTGACAGGCCGATGAGGACGAGGGCGATCGGGACCAGCAGGTCGATCCATCCGGCCATCCCTGATGACGCAAGAGAGTGGAAGAAGCCTGCAAACGGACCCGTGGCGTTCTTGAGATAGCCTGCGGCGCTCCAGCCGGACACCGGATGGCCGTCGCGCGCCCATCCGGGAACCATCAGCTTGTAATAACCCTCGTACAGAAAATGCCAGCCGATCAGCGTGCGCAGGATGACCAGCGCGATTCGCTGGAACCACGAGAGAGCGTTCATGAAGTGGCCTCATGTGCCGTCCGCAGCATGGCGGCGGCGCGTTCCGGCGTGAGATCGCGTTGAGGGGTGGCGAGCAGCTCGTAACCGACCATGAACTTGTGCACGGACGCCGACCGCAGGACCGGCGGAAAGAAGTGCGCGTGCAGGTGCCAGTCGGGATGCGTCGTATTGACCGCCCGCTGGTGAAAGCCCATCGAGTAGGGACAGGGCGCAGAAAACAGCGCGTCGTAGCGCATCGTCAGTGTCTTCAGAATATCGGCAAGCGCCGTCCTCTCGGCCTCTGCCAGTTCGTCGAGCGCGGCGACGTGTCTGTGCGGCACGACGATCGTCTCGAACGGCCAGACCGCCCAGAACGGCACGAGCGCGGTGAAGAAATCGTTCGAGACGACGACCCGATCGCTGGCGGTCCGCTCACGAGCAAGATACTCGCAAAGGAGGCAGCCTGAATGCGCCACGCGGTAACGCTCGAACGAGGCCTGCTCGCGCGCGGGTACGTCGGGCAGGCTCGAACTGGCCCAGATCTGGCCGTGCGGGTGCGGATTGCTCGCCCCCATGGCCGCGCCGCGGTTCTCGAAGATCTGCACGTAGGTCATGTCCGGCTTCGCTGCTAGATCGTCCAGTTGCTCGATCCAGACGTCCACGACGCGCCGCAACTCGGGTATCGACAGCGACGGCAGCGCCGCGTCGTGGCGTGGAGAGTAGCAGACGACGCGGCAGATGCCGTATTCCGGGACGGCCAGAAGAAGCGGGTCGGCGGGCTTGGAGGACTCGATGCGCGGTCCGAGGGTCAGCGCCGGGAAGTCGTTGTCGAACACGAAGGTTCCTTCGTAGCGCGGGTTTCGAACGTTGCCCGCGCGCGCGTTTCCCGGACAGAGATAACAATCCGGGTCGTAGGTGACGGTCGAAGCCGCGCTCGGAGGCTCGATCTGACCGAGCCACGGCCGCGCCAGGCGCTGCGGCGACACCAGCACCCACTCGTCGAGCAGCGGGTTGAACCGGCGATGGGGACGGTCGTGGAGATCCGGCATCGCTATCTCACCCGCGCCGCGCCGCCGCTGGCATCGCTCACGTAGATCTCCGGTTTGCGCCCGGTGGAGGCCTCGTACGTTCGAGGCACCCGGCGCATGAATTCGTCGACCGCTTCTGCGTCGACGAGGTTGACGGTGCAGCCGCCGAAGCCGCCGCCGGTCATGCGCGCGCCGTACACGCCCGGCATCGCGGCAGCTTCGACCATGGCGTCGAGCTCGGGACAGCTCACTTCGTAATCATCCCGCAGGCTCCGGTGCGACTCGGCCATCAATGGACCGATGGCGGCGAGGTCGCTCTGCTCGAGCGCCGCCGCCATCCGCAGGACGCGGCCATTTTCCGTCACCACGTGGCGGCAGCGCCGGAAGATCTCGTCGGGAAGCTCGGCGCGGTGCGCTTCGAGCGTGATGGGATCGACGTCGCGGAGCGACGCGACGGTCGGCTGCCGCGTCCGCAGGATGGCGACCCCGCGCTCACACTCCGCGCGCCGCCGATTGTACTCGCCGCCCGCATGATCGTGACGAACCATCGTGTTGCACGCAACGAGACGGACTCCTGATGGAACTGGGACCGCGCGTGAGCCGAGGGACCGGCAGTCGAGCAGCAGCGCTGTGTGTGGGCGGGCGTGACACGCGACGAATTGATCCATGATCCCGACGCGCGCGCCGACGAATTCGTTCTCGACACGCTGGCAGAGCATCGCAGTCGTCGTCGGATCCAGCCGACGGCCCGCGACGTCGACGAGCGTCGTCGCCACCGCGACCTCCAGCGCGGCCGACGAGCTCAGCCCGGCGCCCAGGGGCACGTCGCTCGCGACCAGCAGCGTGGCGCCGCCGTCGGCGTGACCTTCGCGCCGAAGCATGACCGCGACGCCAAGAACGTAATCACCCCAGCCGCCGCCCGGCCGCGGTTCGGGCTCCAAGTTCCACTCACGGCGTTCGCTTACGGTGTCCGACTGGACGACGAGACGTCCGTCGGTCCGCGGCGTGGCGGCGACCCAGGCCGACAGCTCGAGCGCGGCCGGCAGGACGAAGCCGTCGTTGTAGTCCGTGTGCTCGCCGATCAGATTCACGCGGCCGGGAGCACGATACACGCGCGGGGTTCCGCCGAAGAGCGCGCTGAAGCGCGCGGCGAGCCGGTCAGCGAGCACCCCGCCAACTCTATGCCGAAACGGCTTTTCGGCCAGTAACAGGTACAGACTTGACACCGTTCCGGCCGGGGCCATACCGTCCCTTCGATCGTGTCAATCAGCCGACGCCAGCTGCTGACGCCGCTGTCTCCGCGCTCGTCATCCCCGATCGACGCCCGGCAGCCCGGCGCGGGCGACGACTGGATTCGTGTGCACCGGACCGCGATGGCGTGCCGGTTCGAAGTGGTCCTCCTGAGCGGCGACGCCCGGCATCTGGCTGCCGCCCGTCAGGCGCTGGACGAGGCCGATCGGCTGGAGGCGCTGCTGACCGTGTTCCGCGAGACGAGCGCGCTCGTGCGCGTGAACCGGACGGCCGGCACCGCGGCCGTTCAGACGGCGGACGAGCTGTTCGATCTGCTGACGCTCTCGGACAACCTGCACAGAGCGACCGAGGGGGCGTTCGACATCACATCCACGCCGCTCAGCCGCTGCTGGGGGTTCCTTAAACGCGAGGGCCGGCTTCCACCGTCTGAGGATGTGGAAGCGGCGCGGGCCCGGGTCGGGATGCAGCACGTGAGGCTGGACGCCGCCGGACGTACAATCCGGTTCGCGCGACCGGGGATCGAGCTGAATCTGGGGAGCATCGGCAAGGGCTACGCGCTCGACCGCATGGGCGCGCTGCTGCGCGCGAAAGGTTGCACGCGCGCGGTTCTGTCGGCGGGCGGCAGCAGCGTGCTGGCGTTCGGCGGCGGACGGACGGGCTGGGTGGTGGATGTCCGCTCGCGGCAGGTCGCCGAATCGCGTCTCGCGCGCCTGCGGCTGCGCGACGGCGCGCTCGCCACGAGCGGGGCGGGCGAGCAGTTCGTGGACGTCGAAGGCAAACGTTACGGGCATGTGCTGGACCCGCGAACGGGGTGGCCGGCGTCGGGGGTCATCAGCGCATCGGTCGTCACGCGCGAGGCGGCGGTCGCCGACGCGCTGTCGACCGCGTTTCTCGTCGGCGGCGAAGATCTGGCGGCGCGGTACTGCGAGTCGAACCCTGATACGCTCGTGATCCTGGCGCTGGATCGCGTGGGCGGCGTTGCACCCCGGCGGGTCTTCGGACGGTACCCGGGCATAGACGTGGAGGAGTCGTGACCTTTCTGACCCCCGTACAAAAGGAGCTCGGCCGGCGCAATTTCCTCCGGGCCCTGGCGGGCACACCGGCGCTCGTCGCCCTCGGCGCGGCGTCGGCGATGAAGGGACCGTTGAGCGGAGGTCCGGTCCGGCTGGGCGTCATCGGCGTCGGCGGGCAGGGGCGGACGCTCGTCAACAACGTCGATCCGGCGTACGGCGATCTTCGAGCGCTGTGCGACATCAATCCGGCGCAGTTCGCCAGTGCGGACGAGATGATCGCCAAGCGCGGCGCCACGCCGGCGCGCCACTACGCCGAGTGGCGCGAGATGCTCCAGAAAGAGGATCTCGAGGCGGTCATCATCGCGTTGCCGCTCTGGCTGCACGCCGACGTCACGGTCGCCTGCCTCGAAGCGGGTAAGCACGTCCTCTGCGAAAAGATGATGGCGTGGGACATCGCCGGCTGCGAGCGGATGCTGCAGGCGTCCGAGCGCACGGGCAGGCTGCTCGAGATCGGGTATCAGCGCCAGTACAACCCGGTCTATCAGGCCGCCTACGAGGGAATCGTCCGGAGCGGTCAGCTCGGCGACGTCTATCACGCGCGCCTCGTATGGCACCGCAACGCGAACTGGCGGCGAACAGGGGACCCGCCGTCGCCTGACTACGATCCGTCGCGCTGGGGCTACCCGACGTGGGAGCACCTGCTGAACTGGCGGCTGTACTGGAAGTATTCGAAGGGCCTCTTCGCCGAGCTCGCGAGCCACCAGGTTAACGTGGCCAACTGGTTCTTCGGCGCCGACCCCGACAGCGTCACCGCGTCCGGCGGCGTCCACCGCTTCAACGACGGCCGCGAGGTGTACGATCACATTTACGCCACGTTCGACTATCCCGGCGGCCGCACGGCCACGTACTCTTCGATTGAATCGAACGCGTTCGAGGATCGCTATGAGATCTTCTTCGGGACGAAGGCGACGCTGTTCATCTCGGGAGAAAAGGAAGCGCTGCTCTTCGAAGAGGGCGGCGAGCAGCGCCCGACCGGCGTTCAGGTGACACCCGCGGCTGGCGCCGTGGTCGACGCGTCGGAAACGCGGCCGGCCAGTGCGCCCGGACAGGCGACGACGATCCCGGGGCAGGGCGGGGAGATGCCCTCACCCACGCGCAACCAGATCTCGCGCTTCTGCGCCGCAATTCGTGTGGGAACGCCGCTCGCGTGCGGCGCACGGTCGGGTCTCGAGTCCGCGCGCGCCTGTATCCGCGCGAACGAGGCGGTTGAAAAGAAAACAGAACTGACGCTGTGAGCGCGAGCCGTTATCCGCGCGTGGCCTCGCTGAGGACCGCTGCCGCGTTTCGTGCGCACCTCGAGCGCGAAGCAATCTCCCTCGAATTCGACGAGACGCTGGCGGCCCCAGGTACGTCTCCGCTCGCGCAGCCGTTCGAGCGCGACGGCGTGCACGTCGGCAACCGGTTCTGCATCCTTCCCATGGAAGGCTGGGACGGGACGACCGGCGGAGAGCCGAGCGATCTCACGCGACGCCGCTGGCGGCACTTCGGCCTGAGCGGGGCAAAGCTGATCTGGGGAGGCGAGGCGGCCGCAGTGCGGCCCGACGGCCGCGCGAACCCCAACCAGCTCCTGATCATCGAGCGGACGCAGAAAGCGATCGCCGACCTCCGCGAGCTGCTCGTCGCGGAGCATCGGCGCAGGTTCGGCCCGTCAGCCGCGGACGATCTCTACGTCGGCCTTCAGTTGACGCATTCGGGGCGCTTCGCGCGGCCGCACGAGAAGGATCGCCCGGAGCCGATGACGGCGTACGAGCATCCCGTTCTCGATCGCCGGTTTCCTGCCGGAACGCGCCGCCTTACAGACGACGACCTCGATCGGCTCGCCGGCGATTTCATCCGTGCCGCCAGGCTCGCCTATGACGCTGGTTTTCAGTTCGTCGACATCAAGCACTGCCACGGCTATCTCGGTCACGAGCTGCTCAGCGCGCACAGCCGGCCCGGCCGGTACGGGGGTTCGTTCGAAAACCGCACCCGGTTCCTGCGGACCGTGATCGAGGGCATTCGCGCCGAGACGCCGTCGCTCGGCCTGGCGGTGCGCGTCTCGGTGTTCGACACGGTGCCTTACAGGAAAGACGAAGACGGGAGCGGCGTTCCCGAGATCGCGCCCGCGTCGTACAACTCCGTGTTCGGCCTGCTGGCGTGCGACAAGAACGAATGCATGAACTCCTGCCTCGAAGAGGCGCGGGCGCTCCTGCGTCTTCTGGATTCGCTGGGCGTTCGCTGGGTCTGCGTAACCGCGGGCAGTCCGTACTACAACCCCCACGTGCAGCGGCCGGCGATGTTCCCGCCGATCGATGGCTACGATCCGCCCGAGGATCCGCTGCGCGGCGTCTCCCGGCAGATTCGCGCCACTGCCGCCCTGAAGGCGGAATTTCCGGGGTTCGCCATCATCGGCTCCGCGTACAGCTACCTGCAGGAATGGCTGCCGCACGTGGCGCAGTACAACGTGCGGAACAGCCTCACCGATTTCGTCGGGCTCGGGCGCATGGTGCTCGCGTATCCGGATCTGCCGGCCGACATCCTCGACGGAGCGCCGCTCCGGCGCAAGGCGTTCTGCCGCACGTTCAGCGACTGCACGACAGGACCGCGCGTCGGACTCGTCTCCGGCTGTTATCCGCTTGACGACTTCTACGCCCGGCATCCCGACGCGGTGCGCCTCGCTGAAGTGAAGGAGGCGGCTGCCGCGTCCGGCAACGTCGAGGAGCGGGCATGACGGTTGCCCTGGCGCCCGAGACGCGCGCGCGGCACCAAGCGCTCGCCATCACGACGGCGTTCCTCTCGCTCTTCTCGATCGTCGGCTGTGCGCTCTACGGCCTGCCGTTCTTCTATGACTTCTTCGTGCGCGATCTCGGCTGGACGCGGCAGGAGGTCACGTCGGGGAACGCGCTCAGCAAGTTGATCGTCGGGCCGGTCTTCGGCTTCATTGCCGGCTGGATGGTCGATCGCTTCGGTCCCAAGCGCCTGATGCTCGCCGGCATCGTCATGGCGGGCGGCGCGCTCGTGGGACTCGCGCAGGTCACGACGCTTGCCGGGTTCTATCTCTTCTATTTCTTCAACGCGCTCGGCTACGTCTGCGGCGGGCCGCTGCCGAATCAGGTCCTTCTGTCGCGCTGGTTCGACGCGGCTCGCGGCAAGGCCATGGGCATCGCGTACCTCGGCATCGGGATTGGCGGCGCGCTCGTGCCGATCGTCGCCCACGCGCTGACCCAGGCGTACGGCTGGCGCGGCGCGCTGCGCATGCTCGGCATCCTGATGATTCTCGTCGCGCTGCCGGCCGCGCTGTTCGTCAAGGATCCCGGCCACCAGCCCTCGCCCGCGCCGAACGAACAGGACTCGATCGGCCCCGTCCTGCGCACTCGCGCGTTCTACCTCCTCGCCATCGGCAGCATGGCCTCGATCGGCGCCGTCGGCGGGACGATGCAGAACCTGAAGCTGTACCTGAGCCTCGATCGCGGGCTGGCGCAGGGGGACATCGCGACGACGCTCTCGATCGTGCTCGTTGGCAGCATCGCCGGACGCCTGTTGATGGGTTGGCTGGCGGACCGCTGGCCGAAGCAGCGCGTGATGCTCCTCATCTACGCGATCGTCGCGATCTCGATCGCGCCGCTCGCGTTCGCGCCGTCGGTGGCGATGCTGAACGTCTTCGCGTTCATGTTCGGCGTCGGCCTCGGCGGCGATTACATGATCATTCCGCTCATGGCGGCGGAGCTCTTCGGGCTGCGCGTCCTCGGACGGCTCATGGGGGTCGTCTTGACAGCCGACGGCGTCGCCGAAGCGGTGACGCCGATGCTCGTCGCCACCATCCGCGATCGCACGGGCAGTTACGGCGGCGGCTTCATGCTCCTCGTCAGCCTCGCCGTCGTCGGGGCTGTGGCCGTCAGCCTGCTGCCGCGGCGCCGTGGAGCGGCCGGTCTTTAGACCGGCCCTGACATGTTCGACCTCTCCAATCGAGTCGCGCTCGTAACGGGCGCTGGTTCCGGCATCGGCGCAGCCGTCGCCGAAACGTTTGCTCGCGCCGGCGCGCGTGTGTTCTCGACCGACATCGACGAGGCGTCCGCTCATGCGACAGCCGCTCGCATCACGGAGGCGGGAGGCGCCGCCGAATCGATGGCGCTCGATGTCCGCGACGAAGCGGCCTGCCGGTCCGCTGCGGCTGACGTCCAGCGTCGCGCGGGCCGCCTGGACGTGCTCGTGAACAACGCCGGCGTCGGGCACGTCGGAACGGTGCTCCAGACCGACGGGGCGGACCTCGATCGGCTCTATGCGGTCAACGTCCGCGGTCTGTTCAACGTGACGAAGGCGTTCCTTCCGCAGATGCTCGCGCGGAAGGCGGGTGTCATCATTAACTTGGCTTCGATTGGCGGCCTCGTCGGCATCCGGGATCGCATTGCCTACTGCACCAGCAAGTCAGCCGTCGTGGGTCTGACGCGGAGCATGGCGCTCGACCATGCGATGGATGGCATCCGCGTGAACTGCATCTGCCCGGGCCGGGTCGAAACGCCGTTCGTTTCCGCGCGGCTGCGCGAGTATCCCGACCCCGAACAGGCATACCGCGAGATGTCGGCGTCGCAGGCCATAGGGCGCATGGGCCGGCCCGAGGAGATTGCGGCCGCCGCGCTGTATCTTGCGAGCGATGAAGCGGCGTTCGTGACCGGCGCCGCATTCGCGATCGACGGCGGGTGGAGCGCCGGATAGGCCCGACCTTCAGGTCGGGCGAGTTGTGGGCATGAGTGAAGTCCGCGCAGCGCTCGTCGGCGGGCCGATGTACGACTCGCTCTACGAGGCGATTCCCGCGTTCGAGCGCGAGAGCGGCGTGCGCGTGGTCGTTGCGGCGAAGCTCGCTCACCCGGAGCTCAACGCGTGGGTGCGGCGGACGTTTTCGTCCGGCGAAGCGGACGTCGATCTTCTATCCACGCACACGAAGTACGCTCCGTCGCAGGCGCAGTGGCTCGAGCCGCTCGACGATCTGATCTCCGCCGATGCGGTCTCGAGCCTCCTGCCGCGGCCGCTCGAGCTCGCGCGCATCGACGGACGGCTCCTGCAGGTTCCCCGCAATCTGGACGTCCGGCTGCTGCACTACCGCCGCGACCTCTTCGGGGATCCGGCGCTGGGTGCCGAGTTCGAGCAGCGCTTCGGCCGTCCGCTGAACGTGCCCGAGACCTGGACCGACCTCGCGGACGTCGCGTCGTACCTGACGACGGCCGATCGGTTCGGGTTTCTGTTTCCAGGCCGCGACTCGGGGCTGTTCGGCACGTTTTACGAGCTCCTGGTCGGCGCCGGAGGCGCGCTCTTCAACGATCGACTCCAGCCCGCGTTCGACTCCGGCGAAGGGGAGTGGGCCGTCGAGTTCATCGCCGATCTGCACGAGACGCGGCGTGTGACGCCGAGAGATCTCGCAGGCTGGCATTACGACGAGATCTCCGCCGCGTTTCGCGAGGGCCGCGCGGCGATGGTGTCCGACTGGCCGGGCAGCTATCACCTCTACACGAACGCCGAAACGTGCCGCGTCGCCGATCGCGTGGGCCTCGCACCGCTTCCCGCCGGACCGGCCGGGCTGCGCGCCGCGTATGCCGGGTGTCATTCCTTCGCCATCCGACGCGGGGCAAAAAACCGGGACGGAGCGCTCGAGCTGCTCCGGTTCCTGACGTCGCTCGACTCGCAGCTCGGCGAAGCGCGCAGGGGCGCGATCCCGTGCCACGCCGGCGCGCTGGGCCGGATACGCGACGAGGCGGCGTCGAACCCGGTCCAGGAAGAGCGCTGGCGGCTTCTCTCCGATGCGGAAAAGACGATGATCGTCCCGCCCCGTTTTGCCGCGTATCCTGATTGCGAAGACGCCATCTGGAGGGCGGTGCAGGAGGCGATGCAGGGCCAGGTCACGCCGGCCGCGGCCGTCCACCGCGCGGCGACGGAGGTCGAGCGGATCGTCGAGACATGTTCACGGACAAGAGCGTCCTGATCACGGGCGCGGCGAAGGGGATCGGCCTCGCGACCGCGAAGAAGTTCGCCGACGCCGGCGCCGCGGTGGCGCTTTTCGACCGCGATCGCGCCGCGCTCGCGTCAGCGGCAGCGGAAGTGCAGTCACACCGCGCCCGCGCGCTTGCTATTGAAGGTGACGTGTCGGTCCGCGCGGACGTCGAGCGGGCGGTTGAAGCGGCCGATGCCGCCTTCGGCGGCCTCGACGTGCTCGTGAGCAACGCCGGCATCCACTTCGCCCGCGCCATCGACGAGTACACTGAAGACGAATGGGACCGCATCGTCGACGTCAACCTGAAGGGGCCGTTCCACGCGGTGCGCGCGGCGCTACCGGCGCTGCGGCGTTCGAAGGGAACGATCGTGTTCGTGGCGTCGATGACCGCGCTCGTCGGCCAGGATCGCGGCGCAGCGTATGTGGCCTCGAAAGGGGCGCTCGTGTCGCTCACGAAGGCGCTCGCCATCGAGCTGGCGCGCTCGGGAATTCGCGTCAACTGCGTGTGCCCGGCTGGCGTGAACACGCCGCTCATGCGCGAATGGGCGGCGACGCTGCCCGATTCCGACGCCGTGCTGCGCGGTCAGGCCGCCATGCATCTCACGGGTCGCCTTGCATCGGCGGAAGAGATCGCGTCGGCGATCTTCTTTCTCGCGTCACCCGCCGCGTCGTTCATTACAGGAGTGGCATTGCCGATCGAAGGTGGCGCAACGCTGGGCTATCGAAGGGTTTAGGTCTTACACTTTCAGGCCTTCTGGTCCGCATCCGACCTCTGGTAACGTAGAAGGCGCTACCCCTGCCGACGAGGGCCCATGCGCTACGGGATTCTTCTTGTCGTCTTCGGCTTTCTCCTGACAGGTTGCACCGACAGCCCCACCGGGCCCACGGTGCCGCTCGACCAGGCGTTCGTGCTCGCGCCGGGCGAAGCGGCCACCATCGAGGACGAGCCAATCACCGTCCTCTTCGATCGCGTGAGCGGCGATTCACGGTGTCCGAGCGACGTGGTCTGCGTTCAGGGCGGCGATGCGATTGTGAATATCGAAGTCACCGGTCCCGGCTTCGCCAGGACTGCATACGAACTGCACACGGGCAGCATGGAGCCCGTGCGGCACGAAGGCCTCACGATCGCGCTCGTCGCGCTTTTTCCGTATCCCTTCGGTTCCGGGACGATTCCGCCGGAGGACTATCGTGCGACGCTTCGCGTCACTCGGTGATGACTGAGGTCGGGGCGGAACGGCAGCTCGCCCGGTCGATGGCCAAGTACTCGCCGGAAGTCTCCGCGGTCGCGCGGGCGGCCCTGAAGAAGATGCAGGCCCGCCTGCCGGGCGCCGTGCAAATCGTCTACGACAACTACAATGCGCTCGTCATCGGGTTCGGTCCGAGCGAGCGCGCGTCGGAGGCGGTGTTCTCGATCGCGCTCTACCCGAAATGGGTCAACCTGTTCTTTCTGAACGGCGCGGGTCTGCCCGATCCGGATCGGCTGCTGAAAGGGAGCGGCAGCCGCGTGCGAAGCATCAGGCTGGAGACGGCCGCCATGCTCGATGCACCTGCCGTGCGCGCCCTGATGGCTCACGCAATCGAGAAATCGGAACCGTTCGGGCCGAAGCGCGCCGGCCGTCTCATCGTCCGGAGCGTGTCCGCGAAGCAGCGCCCGAGACGTGCATCCAAATAGTCAAACGACGACCGCCTGGCCCGTCCGCGCCGACTCGTAAACGGCCTGAACGACCGCCACGCTTTTTCGCCCTTCTCGCCCGTCGCACGCCGGCGTGCCGTTTGTCTCGATCGCGCGGATGAAGTCCTCGAAGATGCGCCGGTGCGGCGTGACGTCCGAAACCACCGGTGACGTCGCGCTTTCGCCGGCGCCGGCCGGCGCGTCGAGCTCGGCCGCGTCTATCGGCGAGCGAAGGTCCGCGCTGACCAGCCGATCCTGATCGAGGACGAGCGTACCCTCCGATCCCGTCACCTCGACCCTGCGCGCGTAACCGGGATAGATCGACGTTGCCACCTCGATGATGCCGAGCGCGCTGCTCGCGAACTCCAGCGTGGCGACGGCGGTGTCCTCGACCTCGATCTGGTGCAGCCGCGTCGCCGCCCGCGCCGAGACCCGCGCGACAGGTCCGAAGAGGTTCAGCAGCACGTCAACCGTGTGAATGCCCTGGTTCATCAGCGCGCCGCCGCCGTCGAGCGCCCACGTGCCGCGCCATCGCGAGCCGCCGTAGTACTCGGGCGGCCTGTACCACTTCACGTAACCCGAGGCGAGAACCGGCGTCCCGAGCCGGCCGGTCTCGATGAGGTTCTTCATCCGAACAACCGCCGGCTTCAGGCGGTCCTGAAAGAAGACGGCGAGCTTGACTCCGGCGCGATCCGCCGCGTCGATGAGCGCATCGGCCCGTTCCACCGTGATGTCGATTGGCTTTTCGACGAGGACATGCAGGCCTCGCTGCGCGACGGCGACGCCGTGCTCGGCATGGAGGCCCGACGGGCTGCCGATGGCGACGAGGTCCATCGGCCGATGGGCGAGGAAGCGATCGAGATCGTTGTACGAGACGGCGCCGGCTCGATTCGCGAGCAGTCCCGCCTTCTCACGATTGCGGCCGTAGACGGCGACGACCTGGACGCCCGGTATGTCGGCAGCGGCGCGCGCGTGGGTGTCGCTGATGTTGCCGCTGCCGAGGATCCCTACTCTCACGCTCTCTTCAGGTGCATTAGGTGCACCCGATGCACCCGTTATTTCCGTGCCGTGGCCGTCGGCGCCCCCACGACGACTTCCTGCGTGGAGTCGTCGAACGTGACGCGCTGGCCCGTGTGCAGCGCGGCGATCGTCATGCACAGCGCCACCGAGTGGCGGTAGCCTGCTTCGATGTCGGCGTTCGGCGTCTTCCGGCTGCGGACGCACTCCATCCAGTTCCGCACGTTCGCCGACGTGCCATCCTCGAGTCCGGTGTTGACGTCCGTGACCGTCTTCGTCCCCGGATCGTCGATCGAGAACGGCGCGAGCTGGTTCGGCTTCATGTTCATTTCGGCCGCGTACTTCTCCGTGAGGCCGCCGTCAGGCGTCACCTGACCTGTGTCGAGGTTCAGCGTGCCGCCGTTGGAGAAGTAGATCTCCTTCACGTCGCCCGCCGCGTTCGTCTGGCGCGACGCGTAGAGCACCTGGAAACCCTTCGACGAGTCGTTCAGTGGGCCGTAGTCGAAGACCGCCGTCATCGTGTCGAAGTTCTTGCGGCCGTCGTGCCACAGGTAGATCCCGCCGTTGGCCACGACGCTGCGGGGGCGGGGGAGGCCGGTGAACCAGTGCACGGTGTCGATCTGATGAACCATCCACTGGTCGGGGATGCCGGACGAGTACGGCCAGAACAGGCGGTACTCGAGATACTTCCGCGCGTCGAACGGCTCGTGCGGCCGGTTCATCAGGAATCGCTTCCAGTCGACGTCCGCCTCGCGCAGGTCGGCGACGAGCGCCGGCCTCCGCCAGCGCCCGGGCTGGTTGACGTTCCAGGTCATCTCCGCCATCACGACGTCGCCGAACTTCCCGGAGTTCAGCAGCTCGTGGGCCCGCTGATACTTGGGCGAGCTGCGCCGCTGCGTCCCGATCTGAACGACGCGTCCCGTCTCTTTCACCGCGGCGCGAACCGCGCGGGCATCGGCCATCGTGTTCGCGAGCGGCTTCTCGACGTAGGCGTCGCGTCCCGCACGCACGGCTTCGACGGCGTGGAGCGCGTGCTGGAAGTCCGCGGTCGCGACGATGACGGCGTCGATGTCCTTGCGATCGTACAGCTCGTCGTTGTTGCGACAGAGAACCGGGCGCGCGCCGCCCGACTTCTCGATGAACGCCGCCCCTTCCTCCTGCCGCCGCGTCCAGATGTCCGACACCGCGGCGATCTCGAAGTTCAGCTCCGCGGCGTGCCGGTAGAACGCGGGGATGAGCGCCTGGCGGCTGCGATCGGAGAAGCCGACGATGCCGACCCGGACGCGATCGTTGGCGCCGACGACGCGGCCCTGCGAACGAGCCTCGGAAGCGAACGCGAGGCCCGCAGCGCCGGCGCCCGCCACTCGGATGAAGTCACGACGCGTCGGTTTCATGGTGCCTCCAAAAATGCCTAATGCCGACTGCCAAATGCCAAAATCGGCCCGGTTCGGCCTGCGGCATTAGGCATTAGGCATTAGTTAACCACCGATAGTAAATCCCAGGCTCTCGAGATACTTCTTGCTGATCGCATTCGCGTCCTTCGGTGTGCGCGCCTTGTCCGGCACGCTGTCCAGCTCGACGATCGCCCAGCCCTTGAAGCCTATCTCGTCGAGCGCCGCGAAGACACCCTTGAGATCGACTTTCCCTCGCCCGAGTTCCACGAACCGGTAGGACCGCGACAGGTCGCCCGTCGCGCCCGGGACCGGCGATTCGACATCCTTGATGTGCAGGAAGATCAGGCGGTCGCGATACTCCCTGATCGCCCTGGCCGGGTCGCCGCCGCCCTGCAGATAGTGCGCTGTGTCGAGCTGCAGCCGCACGACCTTCGGATCGGCGGCATCGAGTATCCAGCCCACTTCGTCCGGCCGCTCGCCGAGGTTGTTCATGTGGTTGTGGTAGCCGATCGGGATTCCAACGTCGGCGGCGCGCTTGCCGATTTCGGTCAGCATGCGTCCGAGCCGCTTGTAGTCGTCGGCGACGATCGGACGTCCCTTCGGGCGCGCATCGGTCAGCTGCAGATAGACGCCGCCTACGGCGCGCACGAATTTCGCGTGACCGGCATGCTTTTCGATCTCTTCACGTTCGACCGCGGGATCGATTCGCACGTCTCCGCTCGACAGCGCCGCCATCGTCAACTTGTGCTTCGCGAGGAGGTCGCGCAGCGCCTCGGGCCGATCGCCGTACGCCTTCACGACGTTCGACCGGAGCTGGATTCCGGGAAAGCCGAGCGACGACACGTCCTGAATCGCCTGCACGTCGTTGCCGTCCCAGGTGATGGCCGCGCAGCCGAACTTGATCTTCGAGCGTGCCTGCCCGAAGAGACGCGCCTCCGCCAGGAAGCTGGCGGTGCCGGCTGCCCCGATACCGATCAAGAACTCACGACGAGTTGTCGTCATGTCATCTCCCCCGGGGCCTAAGGCCCAGGGCTCCGCGTAATCCGTGGCCTACCAGCTGTGCACTGTGCCGTCGATCCTGCGGGCAACCGGGAGATACGCGCGCTCGTAGGGGTACGTCGCCGCCAGCGCCTCGTCGATGTCGACGCCGAGGCCCGGCGCATCGCCGGGATGCATCACGCCATCCGCGAACGTGTACGAGTGCGGGAAGACGCGGTCGGTCTCCTCGCTGTGGCGCATGTACTCCTGGATGCCGAAGTTGTGGACGCTCAGGTCGAAATGCAACGCGGCGGCCATGCAGATCGGGCTGAGATCGGTCGCGCCGTGCGAACCGGTCTTCACGTGGTGCAGCTCCGCCAGGTTTGCAATCTTGCGCAGGTGACTTATTCCGCCCGCATGCACGACCGTCGCCCTGATGTAGTCGATCAGGTTCTCCCGAATCAGCAGCTCGCAATCGTAGATCGAGTTGAACACCTCGCCCACGGCAATCGGCGTCGTCGTGTGATGGCGAATCAGCCGGAAGCCCTCCTGCAGCTCGGCCGGCACCGGGTCTTCCATCCAGAAGAGATGATACGGCTCGAGGCTTTTGCCCAGGCGTCCGGCTTCGATCGGCGTGAGCCGATGGTGGACGTCGTGAAGCAGGTGCACATCCTCGCCGAACTCCTGGCGAAGGCGCTCGAAGAGCCTGGGAACGAACGACAGGTACTGCTCGGTGCTCCAGCAGGTCTCGGGCGGCAGCCCTTTCTCCGCCGGCTCGTACTGCAGCGTGCCGCGGCCGACGCCGTAGGCGTGCGGCACTCCGGGTACGCCGCATTGCGCGCGGATCGCGCGATACCCGAGACCTCGGTAATGCGCGACCGCTTCGATCGCCTCGTCGAGCGTCAGGCCGTTCGCATGACCGTAGACGAGCACCGACTCGCGCGACGCGCCGCCGAGCAGTTGGTAGACAGGCCGGTTGACGCTTTTTCCGAGGATGTCCCAGAGCGCGGTGTCGACGGCCGCAATCGCGGTCATCGTCACCGGCCCGCGCCGCCAGTACGCGCCTTTGTAGAGGTATTGCCACGTGTCCTCGATGCGGCGCGCGTCGCGGCCGATGAGGAGCGGGACGACGTGATCGCTCAGGTAGCTCGCGACGGCGAGCTCGCGGCCGTTGAGCGTGGCGTCGCCGACGCCGGTCACGCCGTCCTCGGTCACGAGTTTCAGCGTGACGAAATTCCGTCCCGGGCCACAGACGATGACCTTGCCGTCGACGATCTTCATGAGGACGCTCGCAAGAGCATAACCTGCGTGCGGCCCTTAGCGTCAGAACGTCGGGCTGATTGACCGTTACCCGATTGTGGATTCCTGAGCAGGGGCCACGTAGTCGAGCCACTCGCTCGATCGCGGGTGGTCGCCCGCGACGAGCGATCGATACGCATCCTGCAGCGCGCGTGTGATCGGCCCCGTGCGCCCCGCGCCGATCGTCCTGAAGTCGATCTCTCGCAGCCCGATTACCTCGGCAGCCGTACCCGTGACGAACACTTCGTCCGCCGTGTAGAGCGCGTCGCGCGAGATCGTCTGCTCCGTGATGTCGAACCCGAGGTCGCCGGCGAGCTGGATGACCGTGTCGCGCGTCAGGCCTTCGAGCACCGCCCCCGGCGGCGGCGTGACGAGCTCGCCCTGGCGGACGACGAACAGGTTTTCGCCGGAGCATTCGGCGACGTAGCCCTGCGGGTCGAGCATGATCGTTTCCTCGAACCCGAGGCGAACCGACTCCGTCTTGGCGAGCACCGAGTTCACGTAGTTGCCGGCGATCTTCGCCTTCGTCATCGAGGCGTTCGGGTGAAGCCGCGTGAACGACGAGATGTTCGCGCGCACGCCCTCGTGGAGCGCGTCCTCGCCCAGATACGCGTTCCAGCGCCAGACGGCGATCCCCACGTGCGGCCGGCCCGAGTCGACCGTCAGGTTCCAGCCTCCCTCGGCAAGATAAATGAGCGGGCGGATGTAGCAGGCCTCGAGGCCGCTCGCGGCAACCGTGGCGCGCGCGGCATCCGACAGCTCGTCGGCCGTGTACGGAAGCTCGCGGAAGCCGAGAATGTGCGCCGACTCGATCAGCCGCCGCATGTGATCGCCGAGGCGGAAGATGGCCGGCCCGCGCGGCGTCGCGTAGGCGCGAATCCCTTCGAAGACGGCGACGCCGTAATGCAGCGCCGGCGTCAGGAAGGGAAGCGTCGCCTCGGATGCCGGCAGCAGCCGGCCGTTCAGCCAGACAGGACCGATCCCGCTCACACCAGCACTCCTTCCCTGGGCCGCGCCGTCACCGGGTTCACGAATGGCATCATCGCGCGCAGCTTCG
>DATAFJ010000031.1:0-56291 GCA_036257535.1 Vicinamibacterales bacterium | reverse complement strand
GCCGACCTTGCGGCGTGGATGCAAGAGCATGAGTGGGATTCCCTCGTCCGGATGCGCGGGAACATGAACCTCGCCAAAGTGCCCGACGCCGACGCCTACGAACGGGCGAATTACATGCTCCTGCTGCAAAGCTGGCGCGCCTGACCCGCTGCGCATTTTCCTACGGTAACGACCGCGCCTGAAATTGGCGGCCATGTTCGGCGAAGGCTGGAGCTGACCGCGGCCGAACCGCTACCCGGTGACTACCCGAGTGCGAGAATCTGCGAAATTGCTCGAAGACTCACGCCTGGTAGATCGGTTCGGGACCGAGGGGTCGGTGGTTCAAATCCACTCGCCCCGACCAATCAACGCAAGAACTTACGGCTCGGCGCACAACGCCGGGCCGTTTCTGTTTGCAACGAGATTGCAACCGGGGAAGTACTCCAAGGATTTTCCTAAGAGGCCCTAACAACCCCCAACACGTCGCAGTGCGTCGGGCTAGTCACTGCCCCCACCCGAACAGTGATCCAGAGGTCCGTCCGGCGAGTAGGTAGACCCTTGGCGACTACTGAGGAGCGACGCAGTTCAGCTGCGTTCCGCCGCGATCTTTGACTCGGTGAGACGAGCTTCATGGGAGACTTGCAACCGACGGAGGTGCCCATGCGACTTGGACCATCTTTGCTCTTGGTCTGTCTGCTCACTGTGTCGCTCGTCGGGCAGCAGCCAACGGCCGCGCACTGGCCGCGTTTCCGGGGGCCAAATGGCTCTGGCGTGTCCGAGACCGACAAGCCACCCACCACGTTCGGCCCGTCGTCCAACCGCTTGTGGCAAGCGGTGGTTCCACCCGGCCACTTTTTCGCCGACGATATGGGGAGACTACATCTTCGTGACGGCCGTCGAGAACAGCACGCTGGTCGTTATCGCACTTCGCCGGCGCGACGGCACGTTGCTGTGGCGGCAACGTGCGCCGTCTGACCAATTGGAGAAGGTTCACCCATTCAGCAATCCTGCCGCGTCCACGCCAGCGACCGACGGACAGCGCGTTTACACGTACTTCGGCTCGTATGGGCTGTTGGCACACGACTTCACCGGGAAGGAAGTGTGGCAAAAGCCCTTGCCCGCGCCGCCCACGCAATATGGCGCCGCGACGTCGCCGATCGTCTTCGATGGGAAGGTCATCCTCCAGCTCGATGGGAACGACGGTCGCTCCGAGCTGCTGGCGTTCGACGCTCGAACCGGCGACCCGGTCTGGCGGACACCGCGGCCGCTGTTGCGTGAGAGCTGGTCGACACCCATCGTTTGGACGCACGACGGCCGCGACGAGATCATCACAGTGGGAACCAACAGGCTCACTGCGTATTCGGCCAGTGATGGCGCGGAGCGCTGGTGGGTGGGAGGCTTGACGCTGGCGCCGATCACGTGCGCGGTGCTTGGTGAGGGAATGCTCTTTGCGAGCGCCACGGGCTCCGGCTCCCCGTCCGAACCGCTCGACATTCCACGTTGGGACACGCTCGTCGAGCGGTACGACGCGAACAAGGACGCGATGCTCGCCGTGACTGAGCTGCCTCGAGAGGAGGGCATCCATCTGCGTCGGGAAGTGGCGAAGGACACGCCTGGCAACTTCTTGTCCTGGCCGAGGGCGATGACTTTGACCGACGGCAACAAGGACGGGGTGGTCACAAAGGGAGAGTGGGAGGCGACCCTCGCCTTCTTGCGCAGTAATGAGGACAACGTGCTGGCGATTCGGCCAGGTGGCAGTGGCGACAGCAGCAATTCGCATGTGGCGTGGAAGGCCAGCCGAGGCATCTCAGAGATGCCGTCGCGGCTGTTCTATCGCGGCCGGCTGTACTTCGTGCGAAACGGCGGCATGGTGACGAGCCACATGCCCGACTCCGGGAGGGTCGTGCTCGATCGGCAGCGCCTGGGCACGCTCGGCCAGTACGTCGCCTCGCCGGTAGCGGCCGACGGCCGCATCTACGCCGCCAGCGAGACCGGCACTATCGTCGTATTCCGAGCGGGCGATGCATTGGAAGTGCTGGCGCGCAACGATCTCGGTGAGAGCATCACGGCGACGCCGGCCATCGCCGACCACAAGCTGTACGTCAGAACTGCAAAACACCTCTGGGCATTCGGATCCTAGAGATGCGTCCAAGGGCACAATCATAGCTCCCCACTAACGCCGTAGTGGATAGCGAATCCGCTTGAACTGCTGGGGCTCGAAAGCGCGCGCCGTGAGGTTTAATACAGCCTCTAAAACAGATAGCGTCCCGAACGGGAAGTGACGGCGAGTGGACGCGCCTAGACGGCTGGGTCGTCAACCGTGTCCGCCAGAAGCTTTGGTCGCGTCAAAATCGCTCAACGGGCTCCTAGAACCTTTTTTTACGCCCTTGAGGCGGGCGTGCTTGGCGACTGGTGGCATGGCCGCGGCCGCTCAAGCACGCTTCGGTTGGAACTATTCGCGGCAAATCACTCCCAAGTAGTCGTGATCCGTTATGGCAGTCGGCACGAGAGTGAAGGTGCCGTGGTAGGTCAGGTTCGCCACGGCGACGCCTCCGATGGCTCGGTGTCTTCCGTGGTTCTCGAAGAGCGTAGCTGGCGATCCGGGCCGATCGATCACCAGATTCCGATTCTCGAACGTCGTGTCGAACGTGATTCCCGGAATGTCCCCGGCCGTGATGACCCAATGCGCGGTGCCCGAGTTCGACTGGGTGACGCCGGCGAACTCGACCTACCCGAGATCGAACTGCACCTGGACTGTCCCCTGCAGGTCTCCGGTCACGACACCTTCGAGTATTCCTGGCGCAATGGGCGATGCCGCCACGTTGAACTTGACGGTGTAGCATCCTGAGGCGCCGGCTTGGACCGCGTCGTGGAGCGAGTTCGGACTGAGGGCGGCGGGCGTGATGCCGGTGGGTTTCGCGGGCAGTTGTCCAGCGTCGCCCGCGCACGCCGCGACGCAGACAACGAGCGTGAAGAGAAGCCCGTGTGTGGCTCGTGGCATGGGGTCCCTCCTATTGAATGGCGGATGGCCCACGTAAGCTACCACGGTGTAGGAAACCAGGATCGGCATGCCTTCTCACACCGCAGACGGATCACATCGGCCGGCCCGGCTGGCGCTATCACGCTGAAGGATCAGTAAGTACCTGCTTCCGGGCATCCTGCCGGAGTTTCCACAAGCGATGGCGTCCCGAACGGGATGCGGACGGCTCTGGATTCGTGCGAGCCGGCTTTGGAAGCAGCTTCTCACCATTTAATTCTCACGTCATTTTTGGGGTGTGACGTTCGCCTCAAGAAACGCAAACACGTCCCGTTCCCATCGAGCGACGTCAAAGTAGAAGAAATTGTGCCCGTATTTCGGCGTGTCCCCGAATGCGGGATAGATCTTCCGGACATGTGGTTTGGATAAGCGCGACAGTTCTCCATCAATCGCGCTGCTCGGCGACAGTGAGTAGTCGTTCGCTGCCTGAATCAGCATCACTGGTATTGTGAGTTCGCGCACGGCTTCGATCAAACGATCGCGGAGCTCGGGCGAGCCGTCCCACGAACCCGCCGCAGCGCCAAATGTCACTGCGGCACGTACGGTGCGATCGTGCGCGGCCTCGAGCAACGTCAGTTGACCACCAAACGAATGTCCTGCCACCGCGACGCGACGTTTGTCCACGTAAGGAAGATTCTTGAGGAACGATAACGCTGCGAGCGCATCCTGCAGATGATCCGTCGTCATCAGGACCAACTGCAACTGCCGGCGTGCCTCGAGGCCCTTCGCCGCTTCTTCCCGTTGCAGCAGATCTCCGATGAATTGCCCCTGATCCGCGGACGGTCCTTCGCCACGGCGAAATGGATACAAGAACACGAAACCGTGCCTGACGAACACCGGGCCGAGAATCTGCGCGGCCTGCTCGAGGGTCTGGCCCAGTTCGAGAATGTGTTGCCGGGAAGTGTCACTTCTGCCGTGATTGAATACGGCCGCGGGAAACGGACCGCGACCTGCGGGCCTCCACAAAAAGCCCTTCACTCGAACACCGCCACTCAAAATCTCGACAGTTTGCGGTCGCGGCGGTTCAGCGACTTGCGCAACTCCCGAACTGGAAATCGCCAGCGCGACTGTGAACACGAGCAATCGTCGCATCGGGACCTCTTACGGTTCTGCGAGTCCGATTCTAACGACAGCAGCAGCTCGTCCTACGAGCGTTTTTCTCGCCGCATTCAGCATTGCCGTGCGCGCTTCGAGAACCATCGAGCGCAGTGGGCGCTCCCCCAGTTATCTGTGATTATCTCGGATCATTTGATATCCGTTCGGATAGTCCAGCGGGTACTGATCACCATTCACGAGCGGAAGATAGGCGCGCAGGTTTTCCATGGCCGGGATCTAAGTGGCAAACCGGTTGGCAAGTCGCGTACAATTCCCTCGGCACATCCGATCGGTGCAATTCGTTTTTTGCGCTGGCCAAGACTACTCGGGTGTGGTGACTGGGCTCGCGTCCGGAACCGGGGCGTTGAGACAGCCTAACCCATGGCGGGGTGCGAAACCCCCCGCCCGGCATGAAGACCTGAAAGCGCTCGACGGCGCCGGATGGTCTCGTGGCCATCGGGACAAGGCCGCAAAACAGGGGGTTTTCGGAAACCCATGTTTGCGGCCGTTTCTATTTTTGGGCGGCCGCAGGAGACCAACGAATGGTTTCAGTGGCCGCCGCGCTCCGCACCGCTCGGCAAGCTCGCCTTCTCACTCAAGAACTGCCTTGTGAGAATCCGGCCTGCGAGGCGGGCCTGACGTTACGGCATCAGCTCGCCACGAGGCGCTTGATGGGTTCCGATGACAGCGGAGGTGACGCATGAACAAGCGACACGAGAACAAAGGGCTGCGGAAGGTTTGTGGCTGTTCCCGAAAAGCGTGGGCGAAGTGCAGACATGCACGATCACCGCTTCGAGCGGGGCCGGGAGCCGATTCGCCTGCCGATACGCCCGTCGGCTGCGGTCCGTGAACGCCTGGATGCCGCATTCTTTGTAGCGGCTGACGACCTTGTACCCGGTCTTACGGGAGATCCCGAACTCGGCGCACAAGGGCGCCATCTTTTCGCCCTCGAGCAGGCGGGCGACAAACCGGGAGCCGCTCATCCATGACGTGACACTCCCTCCAAGGCATGCCCCCTCCTGCGCTTGAGGGGGCAAAGTGTCACCCATGCGCTCGGCGGTGAGCGTCAAGGTAATTGTCGCGCTCATCAGGATGCCGCATTAAGCCTCGTCGCTGTGGGCTCGGGATTGAGTACTACGGTGGCGACGGATGCCCAGTTTCGCATATCGCCCGACCAGCGTCCCGGCGTTCGTCGCCGGGCTCGCTCGTAGACCAAGCGACGATGCGCCAGAATGGGGACATCGGCACCCGAGTGTCGTTGGTCTGGCGTCACATAGCGAATCGCGCTGTGACGATGCTCGGTGTTGTACCAGGTGACAAAGCGAGCGACCCACTGATGTGCAGCGTCGCGGCTTCCGAATGGTACACGCGGATACGCTGGCGTGTGCTTCAGGGTTCGAAACAGCGCCTCAGAATACGGGTTGTCGTTGCAGACGTGAGGTCGGCTAAACGACGGGACGATTCCCAGCCACTGCAGGGTGGCGATCATCGTTTTCCCACGCATCGGCTTCCCGTTATCCGAGTGCAGCACCAGTCCGTGCGGATCGACCCCGCTGTCGGCGCAGATGCGTTGAATTAGCGTGGCCGCTCGCTCGGCGATCTCGTCTTCGTGGACCTCCCAACCCATAATGCGCCGGCTCCAGACGTCCATCACCAGGTAGAGACGAAAAAACCGTCCGCGGATCACGGTCGGAAGGTAGGTGATGTCCCAGCTCCAGACTTGGTTCGATCGTACCGCGCGATGGACAGTGGTCCCCCGCGTCACTTCAGTGCGAAGCACGGGCGGTCGTCGCGCATTCAGCCCAACGCGGCGTCTGAGGCGGTACATCGTGGACTCGGAGGCGAGATACCGCCCGTCGTCCGCCAGCCGCGGCACCAGCTGTTTGGGCGAGAGATGGCTGTACTCTGCACTCGTCATGAGGGCGAGCACCTGGGTTTCCTCGCCCGCGCTCAGCGCATTGCCCGGTCGATGTCGCGGCCCGCAACGGCGGTCGTCGCCGTCCGGGTGGCGTTTCCAGCGGTGGATCGTGCGCGCCGAGACGCCGATCACCTGACATGCGGCACCGAGTCGCGCTCCGACGCTCTGAGCCTCGTTCAGCGCGGCCAAGATCACGGCTCGGGCTCCTCGTCGGTGTGGTCGTCCTCGGCCTCCTCCAGGACCTGGAGGTTTTTTTGAGCACGAGCAACGCGGCGGCTTCGGCGAGCGCCTTTTCCTTCCGCGCGAGCTCACGCTCGAGCGTGCGGATCCGCTTCATTGTGGCCAGCGAAGCTCGGCCTTCCTCGCCCAGGGCGAGTCGCCACTGCTCGTATTCCGCCTGCAGTACGCCCTCGCGCTGAAGCCAATCCGTCAGCTCAGCACCCGTGCGGGTACTCGCCTTCGCCAGGATCCGAATCTTCTCTTCGATTGACCAGTCGCGCCCCGGGCGCTTCGCCGGCATGATTGGAAGACTACTCGCCTCCTGCAACCACCGCGAGAGCGTTTGTTGACGGAGGCCGGTTTCCAAGGCTAGCTGCCGCGCACTGACCGCCTCCTTGCCGGTCAGACGCGCCATCATTTTTTGCCTAAACGCTAGGGAGAACGGCTTCGTCACTGATCGTTGCCTTCTCGCCCCGCTGCTCAACCGTGTTAGCGAGCGACAACTATCCTGACGCTGGGGGTCGGAAAACCGTGTTACCTATAGGGCAGGAAGGACAGACTAGTCCATTCCGGACACTCTCTCGAGCGCCGATGCACACTCTCTTCGTGATTGCCGCCGGTTTCGGCCTGCTCGGACTTTGCTCAGTCGTTGGACGGATGCTCGCCGGCGCACCTGGCGTCGCGACGGCCGCACTCGTGTTTCTACCTGTCTGGCTGGTCGGCGCCGCAATCAACATGTACCTGGGCGTCACGCGAGCCGGGTACAGCGTGGCGGCGGAGGCGCCGATCTTCGTGATCGTCTTCGGCGTTCCGGCGGCCGTAGCCTTCTTTACCTGGATGAGACTGCGCTGAGCGATTCAGCTGCGGCGCATCTGCACGATATATGCAGTCGCCTACTCACATGCGAACGACACATTGCCTCTACCAGAGTTTGGATTCGTGCTTGGCACACGAGCGGCGCTCGCGGCTGGGCTCGGGCTACTGCTTGCTCTAAGGCCTGTTTCCTTCACTGCTCCAGTTGACGCTTGATCGATCCGAGCGTCTCCTCCGCGGCCTGGCGCGCCTGCGACTGGGCCACATTTCGCCTGAGCCCGCCAAAGCTGCCGCGCAGCACGTCGCCCCGCGACCGGTTGGCGTAGACCAGATAGGTCGCGGGCGCGCCGTTCTCGGTCGCCGACAGCAGCGTCGCCATCGCGAGCGAGCCCTCGAAGTAATGGCTCGCGTAGATCTGTTTCTGAACCGCGAACGCGCGATCGCCCCGCGACGGTGGTTGGTAGACAACGCCGTGGACGATGCTGACAACGGGCTTGTACCCGTAGTTTTCCTTTACCCAGTAGAAGACGTCGCGGCCGCCGGCGAGCGACCCTCGAGGATACTGCTCGAGATACGCCTTCAGCGCGGGCTCATACTGGTGAAAGTAGGCCGCGCCGCCGATGATGTCGCGCCACTGTTGCTGCAGGCTGACCGGCTGCGAGCGATCGTTGTAGGTGACGAGCCCTGCGTCCCCCTGCGACTGATACGCAGCAACGTAGTCAACGGCAGCCTTCCGGACGAACGCATTGACGCGATCGGCGGCATCCGGCGCACTCCAGTCGATTGATTTCTGTAGCGTCTGGATGCCGGCGCCGCCGAGCTTCACGTCACACTTGCCAGGCTTGCACGACCGAAGATCGGACACGTCGCCCGGATCGAACGTTAGATCCCGGACGTCGTCGAGTGCGGGTGGCGTGCTGAAGCGGCCGAACGCAAGGGTGACGGTCCCATCCACGTAGCTGATCACCCGGCCGTAGAAGTCGAGCACGCGGTCGCGCGAGATGAGGATCTTGACGGCGCTGACAACGAGAATCTCGGCCGATTTGAGGACCGTCGCTCGTGCGACCACGTCGCCCGCGTCAAAACTGGCGAGCTCTTCAGCCGTGAATTTGTTCTTCGTCAGGTAGTCGTGAACTTCGCGGCGCGGATCCAACGCGGCCTGCGGAATCGACAGCAACGCCGCACAGACGGACGCCGTCAGAAACCGGGTCATCCCCGAGAAAGAATTCGGCGCTGGTTGGCCAGGATCTTCGCCTGATTCGCCCGGATGACTCTCTGATTCGTGAGAATCAGATCGAGCTTGCGCTGGTTGGCCTTGATCTCGCGTTGATTCGCGACGATCTGATCGAGCTTGCGCTGGTTGGCGAGCAACCTCACCTGGTTCCTGAGAATCCGTGCCTGGTTCACCAGAACCTGTCGTTCACTCATGTGGTGTCTCCCTGAGTGCGCGCGAGCGCCGGCAACGGCGTGCACGCAGAAGCAGCCTGGGTCGTTCGCCTCTGTGAGAGCGCGACCTCGACGAGATTCGCCGCCGGTCCGACGACGAAGAGCGCGTAATACGGCGCGTGGACGAACTCCAGCAGCCTGAACACGGCTTCGACAGCGGCAACGAGGAAGACGACGAGGCACTGCGCCCAGCGTGGACGGACCGTCGTCTTCGGGTCCGTAATCATGAAAAAGATGAAGAGCTGATACATCGGCCCGGTAATGGGGGCGACTTCGCTCAGGAACGGATGTCCGGTCAGCGCGGCGCGGAGCGCCGCGAAGAGGACGAACGACACGACGTAGGTCACGGTGATGTGCAGCCGGCCCAGCGTGTACAGGATGACCGTCCCGAATGCCCAGACGATGGCCATCGGCAGCAGGTTGTTGCCCCACTGCACGCTGAGACCGGCGACGGTATCGGCCGCCAGCACCAGCATCGCGACGACGCCGAAGTTCGAGGGGTTCCAGATGTGCCGGCCTTTCACGCGCAGCACGTACTTCGACGTGATTGAAATGGCCGAGCAGAGCGCGTACGGCCAGATCGCAGGCGAGCGCACTAGCATGCCGACGCTGATTCCCGAGATGTAGGCGCTGGCGAGGTGCGGCCACTTCCCGGCAAAGAGGCGCCCGAGCAGCAGCTCGATGCCTATCGCCGTGCCAATCGCGAGAAACGTACGAGACCAGCTCTCGAGAAACCCGAACGCCACCTGACCCACGACGAGCACGACCGTCACGAGGATCGGCGCCAGGTACCGATGATCGAATCGCAGGCGGGAAGGTGTCATGCCGGTTCCGCGATGCGGTGAACGCGATTGGGCTGCGGACGAACGAGCTCCTGCATTTTACCCGATGGCCAGCGCACGATCGCTTTTTCCACGGTCGCCCCGGCGCCGAGCCCGAAGTGGAGACGCCGCTGATTCTGCGCGCAAAAGCCTGAGCCTCCGGACACTTCCTGGAGCTGCTGCTGCCCGTTCCAGAAGAGCGTGACCTGCGCGCCGATGGCGCTGCGATTCGTGCAGGGCGCGCTCGTCTTGTCGTCCCGGCACGCACCCTCGAGATCGAAGGCAATCCAGCCGTTGGCCGGCGTGACGTCGTTGCGATAGGCGAGCAGCGGCCCTCGCTGGTTGGCGACGACGACGTCGAGGGCGCCGCGATTGAAGAGGTCGGCGAGCGCGACGGCCCGTCCATCGAAGCGATCGGTCGCGCCGACCATCTGTGCGACGTCTATGAACCGGCCCGCGCCGTCGCTGATCCAGACTCGCTTCTGCTGATAGCCGGCAAGGCTGCGCGACCCCATCGCCGGCCAGTTCTTCGCATCGGAGATCACGAGCCTGTGCGCGCCGGCGATTTTCGAGTAATCGTACCAATAGCTCTCCTCGCGGGACGCCGACACGTACCCGTTGACGAGGTAGAGATCGAGGAAGCCGTCATTGTTCAGGTCACCGAACTGCGCGCCGAAGCTCCATCCTCCGAGATCGACTCCCATCGCGCGCGCGAGGTTTTCGTAGCGCGGCACGTCACCTGTGTCGCCGTCCGGCATCCAGAGATTGTTCCCCTGCAGCAGGATGCCTTCCTCCGAGATGTTGGAGACGTAGATTGCGAAGCGGCCCTGGTTGAGCACGTCGCCGACCGACGCGTTCATTCCGCTCTTTGGCGCGTAGCCAACGCCAGCCTCGCGACCGGCTTCGCGGAAGCGGCCGTTCTCGTTCACGAAGAGCTCCGACACGCCGTAGTCGTTGGCGACGAAGAGCGACGGGTACCCGTCGCCCTTGAGGTCTGCGGCAACCGCGGCGAGCGCCCAGCGCCGCGACGCGATGCCCGCACGCGCGCTCACCTCCTCGAACCGCCCGCCGCCAAGGTTTCTGAACAGGTACTTGCGGCCGCCGTTGTTCGCGTACTCGAAGCTCTCCGGCATCATCTTCGTGTCGGCGAGCTTCCAGAGGTTGATCGTCTCGGCGTAGTAGCCGCCCATGAAGAGGTCGAGCCGCCCGTCGCGATCGAAATCAACCCAGACGGCCGCATTGATGTTGGCCCACTCAGGCAGTCCGGTCTGCTCCGAGATGCGGGTGAAGCCCTGGCCGCGATCGTTGTGAAAGAGCTCCGGGCGTCCCCACCGGTAGAGGAACAGGTCCTCGAAGCCGTCGTTGTCGTAGTCGCCCCACACCGAGCCCATCGACACGCCGGTGCCGGGACGATTGAGATCGGCGATGCCGAGACGGCCGGCCACGTCCTCGAAGCGTCCGTCGCCTTTGTTGCGAAACAGGCGGTTGCTCGAGCCCTCGCGGCTGTTGGTGACGTACATGTCGGCGAGGCCGTCGGCGTCGACGTCGACGATGGAGACGGCGGCGCCCATCGAAGCCACCTGCGGCATGATGTGCGCCAGCTTCGAGTCGAGCGTCGGGGCTTCGTGCACGAACTCCAGGCCTGCCGCCTTTGATGATTCCGTGAGCCGGAACCCGTAGGGCCACGAGGCGTTCTGTTCTGCCGATGGAGCAGGGGCCTGCGTGCGCGATCCCAGACGGCGAATGAGGAACGGCGTCAGGAGCATCCCGACGAACACGATCGCGAGAACAAAGCGCGCGTACCGTTTCATCGCTTGCTTACCGTCGAGGTGCCCAAGGCGTCGCGCACAGGTTCGGCGCTGACGTAGCGCGTGTGATACTTCTCAAAGTCACTGGCGTTGCGGCGGTACACGGGATCGTCTTCGAGATGCCCGGGCGGCCGATCGTATTTTGCGCTTCGATGCGTCGGCAGCGGAAGCATCGTCCGCGAAAAGCCGGTGTTGAAGTCGCCGTCCTTCACCCAGCCGTCGCCCCGAAGGAGAAAGTCGCGCACGAGCCCGCTCGCCGGGGGAGGCGCCTCCTTGAACCTGAGCCGAATCTCGTCTCCCGCATTCATGATGACGTACCGATCGTCGACCGTGGTCAACAACTCCCGCACGTCGCCAAAGCGCGTGTAGTAACCCTCGAGGTCGCGCCATCGCGCCGCCGTTCCTTCCAACTCGTACCGCGGACGTTCCGGGTGACTCGGATCCGGCTGCTCGGCTACGGAATAGCCCCGAAACGAAAGATCAGCGGTCATCAGCTCGACCGGCCTCGGCTCGACGCGCACCTCGGGCCGGCCAACGGCCCAGCCGAGGCGATCCCAGAAGACCTCGAGATTGGTCGCGAGTCGAATCCGCCTCGGTCCCTTCGACGCAAAGAGGCCGGTGAGATCGACCATGACCGTCTTGTCTTTTCCGGCGGGAAACCCCAGACCGCTTCGCGCCTGGCGAAAGCGCCCGGATGCATCTGCAACGTGCAGCGACAACCCTTCCGGCGCCGCATGCGCTCCCTGCGCGATCGCCACGTTGATAGAGCTGTCGGTCGGGTGGACCCATCCCTGTCCCACGAGCCAAAGCGGTCCCGAGCGGGGCGCCTCTTCCGGGAGCTCCAACTCGACGAAGTGCGGACGCGTGATGCCCTGATAGGGACCGCGTCCTGCGAAGTCGAGATGGCGTGAGTCCCGCTCGCCCACGATCGCCGCGACATCGCGGCCGCCGTCGTCACGGACCGCCATGAAACTCCGGATCGGCTCGGTCACAATCAGGCGAAACGCCGGCGGGGGTACCGCGAACCGTTCGTCGACGAATACTTCCGTGCCCGACGGATGATCGACGACGAAGAGGGAAGTGAGGTCGAAGAACTGCGTTTCCCAGAGCTCTGTCGTGATGCGAAGATCGTACTCGCCACCGCGGGGCGCGAGCTGATCGCCGCGGATCTTCACCCAGTCCTCGGTCATGAGGACGTCGGCCGTGGCCTGAGCGTTGATACGCAGGCCGAGCGGCGATCTCCAGATCAGGTCCGTCACGAAGCCCATGTCGCGCCCGTTCCACGTGAAGAGCCAGGGGCACGAACCCTTGAGGCGCTGGGTCGCCGTCACGGTACCGCCCGAGGCTGTCTGAAATTCCGACTGCAGCACGCCGTTCGGCCATGTAATGCGGACGACTTCGGCGAGCGTGGCTTCGCCGAGGCCGAAGTGGACGACAGGTGTGCCGATGACCTGCTTCTGCACGTGAAGGCCCGTGCGAACCTCGACTTCGCCGCCAATGCCAAACGAGTTGATGCGCTGATCGCCGGTCGCGGTCGCCGAGCGAGTGCGAAGCTGCTGCCAGCGATATGACTTACCGCCTTTCGCGGTCGCGCGCGCAGGCTGTCCGTCTGGAAGCACACCGACGAGCTCCAATCGGCCGTCACCCTCGAGATCGACGGCTGCCTGCGCCGAGAACACCAGCGGACCTCGGAGGGGCGTGAACGAGAGCCCCGAACCGCCAAGGAGAACGCGCGACGCGGTTGGCGACGAAACGACGATATCGGCGGCGCCGTTGTTGTCGAGGTCGGCCATGAACACGCGGGAGGTCGCCGGGTCGAGCGTGCCCAGACCACCGACCGCGCTCGCGACGTCCGCGGCGGCCCAGGCCCCATCCGTCGAACGGCGCGTCAGGCGCGTCAGCTTCCCGTCGCGCGCGAGCACGAGGAGGTCGAACAGCGAATCGCCGCTCAACTCGGCGGCAGCGAGCGCGGCGGCCTGACCGTAGCCTTCGCCGACCGACTCCTGTTGAAAGACACCGCCACGCAGGTTCAAGAACACGTGCACGCGGCCCGAGTCGTCTACGAATGCCGCGTCGGGCACACCTTCGCCGTCGAGATCGGCCCAGGCAAACCCGCGCGCGCGTGCGGCGCCGGGAAACGGCTCGCGTGGCAGGAAAGTGCCATCTCCGTTGTTGCGCAGAACGAGCGGCCGGCCGTCCTCCGGCGCGAGAACGAGGTCGAGATCGCCGTCCGTATCGACGTCCGCAGGCCATACCCCGCGATAGGGCGCTCGAAGTGTCGAGGCCGGCAGCTTCGTTGCAGCGGTAGCATCGGCGAACTGTCCGCCGTCGCTTTGCCGGAACAGGCGAATCCCGGCGGAACCGACTACCGCAACGTCCGTCCGGTAGTCGTAGTTCACATCGAAGGGCGCCGCGGCCGTCACATCGGCGGCCATCGCGCGAGAGGTGGGAGCGCCAAGCAGCTGCACGCCCCTGGCGCCTGCGGCGAAGAGCACCGGGTTGCCCTCGCCGGTCAACCAGAGCGGTCCAAGGAGTGCGGCCTTAGCAGTGGCGCCCGGAATCGGCGCGATCGCAAATACCAGTGCCTGATCGCTTGCCGCGGGCTGAGGCTCAGGGTTGCGCAACACGACGAAACGCATCAACGGTGAGCCAACTTCCGCGCGCGGCGTCGTGATCTCGGCAAGCGCAGCCCGATAAGCCGGCTCGCGAAGCAGCACGTTTTTCAGGAAGATGACGCGCGTTGCAGCGGCCCTCGCGTTCTCTCCGGTGAGTTTCGACAGCTCGCTCAACTGCGCCTGAGCGGCTGGCGACCATGTTTTCGACGCAACGCTCAGCGGCGCGATTGCGTTCTTCAACGCCGCGAAGTCTCCCCGCCTGGCGGCGAGCCTGGCGAACTCCACGCGAACGGCGAGATTGCCGGATCGCGTCACCAGCTGCTCCAGGATGCGTTGTGCCTCGACGTCATGCTCAGCGCCGCCTTGACGCTCGGTTTCGAGCGCGAGCGCGTACGCCGCTTCACGATCGTCCGGCTCGATCTCCAGGGCGCGACCCCAGTGCGCGATGGCCTTGGCGAGATTTCCCTGACGGCTGGCGGCGAGCGCTTGCAGGCGCTGTATCTCGCCGTTGTCAGGCGCGAGCTCGGCTGCCCGATCGAGCCGCTTGACGGCCTCGTCGAGGTCCTGCTGCCGAAGGAGGAGAAGGCCGACGTTGGCCCACCCGGCGGGCTCGTTGGGCTCGAGCGCGATCACGCGCTCCAGTTGCTCGCGCGCCAGTACCTCCTGGCTCGTCTGCATCGCCGATACGCCGGTGTAGAACGCAATCGCGACGTCGCGACTCGCTTCCCGCTGCGGGGTCGGCTCGCGGCGGCACGACGAACATGCCGATGCGGCGGTGAGCGCGACAAACACGAGGCCTGTCAGAAGACGCGGCGGATGGAGCATCGTTGGCGGATGGAAGCGTCTTCCAACGTATCATGGGTGAGAATCCGCCACCGGACCGCGGCGCGTGGATCACGACCGGCAGATGCTTCACGGTAGTAGAAAAATACTAGCGACGACGCTCGCGCTCGCGACTGCGGCCGTTCTCGTTCTGATTTGGGGCGCCATGGCTTCGCTGCGCTTGTTCCCGGAATCGCTCTTCCCGCATCCCTGGGCGGTCGCGACAGGCATCGGCGCAGAACTCGCGAGCGGACGCCTCGTCACCGATGTGATCGCGTCGCTGTTCCGGGTGTTCTCGGGCTTTCTTCTCGCCGTCATCCTCGGCATTCCCGCGGGGCTGCTGCTCGGCCACTCGCGCCTGGCGCGCGACGCGTTCCTGCCGGTCGTCAACTTCTTCAGGAGCCTGTCGCCGCTCGCCTGGATCCCATTCGCGATTCTCTGGCTGGGAATCGGTGACCGCCCGGCGATCTTCCTGATCTTCATGGCCGCGTTCTTCCCGATCGTGCTCTCGACGAGCGCGGCGGTCGCCAACATCCCGAGCGTCTTCTTTCGCGTTGCGCAGGATCTCGGCATCGAAGGTCCGCGGCTGCTTGGCGAAGTGACGCTGCCTGCCATCGCGCCGCAAGTGATCACGACGCTTCGCGTCACCGCCGGCTTGTCCTGGCTCGTCGTCGTCGCGGCGGAAATGATCGCGGGCCGCGATGGACTCGGCTTCGCGGTCTGGGACGCGCGCAACGGGCTGCGCATCGATCTGCTCGCCGGCTCCATGCTGGTCATCGGCCTCATCGGCGTTGCGCTGGACCGGCTGCTGGTCCAGCTGACGAAGATCTCGAGCGTTCGATGGGGATACGAGCGATGAGCGCGCGATGAACCCGCCTCTCTTGCGCCTTTGCCGGGTCAGCGTGACGTTCGGTGCACTCGAGGTCCTGCGGGAGATCGATCTCGAGGTTCGCGACGGCGAGTTCGTCGCTCTTGTGGGCCCTTCCGGCTGCGGCAAGACGACGCTCTTGAATATCTGTTCGGGCTGGCTTCACCCGACGAGCGGAACCGTCGACCGGCCCGCGCGCCAGCGCATGGTGTTTCAGCAGGACGGCCTGTTCCCGTGGCTCACGGTCGATGAGAACGTGCTGCTCGGGCTCCGGCACCTGCCGGCCGCACACGACCGGCGCCGCCGCGCCGATGCGCTGCTTGCGCTGATCGGCTTGTCCGCCTTTCGCGCGTCGTATCCGCATCAGCTTTCCGGTGGCATGCGGCAGCGCGTGGAGCTTGCGCGCGCGATCGGTGGCGATACGCCCCTGCTGCTGATGGACGAGCCCTTCTCGTCGTTGGACTACCTGACCCGCGTCAAGATGCGCCAGGAGCTCGCGATGCTGCTCCGCCAGCAGCCACGAACCGTCGTGCTCGTGACGCATGACATCGAAGAAGCGGCGCAGCTCGCGGAACGCGTGCTCGTACTCTCGGAGCGGCCGGCCCGCATCCGCGACGAGGTGGCAGTACCCATCCCGCGGCCGCGCGATCCGACCGATGCGGAGGTCGTGAAGGCCGTGCACCGCATTCTCACGGAGCTCGGCCTCGAAGGCGTGACGCGTTGACTTCATTCGCCAGGTGGAGCGTTGGCGCAGTGGCGGCGGTCGCCGTCCTCGGGCTGCTGCGCGCCAGGCCGTGGCAGACGACCGACGACAGTTCAGCGACAGGGTCGACCACGAGCGAAGCGCGCCAGGTGCTGGCCGTGGGCTTCCTGCCGGTCACGTGCCACCTGACGTGCCCGGTGACGGACTACGCGTCGAAAACCAGCCGCGCCACGCGCTTCGAGTCGCAGCGCTTCACCGACTTTCCCACCGTCGTCGAGACGCTCAAGAGCGGCCGGATCGAAGCGACGTTCATGATCGCGCCGCTCGCGATGAAGCTGCGCGAGCAGGGCGTCAAGGTGAAGATTGCCTATCTCGGCCATCGCGACGGCTCGACCGTCATGGTCCGCAAGGACCTCGCGGCGACGTCGCTCAAGGATCTCGAAGGCCGGGTGTTCGCGATTCCGAGCAAGTACAGCAACCAGAACCTGGTCATCAGGAAACTGATGAAGGACAAGGGTGTGAACGCGAGCGCCGTTCGGTTCGTCGAGATGCCGCCCCCCGACATGCCGGGCGCACTGGCGAGCAAGGCAATCGACGCGTACTTCATCGGTGAACCGCACGCCGCGCGGGCGGAGCTCGATGGCTCCGGCCGCATCCTGCATCACGCCAAAGATATCTGGCCGCGGTTCATCTCGTGCGTGCTCGTCGTGACCGAGAAGCTCATTCACGAGCGGCCGGCGGTCGTGGCCGATCTCGTGCGCGGGATCGCCGAGAGCGGCGAGTGGGCCGAGAACCACCGCGAGGACGCGGCCCGTCTCGTCTCGCCCTATTTCCGTCAGGACGAGAAGCTGATCCGTTACGTTCTCACGCAGCCGCCCGACCGCGTCAGCTACCGCTTGCTCACGCCGCAAGACGACGAGATGCAGCTCATGGCTGACATGGCTCTTGAAGCGGGCATCCTCGAGCGGCCGCTCGACGTCCGCGGGCTGGTCGATCGTCGGTTCATCCCGGACAATATTCCGGAAGCGCGGATCGACCTGCCTCCCTCAAAGTAACCCGCAATACCCCGATCGTGGGATTCGCGGCCCGAACGCCCTGCCTACAATCACACGACGAGATCAGCTCGCGCAGGGAGGGGCTATGCCAACGATTACGACGAAAGATGGCACGCAGATCTACTACAAGGACTGGGGCGGTGGACAACCAGTCGTCTTCAGCCACGGATGGCCGTTGAGCGCCGACGCCTGGGACGATCAGATGGTATTCCTGGCCTCACGCGGATATCGGTGTATCGCACACGATCGTCGCGGTCACGGCCGCTCGAGCCAGCCGTGGAATGGCAACGAGATGGACACCTACGCCGACGATCTTGCGACGCTCGTCGAGACATTGAGTCTCACGGACGCGATTCACGTCGGCCACTCGACGGGCGGCGGGGAAGTGGCGCGTTACATCGGCCGCCACGGCACGAAGCGCGTCGCGAAAGCGGTGCTCATTGGCGCAGTGCCGCCGCTGATGCTCAAGACCACGGCGAACCCGGGCGGCCTGCCGATGGATGCCTTCGACGGGATTCGCGCGGGCGTGCTCGCGGATCGCTCGCAGTTCTTCAAGGACCTGACCACACCGTTTTACGGCGCCAACCGGCCCAACGCCAACGTGTCTCAGGGACTGCGGGACTCGTTCTGGCTGCAGGGCATGATGGCCGGCTTCAAGGGCGTGATCGACTGCATCAAGGCGTTCTCCGAAACGGACTTCACCGAGGACCTCAAGAAGTTCGACGTGCCCACGCTCATCCTCCACGGAGACGACGATCAGATCGTGCCGATCGGCGCATCCGCGATGCTGTCGTCGAAGATCGTCAAGAACGCCACGCTCAAAGTCTATCCGGGCGGGTCGCACGGGATCTGTTCGACACAGAAGGGCGACGTCAACGCTGACCTGCTGGCGTTCTTCAGGGGAGAAAAGCAGGCGGCGGCCTAACCTGGCTGCCCCCGCGCTTCACGAGCCGGTGACCGGCCGGCGGATCGCGCGCCCCGGCCGGGCATCTTCGATGAGCTTTCCGTCACGGACAACGAACGTCCCGTTGACGATCACGTGTGGAATCCCGGCGGACGCCTGCGCCGGTTCGGCAAACGTCGCGCGGTCGATCACCTGGGCGGGGTCGAAGACCGTAACGTCGGCGTCCATGCCTTCTGCGAGGCGTCCCTTCCGGCGCATCTGCTGCGCAAAGGGCTCGAGACGTTGCGCGGGCAGAATCGTCATTTTTCGCAGCGCGTCCGTCAATGTCAGCATCTGTTTCTCGCGGACGTACCGGCCGAGCACGCGCGCGAACGTTCCTGCGCCGCGCGGATGGGCGCGGCCGTCCGTGAACGGAACGCCATCGCTCGCGATGATGACATCCGGGCGCGCGACAGCGAGGTCGACCGCCGCTTCCGGAATGATGTGCGCGATGATGATACCTCCCTTGGTGCGGTAAGCCTCCCAGCTCTGCTCGCTCAGGCGTTGACCGGTGGCCACCCACTCGATGTCGCCGTAATCAGCGCCGAGCCGCTTCTGCCACCCCGGATCGAAAATCGCGGCCTTGATGCTCGTGGACGCTGCCGTATACGGATAGACCTCTGTCGTCACGCGCACGCCGTGCCGCCGCGCGCCGTCGATCATGTCGAGCAGGATCCCCGTCTGGCGAAGCCCGCTGCTTCCGATATGGACGATGTGCAGGGAGGCGCCGCTGGCGGCGGCGTTTCCGATGACTTCGTGAACGGCCTCGATACTGCTGCCCGGTTCGACGAGCCCCGCGTAACGAACGTGCACGAAAACCGGTACGCCTTGCGCGGATGCCAGCTTGAACACGCGCCAGGACTCCTCGCGTGTCGCGCCGGGTGTGTAGGCCAGCCCCATGCCGATCCCGAGCGCCCCGTACGCGATCCCCTGGCGAAGCCGCCCCTCGATCTCTGCAAGCTGCTCCGGCGTCGCCGCCCCGTAGACGCCGGGCCCCTTTTCGGCAGACTCCTCCAGAATCCCGGCGCCTCGCGCCTGGACGTGGGATACGGTGGCGCCGAAGTTCAGGCGGGCGTTTCCCTCACGCGCCGCATACCACTTCGGAACGTCCAACGCGCCACCCTCCAGCTCCAGCGCCGTCGTGACGCCATCGTGTGCCTGCCATCGACTGCTCTCGAGGTCCTGGCCGTGCGCGTGCAGGTCGATGAAGCCTGGCGCGACGACGAGGCCGGTGACGTCGACCACCTCTCGCGCGCTGAGCGTTCGCGTCGAGATTGCGGCGATGCGGCCGTTCCGGATCGCAACGTTGCGGACCGCGTCGAGACCTGAGGCCGGATCGATGACGCGTCCACCCCGAAGGACCAGATCGACCCGGGCATCCTGCGCATCGGGAAGGGCGGTCAGGAGCGCGGCACACGCGGCAGTGGCCATCAGCAGTTTCATCATCCGTTCCTCACGAAAGCCGACATCATGACACAGGGCCCAGTCCGGCCACCTTATACTGGCGGCGATGATCAGACGATACGCGAGTGTCGCGCTGCTCCTTGCCGCATGCGCCGCGGCACAGCCTGCCGCGCCGGACACTCCAGCCGGAAGAGTCTTCACTGCCTGGCTCACCGCGTTCAACTCGGCGGACCGCCAGCAGATTCAAGCCCTCGACGAGACGTACCGGAACGACGCGCCGCCTGTCGGCCAGACGCTGACGTTTCGGGAGCGTACGGGCGGCTTCGAGCTCGTTCGCGTCGAAAAGAGTGACGAGACAACGCTGGTCGCGCTTGTCACCGAGCGCGCCGGCGACACAATCGCGCGAGTCGAGCTGTCGCTCGATCCGGTATCGCCACCAAAAGTCGCGCGGATGGAGCTTCGCGCGATCCCGCGGCCGTCCGACCTCGCGCTGCCGCGGCTGAGCGAGGCAGATGCGCTCGCGGCGCTCGCGGCGCGGGCCGACGAACTCTCCGGAAAGGACCAGTTCTCGGGGGCGCTCCTCGTCGCGCGCCGCGGGAAGATCCGCTATCAGAAGGCGTACGGACGCGCCAACCGCGAGGCCGGCATCCCGAACGAGCTGAATACTCAGTTCCGGATAGGCTCGATGAACAAGATGTTCACGTCAATCGCGATCCTGCAGCTCGTCGAGGCGGGCAAGCTGAAGCTCGACGACCCGATCGGCAAGCACCTGTCCGACTACCCGAACAAAGACGTGGCCACGAAGGTCACCGTGCGTCACCTGCTCACGCACACCGGGGGCACCGGTGACATCTTCGGCCCGGAGTTCACGAAGAACCGGCTCACGCTGCGCGAGCACAGCGACTATCTGGCGTTGTACGGCTGGCGTCCTCTCGGCCACGAACCGGGCGCGGAGCATCGCTACTCGAACTACGGCTTCGTGCTGCTCGGCGCGATCATCGAGAAGGTGACCGGCATGTCGTACTACGATCACGTGCGAAGCGCGGTGTTCAAACGCGCCGGCATGACCGCGACCGACTCGCTCCCCGAATCGGAGACCGTCGCCGCGCGCTCGACCGGATATATGAGGCGAGAGAGCGCGTGGGTCTCGAACACGGACACGCTGCCGTGGCGCGGCACCGCCGCCGGCGGGGGATACTCGACGGTGAGCGATCTTTTCCGGTTCACAGAAGCTCTCAAGTCGGGAAAGTTGATCTCGAAGACGCTGCTCGCCGAGGCCACCCGGGTGCAGGAGCAGCGTTACGGCTACGGATTCAGCATCCAGGGAGAAGGGCCTCTGCGTATGTACGGACACGGCGGCGGCGCACCGGGCATGAACGGCGATCTCCGCGTGTATCCGGAGCTCGGCTACGTGCTCGTCGGATTGAGCAACTTCGACCCACCGGCGGCGTCCCGCCCCGTTGAGTTCTTCGCGCTCCGGATGCCGGCCGCGCCTTCCGACCTACCGTGACGAAGCGGCCGTGCCTGCGACGATCCGGTTGATGTTCTCCGGGTTCATGAAAGCCGGAACAGGCAGCGAGCCGGTCAGCGCCGCGTAGAACTCGTTGGTCGCTTCCCGGTTGCCATGCAGCGCCGCGAACAGTTGCTGCATCGGCGGCGGTGGCGGCTCGAGCTTCGCCAGCTCACAGGTGAACTCGTACATCGGCTTCGCCCGCCTGTCGCGGCGCGATTGATACTCGGCCAGCGCGGCGTCCAGCGCACGGCGCCCCGAAAAGCCGGCGTCGAGCGCCTCCGTCAGGTTCTCGGCGTCGATGAACGAATCGCTGATCCCCTGCGCCGTCAGGGGATCTTTGTCGTACCCCGCGTCGCCGACGAGCGCCCACCCCGGTCCGTACGGCTTGCGGAAGTAATTCGGCACGCCCGCCGTTCCGACCCACTTCTCTTCGCGTCTGGCGTCGCGCAACCGGTCGGCGACCGTCGGCGTCAGCACGTGCAACTTCCTGACGTTGCCCTCGACGTCGGCGCGCACTTCGTGAAACCGGCTGCTGGGCCACACGCCGGCGATGAGCGTCAGACCATCGTTCGTCGGGAAGCACGCGGCGCCCTGATACGGACGAACGTACTGCTCGATGTCGTCGGCGTCGAAGCCGCTGTAGTACGTGTAGTAGTAAGTGGCGAGCGGTGGGCGCGTGTCGTACTCCTCGGCCCGGACGGCGTTCACAACGAACGAGTGAACGCCATCGGCGCCGATGACGATGGTCGATCTCTCCTCGACGCTTCCACCGCTCCGGCTGCGGCCTTTGATTCCCGCAACGCGATCCCCGTCCCAGATCAGACTTTCGACCGCGAACGTCTCTCGCAGCTCGGCACCGCTCGCGACTGCGGCGTCGACCAGCAGCTTGTCGAGGACGATCCGCCGCGGGCAGAACCCGCCACGCCCGCCGTTGGTATTGGTGACGGCGCCTTTGAGGGCGAACGGGCCGACGTCGAAGATCATGTTCAAGGCAATCGGCGGGCATCCCGTCGCGGCGAGCCGATCCAGGAGCCCCCAACGGTCCATGATCGCGGCGCCGTGCGGCCAGATGATGTGTGTGGAAATCGTGTCACTTGGGAAGCTGCCCTTGTCGACGAGCAGCACGCGGTAGCCCTTCCGGGCCAGCAGCATTGCGGTTGGCGACCCGGCACAGCGGGCGCCGACGATGATCGCGTCGTACATGGGGTGTTCCCCTGACTCTCTTCCGGGCCTTGAATACTCCTTACGCGCCCCTCAGGAACGTTGTTGCGTTCGTCAGGAATTAATCAGGACTCTCAATGGCCGGCCAGAGCGCGGCTCAAACCGTTCTCGAGTGAACGCGATCGCGTTTGCGGCTTGCGAACCGCTACCGCCGGCCGGGCGACGCCAGTTCGAGGTTGAGGACCTTGCCCTGCGACTGAACCAGGCGTCGTGCCAGGTAGTTGACCACCTGCGCATCGCTTCGCGCCGCGGTGAGATAGGCGGCGCGAAGCAGCTGTTCCTTGCGGCCGCGGAGCGTCTGCGTGATGCGCTCGCGGACCGCCGGCATCGACAGGTCGCGCTGGCCGGCCGGCTCGTGCGCGACGACGAGCACGATGGTGTACGCGCCGCCCACGCTCACGACGCTCACGGCGCCAGGCTTCTTGCCCAGCACCGCGTTGCGCAATTCCTGCGGCGTCTGCCTCAGCCTCGAAACCGGGATGAAGCCGAGGTCGCCGCCGCGCGGCGCAGACTCCGGGTCTTCGGAATAATCCGCCGCTATTTGCCGGAAGGGTGCGCCACCCTTGAGACGCTCCAGGAGCATGCGAATCTTGGCCTCGGCTGCCTCGCGAGTCGTCGCGTCGTCTCCCGTGCGGTTGGCCACCTGCGCATCGCGCCCGGGTGTCACGGCGATCTGCGCGATGTGATACGACTCTTCCGCTACGTTGAACTGCGCGCGGTTCGCGTTGAAGAAGTCGGTGACGTCCTGGTCCGTCACGTTGATCTTCGAGCCGACTTCGCGGTCGATCACCTTTTGTGTGAGCAGCTCGCGCCGGAGCCCCTCGCGCATTTCCGCCACTGTCAGGCCGCGCTGCCGGAGTTCCTGCTGAAAGGCGTCCTCCGGGATGTTCTTCCGGGCCTCGTCGTACGCGGTATCCAGCTCTTTATCGGCGAGCTCGATCTTCAATTCGCGCGCCTTCGCCAGGAGAATGTCCTGAACGATCAGGTCGTTAAGGAGACTGAGCTTGGCGGTCATCGTCTCCTCGTCCGAGAGTGGCTTCGACGCGTCTCGCGTGCGCCGGTACGCGTTCTCGACAGCGTCGCGGGTGATCTCGCGGCCGTCGACGACCGCCCACGCGTTTTCAGAAACGTTGGCCGCGCGATTGTCCGAGGTCCCTCGGCACGCCGTGGTGAAGGCGCTGGCAACGAGCACGCCCACGATGATAATGAGAGTTCGATTCATAGAGTCCAAGCCGTCAATTGTATGCGACAGCCCGAGCTCTGACGTATTAGTTTGAATGCAGTCTGTTGAACGTCACGAGCTGCCAGGTGACGTTGAACGTGTTGAAGTCCGATCCACGGCGGGTGGTCGCCCCCGTGCTGTACACGAACTTGAGCGACTGCTGGCGGGCGATTGGGATGGACAGCGTGGCGCCGAGGCGGGTGTTGCGCTGTTCGTCCGGGTTGAGCGCCCGATCGATGCGGGTTTCGCCGCCGGCAAACCAGGTGCCGTTGACGGCGACCCACGCGCGATACGGCAGCGCATAACTGACGTGACCCTGGAGGGCGATGACAGGATCCTGCTCGCGACGCGCCCGGCCTGGGTAAAAGGCTCCTCGCTGCGCGAATCGCGGACCATGTCGCACTTGCGCTCGCGCACGAACAGCTGGCGACGGAGAGTCGGCGCGCCGCCCAGGCACAGGAGCGCGCGACCGTGCTGCAGGAGCGCGTCGATTCGCTTGTGCAGGAGCTGGAGAGCCGTGACGCCCGTCGCGCACTGGGTGAGTCGCCGCGCTGGAAGCATGCGCTGGTGCATGCGACGAAGGTCGCCGGCACCGACACCACCGTTCTGATCACAGGGGAATCAGGAACCGGAAAGGAAGTGGTGGCCCGCTACGTCCACCGGGGGTCGCCACGAGCGCGCGGCCCGTTCGTCGCGCTCAACTGCGCCGCACTGCCGGAACAGCTTCTGGAATCAGAGCTCTTCGGCTACGAACGAGGCGCATTCACAGGCGCCCACACCTCGCATGCGGGAAAGATCGAACAGGCCGCCAAAGGCGTCCTGTTCCTCGACGAAGTGGTCGGAGATGACCCAGGCGGTTCAGGCGAAGTTCCTGCGCGTGCTACAGGAACGCGAGTTCCAACGCCTGGGCGGGACGAAGACGCTCAAAGCCGATATCCGGGTGATCGCCGCAACAAACCGCGATCCCCGGCTCGCGATGGAGCGCGGTACGCTTCGCGAGGATCTCTACTATCGACTCAGCGTCTTCGAGATCGCGCTGCCGCCGCTGCGGGAGCGGCCCGAGGACATCCTGCCACTCGCCGAAGCCTTCCTGGAGGACGTCGGCGCGGGCGTCGGGCGGCCTGCCGCCGGCATCTCGGAGGATGCGCGAGATCAACTGATCAGACACACCTGGCCCGGCAATGTGCGCGAGCTCAGGAACGCGATCGAACGCGCCGTCATCCTGTGCGAGGGCGGTCTCGTGACGAGCGAGCACCTGCCGTTCGCGGTCGCGGGTGTCGAGCCAGGGTCAGCAGTGTCTCTTTCAATCGACTCAACCGATCGATTTCCCTCAGGCGGTATGAAGCTCGAGGCGGTCGAGCGCGATCTGATCCAGAAGGCACTTGCCAGCGCCAGGAACAACAAGTCGCAGGCCGCGAGGCTGCTCGGCCTCCCCCGCGGTCAGTTCTACTCGCTCCTTCGCCGCCACGGCCTGACCGACGCACGGCGATAGTCCCTGTGTGTGGCGTCGACGCGACGCACGAATAAACCCTCGACGAAGACCCCGCCGTCATGGCAACGTAACAGCCGCCGCTCAGACTCTGACGCGACCGTTCCCGACGGTCGCCGGGAGATCCGGAGCTCCCGGCGAGACAGATGCCTGGAGAGCTGGTATGCCCGCACAACGCCTGCCGTTGATCATGCTTTTCGTCGTGTCTCTCTGCGTCCCCTCCGCCGCCGCGCAACAGGAGACGGCGACCATCACCGGAACGGTCACCGACGCGACCGGCGCCATCATTCCGCGCGCCGCGGTCACGGTGACCAACGTCCAGACGAATCTGAGCGTGAGGACGGAAAGCGATGACCGGGGCCTCTACGTCGTGCCGAGCCTGCGCCCGGGCGACTACTCGGTCACCGCCCAGAGCTCAGGCTTTCCGAAGACCGTTCGAAGCGGCATCACGCTGCAGGTGGCGCAGGTGGCGCGCGTCGATATCACGCTCCAGACCGGGCAGCTCACTGAGGTCGTGGAAGTCGTCGGAGCGACGTCGCTGCTTGAAACGCAGACGTCGTCGCGCGGCGCCGTGATTGACCAGAAGAAGATCGTCGAGCTGCCGCTGAACGGCCGCGACTACAACCAGCTCGCGCTGCTCTCGCCGGGCGTCCTGCCCGGCACGCCGAGGCTCGCGAGCGTCAACTTCAAGGGCGTGCTCAACGTCAACGGGAATCGTACGTTCAACAACGTGTTCCTGCTCGACGGCGTGGACAACATTTCGTACTCGAACTCGTTCCGCGGCGAGAACGTGCAGCTCGTGCAGCCGTCGGTTGAGGCGCTCCAGGAATTCAAGATCCAGACGAACGCGTATTCGGCGGAGTTCGGCCGCAGCTCCGGCGCCGTCGTGAACGCGGTCATTAAGTCCGGGACCAACAGCCTGCGCGGCAGCGTGTACGAGTTCCTCCGGAACGACGCGCTCGACGCCAACAACTTCTTCTCGAACGCGCTCGGGGCCCCGAAGCCGAAGCGCGAGCGCAATCAGTTCGGCGCGGCCGTCGGCGGTCCGCTCGTCCGCAACAAGACGTTCTGGTTTGCCGACTACGAGGGCCTGCGCGACCAGGAGGGCGTCCCCCGCGTCCGCCAGGTGCCGACCGCGGCGGAGAAGGCCGGCCTCTTCGGCGCCGCCGTCGTGGACCCGTTCGCGCCCGGCCGGCCGCAATTCAGCCGGAACGCGCAGGGCCAGTGGGTCATCCCTGCGGAACGCTGGGATCCGGTTGGCGCGGCGATCGTCGCCCTGATTCCGGACCCGAACGTCGCAGGCACGACGATCTATGCGTCGACGCCGGTGACGGATACGCGTCAGGACCAGTTCGACGTTCGGCTCGATCACCAGTTCAGCGGCGATCTCACGATCTTTGGGCGCTACAGCTTCGTCGATACGCTGACGTTCCGTCCCGCGCCGCTGCCCGGCCTGGGAGAGGGGTCGTTCAACGACGCCTTCGGATCGAATGACAACCGCTCGCAGGGGCTCGCGCTCGGCCTGACGTGGGTCGCCTCGTCGAACTTCGTGGGCGACATCCGCTTCGGCTACGCGCGCGGCGACTACTTCACGTATCCGCCGAACTTCGGCATCGACGGCGCGGCCGCCGTGGGATTGACGAACGTTCCGAACGATCCGGCGATCGTCGGCGGGGTTCCCAAGGTCAACATCCAGGGCTTCGACGCCGTCGGGCGGCACACGTCTACGCCGCAGTTTCAGACGCCCCGCTCGTGGAACCCGCGCGCGGTGTTCAGCTGGAACCGCGGGGAGCACTTGCTCAAGTTCGGCGCCGAGTTCCTGCACGTGCAGACGCGGATCAACGATTTGAACGCCACGATCGGGCGCATGAACTTCGAGAACCGGTTCACCAACCGCGCCGTTGGAGATCTCCTCCTGGGCCTGCCGTCGCAGCTCGCGCTCACGAGCTTCACGGTGATGGACCAGGGCCAGGACATGCAGTTCTACTTCATCCAGGACGACTATCGCGTCACGCCGAAGCTGACCGCGAACCTGGGCCTGCGCTACGAGTACGCCACGCCGCCGCGCGAGCGCGACAATCAGTTCGCCAACTTCGACCCGCAGACGGGGACGATGATCTTCGCGACCGATGGGGATACCTTCGAGCGCGCCCTGATTCATCCGGATCGCAACAACTTCGCGCCGCGCATCGGGTTCGCATATGCGCCCTTGGACAAGTGGGTCGTGCGCGGCGGCTACGGCGTGTTCTTCACCCACACGGTCCGGCAGGGGCGCGAAGGCCTGCTCGGCTTCAATCCACCGTACCTCGTCGACAACCTGCTGCAGACGGGAGTTACGGGAGCGGCGGCCGTCGCGTCGGCGGCACCGTTCACCCTGAGGAACGGCTATCCGTCAGGGCTGCTCGACCCGAACTCGCTGTCGCCGACCGTCATGCGGCGCGGGCAGGATCCGAATCAGCGGACGCCGTACATCCAGCAATACAACATCGGCGTCCAGTACGAGCTGATGCCTGACGTGGTCCTCGATATCGCGTATGTCGGCAACAAGGGGACGAAGCTGAACGGCTTCCGCAACCTGAATCAGCGCGCCGTCACTACCAATCCGGACGGCTCGCAGTCGGCCGGGGCGCGCCCGTACACCGCGCTCGGCGACATCCAGTGGATGGAGAACCGCGTCAACTCGAGCTTCAAATCGCTGCAGGCGCGGCTCGAGAAGCGCTTCACCAACGGGCTTTCGGCTACCGTCAGCTACACGTGGGGGAGGGCGCTGTCGGATGCGCCAGACCACATCTCGACGAGCGGCGGCGGCGCCGGCATCGACACGGGCGTCTTCCGCGAGCCGCAGGATGCCAACAACCTCCGCGCGGAGCGCGGGCCGGCGGAGTTCGACGTCGAGCATCGCTTCGTCGCCAGCTACATCTGGGAACTGCCGTTCGGCCACGGCCGTGCGATCGGCAGCGAGTGGAACCAGGCGCTCGATGTCGTGCTCGGCGGCTGGCAGTTGACCGGGATCAACGTGCTCCAGAGCGGGCTCGCGCTGACAGCCACGCTGGGCGGGTCGACCGTACTGAATCTCGGCGGCGAGCGTCGCGCACGGCCGAACCTGATTGGCGATCCCGAGCTGCCCGATTCCGAGCGGACCCTTGAGCGCTGGTTCAATACCGACGCGTTCGCGGCGTTCAGCCCGGCGCCGCAGGCGTTCGGAAACGCCGGGGTCGGAATCATGCGCGGGCCTGGAATGATCAACTTCGACTTCCTGCTGGCCAAGAACTTCCCGCTCGACGACCGCCGATCCTTCCAGTTGCGGATCGAGCTGTTCAACGCGTTCAACAACTCGAACTTCGGGCCGCCGAACATCATGCGGGACTCGAGCGGCTTCGGACAGATTCTCACGGCCGGCGCGGCGCGGATTATCCAGTTCGGACTGAAGTTCTATTTCTAATGCGGCTCAGCAGCCTCGCGATCCTGGTGTTCCTTGCCGGGACGCACTGGGTAGGGGGCAGCCAGACAGTCACGAGCGCCGAGGTGCACCATCGCCTCGGCGTCGAGCACCACAACCGCCGGAGTCTGGACGAGGCGAGCCGCGAGTACGCGCGAACACTCGAACTCGATCCCCCGCGCGAGCCGACGGCCGACCAGCTTGCGATCGCGCGCAGGTTCGCGCCGCGCATTTACACGACGCCGGCGGAATTCTTCCCGCTGAAGGACTTCGCCGTCATCCTGCATCCCGACCGGCCGCTCATCGCCTATCACTTCTTCTGGGAAGACGACATCGATTTTCCCGAAGACAACGATCCCTGCGATCACGAGCTGATGTGGATTGAACACTCGTCCGACGGCGCCGACATCACCCGAATCTGGACGTATTTTCACGGCCGGATCCTGGAGGGCGGGCCTGAGGCCGTGCAGGATGCGCGGCGCCATCAGATGCGGCCGCGCGTCAACGTGCAGTGGGGCAAGCACGGATCGATGCCCCACGGCTGGGAGTCGCTGTCTATCAGGGCCAACGAGGGCGATATCGAGCGCAAGTATCTGTCACTCGACCGCCCGATCTCGCTCAAGGAGTACAACGGGGCGACGTTCAAGAAGCTGAGCACCGAAGGGCGGCGGCTCATGGAGCATCCGCTGTCGCGCCGCCTTGGCTGGCCCGATCGCTTCGCCGGCGACTGGCAAGCGTTCGTCGACTTCTCGCGTCCGATCGACACGCAGGAGTGGCTGGACCGGACGAAGATGATCAAGGTCTCGCGGTGGAACAGCGCGACGATCGATCAGCATTTCCTACCGTACAACTTCAGGCCCAAGATCGAGTGGCCCGCCTTCGCCCGGCGCTAATCCCCGGCTTCGGCGGGCAAGGGCCCGCTTCGCCGGCCGCTAATTGGCAGTACCTGCTTCCCATTCCACGGTGTCACCGACATGTACGTCGCCCCCGTCGAGGACTTCGGCCCACACGCCGCCTCCCCAGTTCGGCCGCATCGCCTCTTGAAGACCCGGGCAGGCCTCCTCCATTCGCTCGCACGGCCGGGTCTCGCCGCCAATCAACAACCGGCACGCGCCGGCCGGCGTCCAGCACGCCTTGTCTCGCCGGGTCCATCGGGCCGCGATGCGCCCGCCTGATCCAGATGCGTTCGAGTGTGGCCATCACGTACTGACGACGCGTCAGCCGAAAGCTTGGGTTCCGTCACATCGAATACTATCTCGGCGAATGAAAGACGCGGTCCTGTTCGTCATCGCGATCGCCCTTGCGGCCGGCTGTCGCGATCCGACGAAGGTGTCGGTCCGTTCGGAGCCGACCGACGAGCTCGTCCTGACAATCGACGTCCGCGACGATACGCCAGCCGACGCGCTGACCGTGAGCGCGTTGTCGGTGCACGTCGACGGCCGCCAGACGCACGACGTTTTGATCGTTCCGGGAAGCGGCCGCACGAGTTACGACACGCTGATTGGACCGCTCTTCGGCGGTGCACACAACGTGGAAGTAAGGCCGTCATCCTCCCGGCGGGCGCAGCCGGGCGTGCGCATCACGCGAACAGCGGTGCGAACCGTCCGGGCCGGCGACCCGCAGTACGACCTTCTCCGGCTGACTCCCGCGCTGGTTCTTCGGTCAGACACCGTCGGCACGTCCAGCGATATGCCGGTGCTGATGTACGTCGAAAGGATCCCGAACCGGTCGCTTCGGTATACGACCATCTTCACGAACGAGGACGGCGGAACCGACACGACCGCGCTGTTCGCTCGCTGGGGACGGGCCTGCGACATCGAAGAAACGTACGAAGCGCGGCTGGACGGGGACGGGCGGGCGATACAGGAGACTTTTCAGGGCCCGGAACACAAGATCACGCCGTTCAACGGATCTCGTATCGGCGCGCATCCCGTGCTGACGGTCGCCACGAAGAACAACATGTTCGTAGACTCGGGCCCAGCCGGCGTCACCATTAGACCCGTCCCGATCGTGGTCGCGCCCGAGTTCACCACGCGCGAATCCGTTCTGGACGAGCACCACTGGCTGCAGCGGCTCACGGCGCGCGAGCTGGCGGCCGAGAAGAAGCCGTTCGACCCTCGCGACTTCGTCTATCTCGACGCGAACGTGCGGGTGGGTGAGTCGGCGGCGGCCGCCGCATGGGTCGAGCAGGGTGACGGAAAACGAGTGTCGTCCGACCGCGGCGACGAACGCTTGACTGTCACGCGCGACGGCTGGGTCCGCGTTGCCGTACCGCTCGCCCGCAACGCCTCGGTTACAGCCGCCGGATGGAGCTGCCTGCCGCGGAAGGGCCAAACGGGCCCGTGTCAGATTCAGCCCGGCCGGATTCTCAGGCTGTCAAACGACTTTCAGGTTCAGGAGATCCGCGTCGCTGTTCGGGCACCCTAACCTCCTCGAACCTTCTCGAACCCAATTGAGATCGGGAGGTTTATGGCGAGCGGCAGTGATCTCGGCGAGAGCGTTCTAGCTGCCTGGCGGACCAACAGCCGGGTGACCGCGTATCTCGTGGAGCGGATACCCGCTGCGCTTTGGGACGCCCCGATTCCCGGGGCGCCGCGGCGCACCGTGCGCATGATCGCCGGCCACGTGCACAACAGCCGCTGCTCGTGGCTCAAGACGCTCGGGCGCGAACACGGGATCGCGATCCCCGCCCTCGTTGATCGCCACAAGGTCGGACGGCACGAGTTGCTTGCCGCTCTCAAGCGGAGCAGCAAGGGAATCGAACAGCTTCTCGAGCTCGGGATCGTCGCCGGGGGCCACGTGCCGCCGTCGAAGGCCTACGTGTGGCGCAACCTGCCTCTCGACGTACCCCATGTTCTGACCTACTTCGTCGCGCATGAGGGCCATCACCGGGGGCAAATCGTCATGCTGGCACGCCAGCTCGGTTACCGGCTCGCGAGTGACGTCACCGGCGGGCTGTGGGACTGGACGAAACGACTGCGGGAAGCGCGCTAAATTTCTCCACGCACGGCCGCGGCTTCCAGCTCCTCGTCGCTCACTTCGCGAAACTCGCCCTCCCACTTGGCGACGACCACTGTCGCCAGGCAGTTGCCGACCACATTCACCATCGTCCGGCCCATGTCCATGAGCTCGTCGACGCCGAGGATGAGCGTGACCCCCTCCAGCGGCAGGTGATAACTCGCCAGCGTTCCTGCCAGGATGACGAGCGACGCGCGCGGCACGCCCGCAACCCCCTTGCTGGTCAGCATCAGGGTGAGCAGCATCGTGATCTGTTGCCCGATCGTCAGCTGCACGTTCGCCGCCTGGGCGACGAAGACTGCAGCAAGCGACAGATACAACGTGCTTCCATCGAGGTTGAAGCTGTAGCCGAGCGGAAGAACGAACGCCACGATGCGCCTCGGAACGCCGAGCCGCTCGACGACCTCGAGCGCGCGCGGCAGCGCGGCTTCGCTGGACGTCGTGGAGAACGCGATCACCGCCGGTTCGCGCACGGCCTTGATGAACTTCCGGATCGGAATCCGAAAGATCAGCATCACCGGGATGAGCACGAGCAGGATGAACGCCGCGAGCGCGAGGTAGAGCGTAATCACGAGCAGCGCGAGGTTCTTCAGGATGCTGAGGCCTCCGTGCCCGACGGTGTACGCGATCGCCGCGCCGACACCGATCGGCGCATAGCGCATGACGATGTTCGTGAACTTGAACATCGTTTCTGCCAGCGCCTCGCACAGCGCGACGATGGGCCGCCCTCTTTCCCCCAGCAGGCTGAGCGCGATTGCGAAGAAGATGCTGAAGACGACGATCTGCAAAACGTCGCCTTCAGCCATGGCTCTGACCACCGACTCCGGCACGGTGTGCAGCAGGATCTGGTCCCACGTCTGGGCCTTCGCCGTGATCTCGCTCTTCTCGACCGGGAGGTCCACGCCGGCGCCCGGGCGCGTGATGTTGACCGCGACGAGCCCGATAAGCAGCGCGAGCGTGGTCACGACCTCGAAGTAGATCAGCGCGCGGATGCCCATCCGGCCGACGCTGCGCAGGTGCCCCGCGCCCGCGATCCCGGCGACTAGCGTCGCGAAGATGAGGGGCGCGATGATCATCTTGATCATCCGCAGGAACAGCTGGCTGAACGGGCGGATGTACTTGGCCCATTCGGGGTTCGAGTTGCTGACGATCGCCCCCACGATGATTCCGAGGACCAAACCGATCAGGATTTGTTGTGTGAGTGAGAGGCCTCGGGTTCCAGAGGTTCCAGGGGGTCCGGGTTCTGGAACGGACGCGGCGGGCATCGGCCCGTAGTGTAGCCGATCGTCACCGGTGCGCGACGAGCGTGCCCATCTCCCGCGAGTCGCGCCCGTAGACGTCCGGCTGGAAATGGACGGTGCCGTCCTCGCGCACGCGCGCGGTCCAGTACATCAAGTGCACCGGGATCGCGCTCCGCAGCTTGACGTGCTTTTCCTCGCCGGCGTGCATCGCCTCGGTAATCCGCTGCGGCGTCCACTCGGGCTGATCCTTCAGGAGGTACTCCGCAAGCTGCTGCGGCTGCTCGACGCGGACGCAGCCATGGCTCAGTGCGCGGTCAGCACGCTTGAAGAGCAGATCGGCCGGCGTGTCGTGTAGATACACGTCGTACTGGTTCGGAAACATGAACTTCACCAGGCCGAGCGAGTTCGAGGAGCCAGGGCGCTGACGGAAGCGATATGGGAATTCGCCTTCCTCCGTCGCCGCCGACCAGTCGATCGTCGACGGATCGACGACCTTGCCGGACGTTCCGACGACTTCGATCTGATTGCGAGCGAGAAATGATGGGTCCGTCTGCACCGCCGGGATCGTCTCGCCCGAGGCAATACCGTCCGGGACGTTCCAGTACGGGCTGAAGACGATGTGGGTCATCGTGTCGCTGAAGATCGGCGTTGGCGTGTCCTTCGCGCCGGTAATGACGTTCATGGCCAGCGCGATGCGCTGTCCCTCGTGGATCTCGAGGCGGTACTCCGGAACGTTGACGAAGATGTAGCGCTCGCCGAGGTCGCGCGGCAGCCATCGCCAGCGTTCCAGGTTCAGCTCGAGCTGCCGGATGCGGCTCGCGACCGGCACATTCATCTCGGCGACGACCCGCCGCCCGACGACGCCGTCCGGCTCGAGGCCATGACGCCGCTGGAAGTGCGCAACCGCGTCAGCCAATTCGTCTCCGTACACGTCAGCGGTCGAACCCTGCGAGCCCAGATCTCCGGTGGCGCGAAGCCGCGCCGCGAGCACGGCCAGGTGCGGGCTGCGGTCCCCTTTCTTGAGCGCGAGGGTGGTGGGAAGAGATTTCCATCCGCCTGCCTCGGCGATCGCCACGTATTTCATGTAGGCGTCCTTCAATCTGACGTATTCCGCACTTGCGGGCGCAAATTGCGTCAGCTGCTCTCGAATCGTGCCGTTGTCGATCGCGGACGCCAGCGTCTTCTGGAAATCGATCTTCTGACGCTTCAGACGCCACAGCTTGTCGGCTGGGCCGTCAACGTCCGTTGCGCCGGCCGATAGATCAGCGGCTGCTCGAATCCAGGCCCAGGTCGCCGTGACGTCGAGCGGGACGACGGCCTTCTCCTCGAGCGGCTTCCGGCGAAGCAGGCGTCTCGAAGTTGCGGCACGGGCCGCCTCCAGCACATCGATTTCATAGCGCTCCGGATTGATGCCGTGAGCGCGGATCTCTTTCAAGCCGGCAATCAGATCGTCGAATGCGGACGAAGGGTGCAAGCCGTCAATCCAGATGGTCTGGTGCTGGCGCGAAGCGTACAGCCGCTGCATCGTCTTCCAGAGCGCCGCGCGGTCGCGGTCGCGCCGGACATCGGGCGGCACCGACGCGAGCACGGTCTTCACCCGCTCGGTCTGGCGCTTCATCAATGCCTCGTCTTGTCTGCAACCGGCGGTCGCGAGGAGGCATCCCAGCGCCACAACTGTGGACAGCCGCATACTCATCAGTGGCAACCGACCCATCTGTAGCGCACCCATGGCGCGGTAATGGCAGATGCCGTGCCAGATGGCGGTTCCTCCATCAACCGAAGCCATCCGCGCTCGGTTACAAGCGCGCCACGCGCGCGGCGTTTCACTTCGAGCGAAATCTGCGGGACGAACTTGCGCGCGGGACGTTGCGCGAGATGCGCGGTATCGGACCGTCGAGGCCCGAGACACCGCCCGAGGCCCTAGGCCCGAGGCCCGAGGCCCGATATAATCAGGAAATCATGTGGACCAAGATGATGTCGGGCCCGCGAAAGAAGGCGCCGAAGACGATCGCCGTGATCGATCCGGACAGCTGTTTCGGCGCGTTTGCCTGCTCCATCTGCCAGGCCGCCTGCCCGGTCGCCGACTGCATCACCGAGGTGCCGGATCGTGACGGGAGGATGGTCTGCGCGGTCCGCGCGGACCTCTGCATCGGGTGCGGGCTGTGCGTGACACTCGGCAACCCCACCGCGCCGCAGCCGCGCGAGTTCGGATGCCCGCCCGACTACGACGCGATCAACATGATGCCGTTCGAAGAGGTAGCCCCGCTCGTCGCCGACGACCCAACCGGCATGGGCATCGACATCGACGCGGCTCGCCCGTAGCCCTCGCACGTAGCGCAGCCCTTCAGGGCTGCTTATACGTCGCCTTCTTGCTCGCCTGATAGAACCTGGACGGCAGGGGTCGTCCGATCTTTTCTTCGATGAAGCTAGACGCGCGCAGGAGCGCGTCGAGATCCACCCCCGTCGTCACTCCCAGCCCGTTCAGCATGTACACCATGTCTTCGGTTGCGACGTTGCCCGTCGCGCCAGGGGCGTAGGGACAGCCGCCGAGTCCGCCGGCGGATGCGTCGAACGTCCGGACGCCAGCGTCGAGCGCGGCCAGCGTGTTCGCCAGCGCCGTGCCGCGCGTGTCGTGAAAGTGCAGCGCAATCCGCTGCAGGCCGAACTCGAGCGCCAACGCACTCAACAACGTTCGAACCTGACCTGGGTGAGCCACGCCGATCGTGTCGCTGACGGCGACCTCGAGAGCCCCCATCTGCAGCAGACGGCCCGTGACGTCGACGACGCGTGCGATCGGGACGTCTCCTTCGAAGGGGCAACCGAATGCCGTGGAGAGATACCCGCGGACGCGCATCCCTGCCAGAGTCGCGCGCCCCGCGACCTCGGCATACGCGGCGAGCGACGCGTCGATCGATTGATTGATGTTGCGGCGGCTGAACGTCTCGGACGCGGCGGCGAAAATCCCGATCTCATCCACGCGCGCCGCCTTCGCGCGGTCCAGTCCTTCCACGTTCGGAACGAGCGCTGTATAGCGGACGCCCGGCCGCCGCGCGATGCCGACGAACACCTCAGCGGCGTCCGCCATCTGGGGGACCCACTTGGGGCTGACGAACGCCGAGACTTCGATCACCGGCAGCCCGGTCGCCGAGAGGAGATCGACGAAGGCGACCTTGGCGGCCGTCGAGACCAGCGCCGCTTCGTTCTGTAGGCCGTCGCGGGGGCCGACCTCTACCAGAGTGATTTCGGCCATGGAGACTTGGCGGGCCTCACTGCTCTGTAAACTCGACCAGGCTTACGCCAGGCTGAACGAGTTGGCCCTCGGAACAATGCACGGCGGCGATCGTGCCGTCCTGCGGCGCTCGCAGCGGCAGTTCCATCTTCATCGCCTCGAGCACCAGCAGCGTCTCTCCCTTCTTTACGACCGCGCCAGGGGACGTTTGGATTCGAAGAACTGTTGCAGGCATCGGCGCAGAAAGACTCCCTCCATGCGCTCCGGAACCCCGTCGAACCCCTTCGAACCTCTTCGAACCCCCCCCTCGAACCTCCTCGAACCGGTACGTCCGCCCATCCACGAACACCCAGCGGACGTCGCCATCCACCGCAACGAACACCCGCGTCCGCCGGCCGTCGCGATCGAGAAGCATCTCGCCAGGGGAAATCTCGGTGACGTTCGGGTCGCCGGCCATCACCGGCCCCATCCCGTCAACGCGGTCCACGGATCCGGAGGCGCAGAGTAGGCCCGACCTTCAGGTCGGGCGTGTCCGAACGGCCCGGGCGTGGGAACGTCCACGGCGGTCGTATCCCGCGGTCGATACGCGCGCGCAGCCGCTTCCACCTCGGGCGGGATGCCGTCCGCTCCGACGAGCTCGTCGATGCGCTCGTCCACGAAGGCGGTACTGATCTCGCCCGCGCGGAACGACGGATGCGCCAGGATCGCGCCCAGAAACGCGACGTTCGTACGAATCCCGAGAATCGGATACTCGCGAAGCGCCGCAGCGGCTCGCGCGATCGCGGCATCCCGGCTTTCTGCGAAGGCGACGACCTTTGCGAGCAGCGGATCGTAGTGCACCGTGACCTCGCTGCCTCCGGTGATGCCGGAATCGACGCGAACGCCGGGACCTGAGGGCTCTCGGTAGAGTAGGATTTGTCCGGCCTGCGGGAGAAAGTCGTTGGCGGGATCCTCGGCGTACACGCGTGCCTCGATGGCGTGGCCGCGCTGGACGAGCGTCTCCTGCGTCCACGGCAGAGAAGCGCCGCCGGCCACGTCGAGCTGCGCCCGGACGATGTCGACGCCGGCGACCGCCTCCGTCACCGGATGTTCGACCTGCAGCCGCGTGTTCATTTCGAGAAAATAGAAACCCGCGTCGTCGCCCGTGCCTTCTAGGAGAAACTCGACCGTGCCGGCGTTTCGATACCCGGCCGCGCGCGCCGCTGCGACTGCTGCCTCACCCATTCGCGCCCGGAGGGCGGGCGTCACCGCGACCGACGGGCTCTCCTCGATGATCTTCTGGTGCCGGCGTTGAACCGAGCATTCCCGCTCGAACAGGTGGACCGCATGTCCCTCGGCGTCCGCGAAGATCTGGATCTCGACGTGACGCGGCCGCTGGACGAGGCGTTCGACGTAGAGAGTTCCGTCGCCGAACGACGCGAGCGCTTCGCGGCGCGCGGCCGCGACTGCTTCCCACGCTTCGTCGAGGGCGCGGATCGCCCGCATCCCTTTCCCGCCGCCGCCAGACGACGGTTTCACCAGAGCGGGCAGTCCCACGGATTCGATCGCGGAGACGATGCCGGCGTCGGACTGGTCGGATGGCGTGACGCCCGGCACGACCGGGACGCCCGCGCGTTCCATGAGCCGCCGCGCGCCGATCTTCGATCCCATCTTGGCGATGACGTCGGCGGGCGGCCCGACGAACGTCAGCCCCGCTTGCGCGCACGCGCCCGCGAGCGCCGGATTCTCCGAAAGGAATCCGTACCCCGGGTGGATCGCGTCCGCACCGCTCGTCCGCGCCGCTTCGATGATCTTCCGGACCGACAGGTAGCTGTCGGTCGCGGGCGCCGGACCGAGATGAACCGCGCGGTCCGCCGCGAGCACGTGCACCGCGCGCTCGTCAGCATCCGAATACGCCGCGACGCTTTCGATGCCGGCTTCCCGGCACGCCCGGATGATGCGGACCGCAATCTCGCCGCGATTCGCGATCAGGAGTCGCTTGATCAAGTTCCTAGTCCCTAGTCCCTGGTCCCTTCGGAAATCCAAGGCGCCTTCTGTTTCTTCAGGAAAGCCTTCATGCCATCCTGCCCGTCGCGCGAGACGCGCTGCTTCGCGATCGCCTCCGCCGTCACCGCCCTGACGTCGGCCGGCCGCCGACCGGCAACCTTTGTGATGAGCGCCTTGGCCTCCGCCATCGCCGCCGGCGAGGAGGTCGCGAGTTCGGCCAGCGTCTTCTCGATCGCGTCGTCCAGCCTTCCCGGGTCGACCACGGTGTGCACGAGCCCGACGCCGCGCGCGAGTTCGGCCGTGAACCGTCGCCCGGTCAGGAACAGCTCGCGCGCGGCTGACGTACCAATCTTCGCGAGGACGAACGGCGAAATCACCGCCGGGAGGATCCCGAGCTTCACTTCGGTGAATCCGAACACGGCGTCATTGGCGGCGAGGGCGATGTCGCAGACGGCGGCCAGACCCGCTCCGCCGCCGAGTGCGGCGCCGTGGATGCGGCCGACGAGCGGGAAGGGGAGCGTGTCGAGCGCTTCGAACATATACGCGGCCGCGGTTGCGTCGCGAACGTTCTCTTCCTGCGAGTAGCCCACCATCTTCGACATCCACGCGAGGTCGGCGCCCGCGCAGAACGACGGACCGGCGCCTTGCAGCACGGCGGCACGCAGGCGGCCTTCCTTCGCCGCCCGTTCTGCCCATGCCGTCAGCTGCGCGATCAACGCTTCGTTGAAGGCGTTGCGGACTTCGGGCCGATTCAACGTCACCCGCGCGATCTTGTCCTGGATCCGAACATCGATGAGGTTCGCCACGTCCTCTGCGTCCTTTGCGCGCTACATCCGGAAGACCCCGAACTTCGGCGGTGGAATCGGCGCGTTGAACGCCATCGAGAGACCGAGTGCGAGCGCGTGCCGCGTCTGCGCGGGGTCGAGAATCCCGTCGTCCCAGATGCGCGCGGTGGAATAGTACGGGGACCCTTCGCGCTCGTATTTCTCGAGAATCGGATCGCGAATCGCCGCCTCCTCATCCGCCGTCAGCGTCTTGCCGTCGCGCGCCAGCTGATCGCGCTTGACCGTTGTCAGCACCCCGGCCGCCTGCTCGCCCCCCATGACCGAGATGCGCGCGTTGGGCCACATCCAGAGCAGGCGCGGCTCGTACGCCCGTCCGCACATCCCGTAGTTGCCCGCCCCGAACGAGCCCCCGAGGATCACGGTGAACTTCGGCGCGACCGAGTTCGCCACGGCATGGACCATCTTCGCGCCGTCCTTCGCGATCCCGGCGCGCTCGTACTGCCGCCCGACGATGAAGCCGGTGATGTTCTGCAGAAAGATGAGCGGCACGCTTCTGAGGTTGCACAGTTCGATGAAGTGCGTCGCCTTGAGCGCCGACTCGGAAAAGAGGACGCCGTTGTTCGCGACGATCCCGACCAGGTAGCCATGGAGCCGCGCGAACCCGGTGACGAGTGTGGCGCCGTACCGCTCCTTGAACTCGTCGAATCGCGATCCATCGACGATCCGGGCGATGACCTCACGGACGTCGTATTGTTTGCGCACGTCCGCGGGCACGATCCCGTAGATCTCCTTCGGATCGTAGCGAGGCTCTTCGGGCGAGGTCACGTCGGCCGGCGGGGACTTCGTCGCATTCAGCGTGGAGACGATGATTCGCGCGAGGTGCAGCGCGTGCTCATCGTCCTCGGCGAAGTAGTCGGCCACTCCCGACAGGCGCGTATGGACGTCCGCGCCGCCCAGCTCCTCGGCGCTGACCTCTTCGCCGGTCGCCGCTTTCACGAGCGGCGGACCGCCGAGGAAGATCGTACCGGTGCCGCGGACAATGACCGTCTCGTCGGACATCGCCGGCACGTAGGCGCCACCTGCCGTGCAGGAGCCCATGACGAGGGCAATCTGCGGGATCCGCTCGGCCGACATGCGCGCCTGGTTGAAGAAGATGCGTCCGAAATGATCGCGATCCGGAAATACCTCGGCCTGCAGCGGAAGGAACGCGCCGCCGGAATCGACCAGATACACGCACGGCAGCCGGTTCTCGAGCGCGACCTGCTGCGCGCGCACGTGTTTCTTCACGGTGATGGGGTAGTACGTACCGCCTTTCACCGTCGCGTCGTTGGCGACGATCAGCACTTCGCGGCCCGACACGCGGCCGACGCCCGTGACGAGACCCGCGGCCGGCGCCTCGTTGTCGTACATCTCCCACGCCGCCAGCGGTGAGAACTCCAGGAACGGGGAACCGGGGTCGAGCAGCCGATCGATCCGCTCGCGGACGGTCAGCTTTCCCTGTTCGCGATGGCGCTGCAGGTACTTCTCTCCGCCGCCCAGCCGCGCCGCCGCGATTCGCTCGCGCAGCTCGCGGACGAGTCCCTCCGTGCGTGCGGCGTTGGCGCGGAAGTCATCCGAGGCCGGATCGACGTGCGTCCCGAGGACGTCCATCACCAGCCGCAGCAGTCGGTCTTGAAGCCACAGCGCGGACAGCGCCAGACGGCGTGCATGCGGAACATCTCAGCGCCGCAGCGCTCACAGTCCATTGCATCAGGGTGTCGGGGCCTGGGGTTTGGGGCGTGGGGCTTGGAGTGTGAGGGGCCGGCCTTCGGGTTCGGAGCCGGATCAGGCATGAACGGGATTATAGATGACCGGCTCGAAGGGAACCGATTTGTATAGAAACCGGTCGCACCGTCTTGTACGATTACAGTCTGTCAGCCCGATGACGGTCTCTAAACCTATGTACAATAACCAGACGTTTTGGCGCACGTTTTGCTGAGGTGGGCGGACCATGACGACTAACGGAAAGCGCAGGCAGCGCGTACTCGCGATCGATGACGAGCCGGCGATGATCGACTGGCTGAAGATGGTCCTCGAGCACGAAGGATTCGAGGTGCGGACCGCGCTGGTCGGCACGCGGGCCGAGGAGATCTTCAAGAGCTGGAAGCCGGACGTCGTCGTCACGGACCTGATGCTGCCTGACGTCGACGGCGTGGATCTGCTGCGTCGTTTCAAGCAGATGTATCAGGAGACCGAGGTCATCGTCGTCACCGGACACGGGAGCGTACAGAAGGCGGTCGAGGCGACGAAAGCGGGCGCGTTCGACTTCGTCGAGAAACCGATCAAAGACGCCGACGAGCTGCTCGCGCGGCTGCGGCGGGCGCTCGAGCTGCGCACGCTGCGCGACGAGAACGTCGAGCTGAAACGTCAGCTCGAAGGACGTTTCCAGTTCGGCAATATCATCGGCAAGAGCAAGAAGATGCACGAGGTGCTCGACCTCGTCGCGAGCGTCGCGGGCAGCGACGCGAACATTCTGATCCAGGGGGAGAACGGCACCGGCAAGGAGTTGATCGCGAACGCGCTCCACTACAACAGCAAGCGGGCCAAGGGACCGTTCATCAAGATCAATTGCGCCGCGATCCCGAAGGACCTGATCGAGTCGGAACTCTTCGGCTACAAGAAGGGCTCGTTCACCGGCGCGATGACGGACAAGGAAGGGCTCTTCGAAATGGCCGAGGGCGGATCGCTGCTCCTCGACGAGATCGGCGAGATGCCGTCCTATCTGCAGACCAAGCTGCTCCGCGTCCTGCAGGAGCGCGAGTACCGGCCGATCGGCAGCGATCGGATCGTCCGAGTCGACTTCAGGCTGATCTGCGCGACGAACATCGACCTCGACGTCGCGCTGAGCGAAGGCAAGCTGCGGGAAGACCTCTACTTCCGCATCAATACGATCACATTACGCGTCCCGCCGCTCCGCGAGCGGACCGAGGACATCCCGCTGCTGTGGGAGTACTTCCGCGACAAGTACAACAAGCGCCACCAGCGCAACATCAAGGGCATCACTGGCGATGCCATGCACGCGCTGATGCGGCACCGCTGGCCGGGGAACGTGCGGGAGCTCGAGAACGTCATCGAGCGCGGCGTGCTCATCTCGAAGGGGAACGAGATCGCGCCGTCCGATCTGCCGGAGACGCTGCGCGAGGAAAACCGCACACAAACCGATTTCACGATCCCGCCGCACCGCACGCTCGCGGAGATCGAGAAGATGGCGATCGTGCAGACGCTGCATCGCACGAACTGGAACAAACAGGAAGCGGCGCAGATCCTCGGGCTCTACCGGCCGACGCTGTACAGCAAGATGAAGAAGCACGCGATCCTGGATCCGGGAAAGGGTGGCGGCGGCAACGCCCGACGCGCCGGCGCGTGATAGCCCGGCTGCGAAACTCATCCACTCGGGTGGCATGGTCTATGGATCAGATTCGACTCTAGGAGGCGGACGTGGACGAACGGGGACGTGTCTGCATGGCGTCGTTCATCGGGGCGGTTGCCGGCGCGATCTACGGATATCTGTATCTCACCGAGAGCGGGCGCCGTTTTCGCCTTCAAATCGAGCCGCGGCTCGATAACTTCGTCGGCGAAGTGCAGCGCCTTCGGGGCACTGTCCGCAAGGCCCAGTTTGCGATGAACGAAGGGCGCCAGTCGCTATACGAAATAACGGGGAGAGGCTGACGTGGATCTGGACACGACGAACGTGCTGCTCGGCATCATGGCCGCGGTGAGCGTGCTCGAAGGGCTGCTCATCATCGGCCTGGCGGTCGGCGGCTTCATGCTCTACCGGCGGGTCACGACGCTCGTCAACGAGCTCGAGGAGCGTCACGTCGCGCCGCTCACGGCGAAAGTCAACGCGATTCTCGAGGACGTGCAGGGGGTGACCGGACGGATGCAGGCGCAGGCGGCTCGGGTCGATAATGCCATACATGGCACGCTGGCCAAGGTCGACTCGACGGCGTCCGGCGTAAAAGACGCAGTCCGGGACAAGGTCGATCACGTGGTCGCCGTCGCGCGCGGCGTGCTCGCCGTCGTCGCCAGCCTGTTCGGTCGGCACGAAACGGAAGCGCGCGCTTGAGATCGACCAGCCGCGCCCAGGCGCGCGCCGGATTAAGCACATTGGAGGTTCGTTCACATGGCGTACGAATACGATCGCATCGAGCGTGAAGAGGGCAGCGGCGCGTTCCTGATGGGCCTGCTGGCCGGGACCGTTCTCGGCGCGGGTCTCGGAATGCTGTTCGCGCCCAAGGCGGGATCCGAGCTCAGGAGCCAGCTCTCGGAGCAGGCCAACAAGCTGCGGGATACCGCGTCGGAGACCTACAACCAGGCGTCGGACAAGGTGACGCAGATGGTGGATCGAGGCCGCGAGGCGTACGACCGCGCGCGCTCCACCGCGTCGCGTGCTGGCGAGACGGCGTCCCGCGCTGGCGAGTCCTTCGGCGCGACAGGTACCGTTGGCTCGCCCGGCGGCTACAATCCGGGCGGGGAACGGCTCTAACACAATCGGGCCTCGGGGCTCGTCCCTCGTGCCTCGGGCGGTTCCTCGTTTCTTGGTCCTCGGATCGTTCTTCGTCCCTCGTTCCTCGGCGGCGGCCTCAGAGAACCACCGAGGTACGAGTTCCGAGGAACGCCCCGAGGCACGAGACCCGAGGGACGACCCGAGGCACGAGGTCCGAGGCACCGCCCGAGGCACGAGCACGAAGCACGAGGCACGAGGCCCGGTTGGTATGATGCTCCCGTGGCGTGGCGGTCGCTCGCCCGCGTACGGGCCGAAGTCAAGCTGACCCTGCTGTCGTTCTGGCGAGGCTTCACCAGCTTCTACAACAGCGACGACCTGACCTTCGCGGCGTCGATCGCCTACTACGCCCTCCTGTCCTTGTTTCCGTTTTTTCTGTTGGCGTTTTCGATCCTCGGCTCGGTCACCGCCGACGAAGCGGATCGCTCGGCCGCCCTCAACTTCGTGCTGCGCTATTTCCCGCGTCAGCTGGACTTTATCGCCCGTCAGCTCGATGCCTTGAGGCGGTCGACCGTCCCGCTCGGGATCGCGGGCAGCATCATCATGACGTGGGCGGCCATGGGCGTATTCGGCGCTCTGACCTCCGCCATCAATCACGCCTGGGGCGTCGAGCGTCAGCCGAGTTACTTCAAACACAAGCTCATCTCGCTCCTCATGCTCGTCGCGTCGAGCCTGTTGCTTCTGGCCGGACTGCTGCTCGTGAGCGCGGTCAGCGTTGTCCAGGCATCCTGGTTCTCCGACGTCGTCGAGCGTACGCCGTGGTTGATGGCACTCGGGAGCTTTGCGGTCCGATGGGCGACGACCCTCCTTTTTATTCTCGTGATTGGGCTCGTCTTCTATTTCGTTCCCAATGCCGAAGTGCGATTCCGCGACGTCTGGGTGGGCGCAATCCTGACGGGGCTGCTGTGGCGCGGCGCGCTGGCGCTCTTCTCGATCTACGTCCGCGATCTCAGTCGCTTCAGCGTGCACGGATCGATCGCCGCTGTCGTGGTGTTTCTGATCTGGGTGTACGTGTCGGCGGTGATTCTGCTGTACGGCGCGGAGTTCACGGCCGCCTATGCACGGCTGAGGCGCCGCAGGCCGGAAGATGTGCCTGCAGCCGCGACACCGCGCGTGTCAGTGTAGGTAGCGCGCGAAACACAAGGGGTTTTCGGCGACCCATTCGTCGGTCAGGTCGCTCCGGCACGGGCCGGGAATTCCTGGCACCCGGGTTGCTCTTAAGAGAGCTGTCGGACGCGCAAGCGTTCCGAACCGCACTCTCCGGCGTTCCGCTGGGGAAAACGCCCTGCCACTACCGCCTGCCACCAGGCTGCAGGGAGCGCACGATGCTCCCTGCCTTGTCTTGTACGATGAAGGTTCCAGAGGTTCCAAGGTTCCAAGGTTCTACGGTTCCAGGGTTCCAGTGTTCTTCGACGTGCTGGACCGCCGCGGTGGTGCGTGTTTGAGCTCGAGCTGACTGTTGATGTAGAGCGCTGCACCGAGCACGACGACGGCGCCGCCGACGCCGAACCCTTCCTCGGGCGCGTCGCCGGCGAAGGTGATGATGAACCAGAGCGCGGCGCCGAGACCCATGAAGATGACGCCGATGCGGCGGTAGCGCGCCGCGCGCGCGGCAACCTCCTCGTCCCACGCGGGCTGGCCCAGCGCGCGCTCGAACCGTCCCGGATCGACCTCCGGCGGCGGCGCGACGCCGCGCTCAATCATCGCCAGCCGTTCGCGGTGCGCCATCTCGCGCAGCTTGCCGCGCTGGATCGCGCTGATGATGAACACGATGACCGCGCCCGTAATCATCGCGAACGACACAGCCATCAAGACCAGTTCGGGTTCCACTGAACCTCCGTTGAACTGATTAGACTGGGCGCTTCCGTGGATTGTTTCAGGCCACCCATTCGTTTCGTTCCCCGTTCCTCGGGGCTCGGTCCGTGCCTCGTTCCTCGGGGCTCGGGCTGTGCCTCGGGCCTCGGACCTCGGAACAACACCGAGGTACGGCGCGCGAGGCAACCACCCGAGGCACGCAGCACGAGGCACCACCCGAGGCACGCAGCACGAGGTACCGCCCGAGGCACGCAGCACGAGGCCCGAGGCACGATGGGGCCGATGTCCTGAAACAATATGCGGGACCGCAACCTCTAATAGAGTTGGCAGCGGATGGACCAGGCGGACGAACGCGAAATCATCCGGCGCTGCCGGGACGGTGACGAGTCCGCGTTCGCCAGTCTGGTCGACGCTTACAAGGATCTCGTGTTTGCGTTGTCGTTCCGTCTGACCGGGAGCCGCGATCTCGCGGAGGATCTCGCGCAGGAGGTGTTCCTGCGCGTGCACCGCGGGTTGCCGTACTTTCGCGGCGAGGCCCGGCTCGGCACGTGGATCTACCGCATCGTCGCAAACCTGGCGACCGAAGCGCGGTTCCGCCGCCGGCCGGAGATGTCGCTCGATGCGAAAGAAGAAGGCCGGCCCGCACGCGAGGTCGCATCACACGACGCATCGTTCGCCGAGCTGGAACTGAAAGATCGCCTCGACAAGGCAATGGCGCGCCTGCCGGAGCACTATCAACTGCTCGTCGCGGGTCACTATCTCAAGGGCGTGCGGTACGAAGACCTGGCGGAGGCGGTGGGTGTTCCGATCGGCACGGTGAAAACGCACCTGCACCGGGCGAAGCGCATGCTGCGCAAGTACCTGGACGACCCCTCATGACCTGCCACGAACTGGACGATCGGATCGAAGCGCTGGCAGCCGGCGACGAGCCGCATACCGACAAGACGAGAGCGCACCTCGACGGCTGCGTGCGGTGCCAGGCGGCGCTCGCGCGCGCGCACCAGATCGAGCGGTTGCTCGCGGCGCGGCCCGTGTACGCCGCTCCTCCGCGCTTCGCCGAGATGATCGCCGCGCACGTACGCCGCGAGCGGTGGGAGTCGGAACAGTCGCTCGACCGCTGGTTCAACCTGATCGTCGTGGCGTGCGCGGTGCTGGCAGCCGCGGGGCTGTGGCTGCTGGCGAACATCAGCGGCGTGGCCGCGGTCGGTGCCGATGCGGGCCGCCTGATGCGCGAAGGGGCGGAACTGGCGGCGGGACGGCTCGCGCGCGATCTGCCGACCTACGTCGCGGCCACCGGGATTCTGCTATCGACAATCGCGGTCTGGCTCTGGGCTGAGCGCGCGTCGTAGGCGCGTCAGCGGCCTTGCGCGACGAACAGGAGATTCTCTCGCCGGGTGGCGACGAGACGTTCGACGAGGCGCAGCGCAACCGACGAAATGCCGATCGCGACGGCAGCCCAGACCGCAACGAGCAGCGCTGCCACCCACTCACTCTTGAAGAACATCAGGCCCGCTGCGGCGGCGAGTGCGGCCGGCGCGGCCGCCACGAGCATGGCGGCGAAGCCGAGAAAATTCGCCGCCTGGTGCGGATTGCTGTCGCGTCCGATGCTCGACAGGTTCACCTTGCGCGGAAAGATCGCGGACAACACCGAGTTGATCGGCGCCAGCACCGCGTAGGTTCCGACTGCGCCGAAGGCGAGCGCCAGCCACAACCCGAACGGCGCCGACGGCGAGAGGGCGATCGAGATCCCCAGAACGACAACCGCGGGTCCGGCGAGTACGAGCGCGCCGCCGGCCGCCTTGCCGACGAGCAAGTCGCGGTCCGAGATCGGCGCGAGCGTTTGCAGTGTCAGTCCAGCGCCGTCGGAAGCGAACTGGTTCAGCGACAACGGCCCCAGGGATAGGAGCGTGATCCCCAGGCCGAAGATCCCCAGGCTCAGGCCGGGACGAAGCGTCGCGAAGAGAAAGGGAAGCTCGCCCGCCCGCATCATCAGCACGGACAGGAGTGGCAGCGTCAGGACAACGCTGAACATCACGATCTTGCCGCGCGGCGTGCGGAAGCAGAGCCGGGCGAACGCCCAGGCGACCGCTGACGCCCCATCGCTCAGCCCGGGCAGTCGCCGGCGCGCAGGGGCGCCGCGGTCGCGGATGCGGCGCGCGCCGCTCGACGCCGGCGTTTCGATTAGCCGGCGATAAACGCGCCACCCGATAGCGTGTAGCGCAGCGGCGGCGGCGAGGATCGCCGTGGTCCAGCCTGCCGCCGCGACGGGCCGGCCGGCGGCGGCAGCCCTGGCCGCTGCGGCAAATTGCCCGGGCGGCACAGCGAGTCCGACGAGCGAGACCAGGTGGCGGACCCGCCGGTCGCCGTCACTACTGTCGTCCTGCACCCGCTCGGTCCGTTCCGATCGGCGTCTCTGTCTACGATCGTCGAGGTCCGGCATCAGCAACGACGGCAGCATCGACAGCAGCATGAAGCCGAGCATCGCCGCGACCATCGCCTGCTCGCCGCGCCGGCGGTTTCTGAGCAGCAGCTGGAGCAGCGACGCGGACACCATCGCCAGGCCGACGATAAAGGCAAGCATGCCGATGCCGGCGACAAGCGTAACGAGCGCGCCCAATGATCGGCCCGACAGCGCAAAGCCGAGCGGGACGGTGACGAAGAGCGGAAGCAGGACACCGAGCCACGGGTCGACAAGCACGCCGAGCGTCTGCACGATGTAGAGCACTCCGCGTGGAATCGGTAACAGCAGCAGCCGGACCTGACCGGCCGCCTCGGAGCCGGCCGGGAACACGAGCGGTGCGAACAACGTGAAGCCGCACGCGCCCATGAGAATGACTTGAACGATGGTCGCGAGCGTCGCACCCGACGGCTGACCGGCCCAGTAGCCTGCCAGAAACCCGACCGCCCCGATCGCGAGCCCCGCGGGAACCATCAGGACGATCGCGACGATCGGCACGAGCGTCTGAGCCGCAAGCGAGAAGCGCTCCACGATGTCCCGCCCGCGTCCGCGCGTGAGCGTCCGCATCAGCATGCGCCATCGCAGCCACGTCAGCGCGCGAAAGTAGCGGACGAGATCTGCGTTCATCTGCGTGAATGTGCGTCCATCTGCGGTATCTGCGCGAATCTGCCGCCTAGATCCAGTCGAGGGTCGGTTTCATCTCACCGCCGCCGACCAGTTCCAGGAAGATCTCTTCCAGCGTGCGGCCGGCGCCGTGACCGAGCTCGCCGATCGGTCCCTGTGCCACGAGCCGGCCTTTCGCGATGACGCCGATGTGATCGCAGAGCCGCTCGACGATCTCGAGGATGTGCGAGGTCAGAAAGATTGTCCCGCCCCGCTTCACGAACGAGTTGAGGAGATCTTTGATCTGCCGCGACGCGATCGCGTCGATTCCTTCGAACGGCTCGTCGAGGAAGAGCAGTCGCGGGCCCGGCAGGAGCGCGGCGGCGAGCGACAGCTTCTTGCGCATGCCGTGCGAGTAATCAGCGACGAGGCTGTCGGCCGCCTCGGTCAGATCCACGAGCGCCAGGAGCTCGTCGGTGCGCTCACGGACGACGGCCGGATCCAGCGCATGGACCTGGCCTATGAAGTCGAGCGTCTCGGCCGCACTCAACCGCTCGAACAGCGCAAGATCTTCCGGAACCACTCCCACCTTGCGCTTCACGCCCACCGGGTCGACCACGGGATCCAGCCCCAGTATCGCCATGCGGCCGCTCGAGGGGCGCAGGAGGCCGGTCAGGCACTTGATCGTGGTCGACTTGCCGGCGCCGTTCGGTCCCAGGAACCCGTAAAAGCTTCCGGCCGGAACGGCGAGAGCGACATTGTCGACGGCGGTGAACGGGCCGAACCGCCGAGTCAGTCCGAGGGTTTCGACCGCGAGCACGCGGCGAATCTTATCAATGCCGAATGCCGAATGCTCAATGCCGAAAGCCGGGTGTTCGGCCTTCGGCATTCGGCATTCATTGTGCAAGACGCGTATGGACCCGTCCGAGCTACTTCTTACCTCTGCCAGAGCGGTCGCGGTCTATGCCCTCATCCTCATCGTCATTCGTCTGCTCGGCAAGCGGACCGTGGGCAACTTCACCGCGTTCGACCTGCTCATCGCGTTGATGCTGGGCGAGCTCGTCGACGAGATGATCTACGGCGACGTCCGTTTTCTCCAGGGCACCGTGGCCATCGTGACGCTGGCAGCGCTGGCCGCCGCCGATTCGTGGGTGAGTTACGCGAGCCGTGGAATGCAGAGGGTTCTAGAAGGCACGCCGACGGTCATCGTGCGAGACGGCACCTTCGACCGGGACGGCATGCGCGCGGAACGGATGAACGAGCGTGACGTGATGGGGATGCTTCGCCTGTCCGGCATTCAGGATATCCGCGAGGTGCACCTGGCGATCGTCGAAACCGACGGGAAAGTGAGCGTGCTGAAGCACGACTGGGCCGCGCCGGCGGACAAGGCGGATGTCGACGAGACGTACAAGAGACGAAGAGACAAAGCGCTCGACGGCCGGGAGAAGCCTCCGCCCGGCAAGCAGACCGATTCGCCGCACGCGCTGGGAGAGGATTGATGGATCCGCTGCGGATCGCCGTGCGCGCCGTTTTCGCCTACGTGTTCCTTCTCGTGATGGTCCGCCTCTCCGGCAAGCAGACGATCGCCTACGGGGCGACGAGCGACTTCGTGCTCGCGCTGGTGTTTGGTGACCTCGTTGACGATCTCGTGTGGGCCGAAGTCGCGGCCTCGCAGTTCGTCGTCGCCGCCGGCACGCTCTTTCTTTGCACCGGGATCTGGGGTCTGGTCAAGGCTGGATCCTTGACCGGCCGGGCGCGCGGGTGACCGACCGTGGCGGATCTCGCGCTGAAGATCGCCGTCCTCGTCGCCATCCTGGCGGCGCTCGCGCTTGTGGTCGCCGCAGGTGATCGCCGGACGTTTGTTCCGCCGCCCGAATCCGTTGCGGGGAACTTTGTCCGACAGCTGATCGCCGGCCGCTACGATCGCGCGCGGCCCTTGCTGAGCCGACATGCAGCCGTTGCCGCCGATATCGCTAAGCTCGAAACACTCGCCCTCGAGCTTGAGCGCTCGGTGGGTGGCAGCGTCACCCGGATCGAGGCCGAACCGCTCGAGCTGAAAGCGAACATCGCGGAGGCGATCGTGACTGTGCACGGTCGATCGCACCCGAAGACGACTATCACCTTTGCGGTGGTTCGTGAAAGGGGCCTCTGGAAGATCGACGGCTGGACCCGCTGACCTCGACTGTTCTCCCGCGTTTGACGACCGCTCGGCGACGGCCCGCACCTTGCGTGTACGAGCGTGGTGTCCTGAGAACCACGACGTAAACTTTCGAGGAGGCGAGTATGGCGGTGAAGTCCCTGAGGGATCTGTTCATTGAAGAACTGCGTGACATGTACGACGGCGAAAAACAGCTGACGCGCGCCCTGCCGAAGATGGCCAAGGCGGCCGAATCGGAGGAGCTGCAGACAGCGATCGAGACGCACCTCGAGGAAACCGAGAACCAGATCACCCGCCTGGAGCAGGTGTTCAAGAGCCTGGGTGAGGCGGCACGCGGCAAGAAGTGCGACGGCATTCAGGGGATCGTCGACGAGGGCAAGAAGGCGATGGAGGAGTTGGACGAGGGTCCCCTGCTCGATGCCGCGCTCATCGCCGGCGCGCAGAAGGTCGAGCACTATGAGATTGCCAGCTACGGCACGCTGGCGTACTTCGCCGACCTGCTGGGCGAGAGCAAGGCCAAGAGCCTTCTCGGGGAAACGCTCGGGGAAGAGAAGGCAGCCGACGAAAAGCTGACGACCATTGCCACCTCGCGCGTCAACCGTGATGCGCTGATGCAGTCAGGCGAGGACGAAGAAGAAATGGTCACGTCGTCGAGCTCGCGCGGCCGCAGGCGTTAGTCGCGGATGCGGCCGCGTCCGACTCACATACACAAACACAAACGGACGCGTGTAGTAATCAGACAGCTCGACCGAAGGGCTCATGCGGGGACGATGGCCGCATGAGCCCTTGCGTTGCATGCAGCGGGTCGCGGGCCGTCGATGGCACGCACTTTCCAGTGCATGCGCAACTGCAGCATGCATTCGCCAGGGAGGCGCATTTATGGACGAGACGTCAAGGAGTGGGACTTCAACCGCCGGCCAGCCGCGCTCGACGTCGCGGCAATCCACGTCGCGAACGCGTGACGAAGCGCGAGAGTCGGCGACCGGAATGGTTGGCACACGCGGACGGTCTGAGGACTTCGGTCGGACCGGGGAAACCGGCGTTCGGCATCAGGGCGAGACGGACGGCTGGTCGCACGGAGTCATCGACCGCGTGAAAGAGGGGGCGACAGCACGTCTTGAGGCACAGAAGGACCGGGCAACCGAAGGTCTCAACACGGTCGCCGAGGCCGTGAGGAAGACCACCGACACGCTGCGGAACGAAAAGCACGACACCGCTGCGCGGTTCGTCGAGCAGACCGCCGACCAGCTTCAGCGTTTATCGACCGAGCTGCGCGAAAAGGACGTCACGCAGCTGGTCGACGAAGCGGCACGCCTCGCGCGGCGTCAGCCCGCGATCTTCGTCGGCCTCAGCTTCGCGGCGGGCCTGCTGACGGCCAGATTCTTGAAAAGCTCGCAGGAGCGCGCGATACGGGAACGCAGCGGCGGCGCGCAACTCGGCTCTGCCGGAGGCTACTCCGGCTAGGAGAGGGAGCGATGACCGAACGAGGCGATAACCGTTCGCTCGGCGACCTCGTCGCCGAGTTGACGAACGAGCTGAGCCGGTTGATCCGGCAGGAAATGGAGCTCGCACGACGGGATCTCAGCAGCCGGGTCCGCCAGGCGGGACGCGGCGCCGGGATGGTGGCGGCCGGAGGATCGCTCGCGCTGGGAGGGCTATTCGTGGTGCTCGCGGCGCTCGTGCTCGCACTCGCGGCGCTCGGAATGGATCCCTCGCTCGCGGCGCTCATCGTGGGCGCCGGCACACTCGCCGTCGGATACCTGATCGTCAGGGCCGGCCTGGCCCGGGTGACCCGCACCAGCATCGTCCCGGCAGGCGCGATCGAGAGCATCAAGGAGGATGCGAAATGGGTGACAGGCCAGAAGGCGTGAACGACGACGTCGAGAGCGGGGACATCCGCGCCGACATTCAGCAGACGCGCGATGAGCTCTCAGAGACTATCGATGCCATTCAGGAACGCCTCCGGCCGCGCAACCTGGTTGCGCAGGCGGGAGAGACGGTCAAGGAGGCGACGGTCGGAAAGGTGAAAGAGATGGCGACGAGTGCAGGCGAGAAGATGAGTGAAGCGGCGTCGCAGACACGCGAGGCGGCCGGCGGGGCGGCGGAGTACGTGCTCGAGTCAGGATGGGTTCAGCGAATCCGCGAAAACCCCGTGCCTGCGATCATCGCGGGGTTCGGCGTAGCATGGCTGGCGTTTGCCGAGACCGGTCCAGCGTTGAGGCGCGGCTACCGCCGCGGCTACTACAGAAGCGATTACGACTCCGCGGTGGGAACCACCGGCCAGACTGGTGAGTCTCGGTCCGACCAGTGGCGGGATACCCTCGAGCCCCAACGGGAGGCGTGGCGCGGCGGCGGCGGAGCGGCGGAGCGGTGGTCGCGCGGCGCAGCCGACAGCGTGCGGCGCGCGTCGCGGCGGGCCGGCAACCGGTTTCAAAGCGCGATGCGGACCAATCCGCTGGCAGTGGGGGCGATCGCGGCCGGCATTGGCGCGGCCATCGGCTTCGCGCTTCCTGAAACGGAGCGCGAGAACGAGTTGATGGGACAGTCCCGCGACGCGATGGTCGATCGGGCGCAGGACTTGGCGCGCGACGCGGCGGAGCGGGTCACGAACGCCGCCGACTCGGTGAAGGGCGCGGGCGATCAGGCCATCGATACCATCACGCGCAGCGACTAACCAGCGTTCGGGCTCGCCTCGACCGGGAGCCAGGCGACGACGTCCTGGCGCTTTGCGAAGTGAAGAACCGGGGCGGCCTGCGGTAGCCGGATGCCGGCAGCGTCCGCCATGGTGTTGACGGCGATGTCGGCTTCCGCGTGCTGCAGCGGCCACCGCGGATGATGGATGTCGAGGCGTTTTGCGCGGTTCGAACGGCCGACGGTGTACAGACAGTAGCGCTCCGTCAGGAAGTACTCGAGCGAGCCGGTTTCCGCGGAGTGAACGCTTCCAACCGGGCGATAGTGTGCCTTCCACTCAGCTGGCGGCGCGTCGCTGGTTCGGCGATGGTCATACACGATCCAGCCGTTCTGTTCCTCGACACTCATCGCCGCTGAAAAGTAGGGCAGGTTGAACAGGGCGCGGGCGGCGGCGACCGCGAGCCGGTTGCCCGCGTCCAGACTGAAGAAATACACGCCGGGCCGGCCGGCGACGCTCACATAAGTCCGGACGTTCAACTCTGGAAACGCCGACAGCCACGGCATCGCGGGGACGCCGCGCGGCGCGACGTTCGTCATGTGAAAAGGGACTACCCCCAGCCACGCCTGGTCATCCCACAGATCGAGCTCGAGACCCGCCGGCAGCCTCGACTGCATAACGTGGGCACCAACCGGCCAGTGGGCGAAGAGGAGATCGTGCCAGCTCTGGGTCATGACCCACGGCCTTGGCGGCATCGGGTACGGACGATGAGCGACCTCGTCAAGAATCCGGTACGGAAACATTTCACGGCTCAGGTTCGAATGTTCGCTCGGTCTCTGCAACATGGATAACATTACGTAGCCATGGCTCCACAGACCGACAGATCCACTGCCCTCGCCTTACCGAGCGTCGTGCGGACTCGGCTCCCCAAGGCGCGTGTGCGTTTGACCGTGCTGCAGGACCGCTCGGCCGCGCTTTCGGGAGCCGAGTTGCGCGTCGTGTCGGTCAGACCTCGCGAGCGCACACGCGTCCAGGTGGGTGTGCGGGTGAAGCGATTCAAGGGAGCGACCGGCAATCCGGAATTGTGGTGGACGTTTCGTGTTCGAAGTCGCCCTTGACACTCCTACCGTAGAGGCCTATGGTCTCCGTGTAAGTCCCTCACCAATGCCGACGCACTTCCATCGAGTACCGACTCGTTTCTCGTGAGCCAGACGAGTTCGTCAGGCGTGGTGAATCAGACGGTCGCGACGGCGAGGGCGCAGCTCGATGACCTCACTGCCGAACTCGAAGCCGGCGCACGTTTCGTCGACCGCATCGAGACGGGGCTCGCGGCTCTCGACGGTCGCTTTGCTAGCAGCCGGCGCCAGCGCGAGGAGCTCGAGCTGCTGATCCAGCGATTCGACGACCTTCGCGGGTCCGTCAGACAGCAGCGCGCCCTGATGACGCAGCTCCGGGAATGCTTCGACGCGCTGCGACGACAGCTCGCTGCCAGACGCAGATCCTGAAGGCTCGTCCGCCTTCGCGACGAACTGGCAGACTTCGGCGGGGGAGAGAAGATGAACCTGCATTCTGTGGGCGGCGCCGGCGTCGAGTGTGTCCTTCTCGTCGACGCCGCGCTGGACGAGCGGGAGATGTACGCCGTGGCGTTGCGGGCCGAGGGCTACGACGTGTGCGAGAGCGGCGACGGCGAAGAGGCGCTGCACGAAACGCGCACCGCCACTCCGGACGTGATCGTGGCCGACGTCGTCCTGCCGAAGATTGACGGTTTCGTGCTTCTGAACGCGCTCCGGGCGGATGTCGCGACGCGCGACGTCCCGTTCATTATGCTTGCCGGATTCGATCAACCACTCAGTGCGATTACGAGGGCAAGGGCGGCCGGGGCGACGACGGTCCGCATCAAGCCGTGTCTTCCGGCGACGCTCGTCAGAGATGTCGGCGGCGTCCTGCAGGCGTGCCGAGATCTCCGCGAGAAGGCGATGCTCGTTCGCCTGCGCGCCCGCGACGCGATGGCCCGTGCCGCCGCCGCTTTGAACCGCTCGGTGGAAGTCATCGCGCGCGCGTGCCCTGTTTGCGCGACGACCCTAAAGCCAAGTGGCGTCGTCCGCCTGTCGGTCGGTCACACCTATTACCGTCCATGCTCCAACGGCTGCGGCTGGTGGTACTACGACGCACCAGCCGCGCTGATGCGCAAACTCATCTAGCTCGGCGTTTCAGCACGCCGTATGCACAAGCCCGAGGCAGGGAAGGCGGCGCGTCGTGCCAGGTCGCGACATCGTCGTTATCGGGGCCTCGGCGGGCGGGGTCGAAGCACTGCGTGATCTGATCGCACGTCTTCCGGAGACGCTTCCGTCAGCCGTGATGGTCGTCCGGCACCTTGGCCGGACCCACAGCCTTCTGCCGAAGATCCTTCAGCGCTCGAGTCGCCTGCCCGTGGTGCAGGCGGTTCACGGTGATCCCGTCGAGTCCGGCCGGACTTACGTCGCACCGCCTGATCAACATCTGATGCTGGTAGACGGGTGGATGGCGCTCTCGCGGGGTCCGACGGTCAACGGCCTGCGGCCTGCGGTCGATCCGCTCTTTCAGTCGGCGGCCCGCGCCTACGGATCGCGGGTGCTGGCGATCGTGCTGGGACCGGTGGCGGCGACGACGGAACGGCCGGTCTAGAGGTCAAACGGGCGGGCGGCTTGACCGTCGCCCAGGATCCGGACGAAGCGCTCCACCCGGGATGCCTCAAAGCGCCATCGAGTTCGTCGACGTCGATCACGTGATGCGGCTGACCCAGATCGCGGCGCTCATCCAGCACGAAGCCGGCAACGGACATGCGCGGGCGTCGTACGAGACGCAGGAGGTTCGGGTGGCCCACGACGAGAAACAGGGTCGCGTCTCCGCACTGACGTGCCCGGAGTGCAACGGCGCGTTATGGGAGCTGGACGAGAGAGGGCTGCTGCGGTTCCGATGCCGCATCGGCCACATCTACTCGCCGGACAGCCTGCTCGAGCAGCAGGCAGACACGGTCGATCGCGCGCTCTGGGCAGCGCTGCGATCGTGGCAGGAACGGGCCGCGCTGTGCCGGAAGCTGTCGACGCAGGCCGTGGCACGCGGCCATCAGGGAAGCGCGGAGCAGTTTCTGAAGCGGGCGCAGGAAATGGACGGCCATGCCGGCGTCCTCCGCAACGTGATCAGCAGCAGACTGCCGTCGCTCGAGACGCCAGACTCCGTCGCCGCCCCGTCGCCGGGCGAAGAAGAGGAAGAAGCGTCGTCGAAGTCGCGCTGATCTTCCATGATGAGGATGGCGCCGGTTACCTTGTGGTCGCCGCCAACCAAGGGACTGCATGTGACCCGGCAATGGAACCGCCGACCGCGGCGATTCGTCGCCTGAACGACGGCGACCCGGTT
>DATAFJ010000018.1:0-14114 GCA_036257535.1 Vicinamibacterales bacterium | reverse complement strand
CGAGCATTCGTGTCGGCCATTGGAAAGTCGTGCCAATAGTACATGCCGCGCGCGGTTGAATCCGCAGCGTGTTTCAGCCGCGCGCCGCCGCCTGCGATGTCCGGGTGTGGGATTGAGAGTCGCGCAAGGGTACACTGCCGGAGTCGGCTAAGAAGCCGAAGCTGCGATGACGAACCACTGGATCGGGACCTCCGGCTACAACTACCCGGAGTGGCGTGGGAGTTTCTACCCGCCGAAGCTGCCCCAGGCCGAGATGCTGCCGTTTTATGCCGAGCGTTTCCGGACAGTCGAGATCAACTACACCTTCTATCGAATGCCCAACGAGAAGCTTCTGGCGGGCTGGTCTCAGGCGGCGCCGCCGCCGTTCCGCTTCACGTTGAAGGCGCCGCGACGGATCACGCACGACTCGAAGCTTCGCGGCGTCGAAGAGCTCACGGGCGTGTTCTGCCGGACCGCCCGGTCGCTCGGCGATCGCCTTGCGGCGCTTCTCTTTCAGCTGGCGCCGACGTTCAAGAAGGATGTCGGAACGCTCGAGGCTTTTCTCGCCGAGCTACCCGACGGCATACGCGCCGCGTTCGAGTTCCGTCACGACTCCTGGCATGACGATGCGGTTTTCGAGGCGCTCCGGCGCCGGAACATCGCGCTCTGTGTCGCCGACAGCAAACGGATGAGCACGCCGCTCGTCGCGACCGCCGACTACGGGTACTTCCGCCTGCGTGACGAAGGGTATCAGCCGGACGACATCCGGGCGTGGGCCGAGCGCATCCGTGGGATCGGCGGGGCCTGGACAGACGTGTTCATCTATTTCAAGCACGAAGAGCAGGGGAAGGGGCCCGAATTCGCTCGCCTGCTGATGGACGCGCTGACGTAACGTCTTTCGCGAAGGCTACGATCGCGCGCTCCGCCCAGTAGCCGTCATCTTCCCGGCCGTCGGCCTCGCCGACGAAGGCGCAGTGTCCGCCATGCCGCGTGATGAGCACGCGCACGCTGGGATTCCGTGCGAGCGACGGCTCGCGGAACGGCGCCGTCGGGACGAACGGATCGTCCTCCGCGGCGATCACGAGCGCCGGAACTCGAATGCGCTCGGCGACGCGCAACGCGCTCGCGCGATGGTAGTAGTCCTCGGCGTCGCGGAAGCCCCAGAACGGCGCGGTATACGCGGCGTCGAACTGACGCACCGTGCGTATGCCGCCGAGACCGGTGAGGTCAAAGCGCCCGGGCCACGCGCGTGCCTTGCGCCGCATCCGTGACTTCAGGTTCCGGACGAAGTTCCACTGATAGAGGGCGTTCTCTCGACGTTCGAGCGCCCTGACGCAGGCCTCGAGCTCGAGGACGGGCGAGACCGCCGCGACGCCCTTCAGCTGTGGGGGCGCGGAGTCACCGTAGTCCCCGGCCAGCTTCAGCGCGAGATTGCCGCCGAGCGAATACCCGGCGACGACGATCGCGGGCAGGCGATCCAGGCCAGTCAGCTCGTCGAGGACCTGCCGCGGATCGTTCGTGAGACCGGAATGATAGAGCCCCGCCGACAGGTGCTCGGTGCCGCCGCAGTTCCGCTGGTTCAGGAGGACGACGTTGAAGCCCGACCTCCAGGCCTTGTCGGCAAGGCCGAGCATGTAGTGCGCCGAGCTCGATCCTTCCAGGCCATGAAGTCCGAGCAGCGTCGGTGCGGCGTGGGGCTCCGGCTGCCAGTAGCAGTCCGCGAGCACTTTGGCAGGGTCGGGATCGAGTGGAGCAACGTCGAAATAGCGCGGCGTGGGCGCCGGCAATCGGGGAAACCGGCGAGGCTTCCCCCACGCGTACAACGTCATCATGTGACCGCTCGTCAGGCGGCGCTTCGGAATGAAGTCCACTGTGTTCACCGTAGATCGTAGATGACGAACCGCGCGTTGGCATACACGCCCGGAAGGTCCAGATGTCGCGATTCGGTCACGAGATAATCGAGATCGTAGCGCGCAGCCAGGTCCCGCGCTCGGAGCGCGTCGAGGGCGCTGAAGTCCCCAATCGCAGTGGCTCGCTCGAGGACGCGCGCGGCAACCTGGCGATCGTACATCGCGACGGCGGCGTCCTTGACCTCCTCGTGGAACACATCGCGGTCCGCCGCAATCCGGACGCTCGACCCATATCGATAGGTATGGCCAGGATGCACGAGCCAGTGCGTCCCGGTCGGCGTCGCGCGCGCCCACCTCATCGCGTCCTTCCAGTCATCGTCCGGCAGGTCGAGCGGGACCAGCGGCCGTTCCGGGAACTCGATGGTCATGATGTACAAGCCCCGCAGCACGGCCGCCAGGGCGATCGCCGATGTGACCGCGACGGCGCGCGGTTTGGTGCGCTGGACCAGCCACGAGACGATGAGTGCGGTCGCGAAAAAATCGAGCATCCAGAAGATTCGTGGAACCTGCAGTTGCACTACGAGGGCGATGCGCTCGGCGTTGTAGGGCAGCGATGCCAGGAAGATTAGAAACAGGATGATCGCCCCGAGACCGATGCCGAGTTGCATGCGTGTCAATTGGCCACTCCGCCGGCGAACAGACAAAAGCACGCCGATGAGCAACGGATACGCGAGATTGACGAGCCACGCGTAGGCCGGCCAGCGATCCGGGAACAGGTAGTCCTTGGCGCCGATGGCGGCAAGCCATTCCGGGTCCATTCGGACGAGCCGTCCGTTCAACGGCCCCGAGGTGACCGCCCACGCCGCGAGTACCATCGCGACGGCTGCGCAGATCGCCAGCGGCCGGCGTGCCGGCGGATGCGATATCGCGACGGCGACGCCGATCCAGATCAAGAACCACAGCGCGGTCGTCGGATGGAGGAGCATCGAGACCGCTGTCAGCGTCAGCGCCTGCCAGATCCGCCCTCGCATCATCCATGCGAGGCCGAGTACGCCGGCGGCGAAGACGACGAGTCTCGGGTGGAAGTAGGCTTCGAGCGTGTTGACGCCGCTGTAGGGGACGGCGTGCCGGAGTGCCAGCATCGCCGCGAGCGCCGCGCCCGTCCAGAGCGAACCGTCCAACGCGCGGCCGAATGCCAGCGCCGCCAGGTAGAGAAACAACAGGCTGCCCAGATACGCGATCGCGACGACGGCAGGAGCGTGCAGGCCGATCGCTCTGCCGGTACGAAAGGCCACGGCCAGAATCTCGTCGGCCGCCGTCAGCCACGCCTGCGTGTCGAGCAGAGCCGCGTCGTGTGGGAAGAGCGCAGGGTCGAGCACGCGAGCGGCGGCCGGGAGATAGAACGCCTGGTCCGAGGCGCCGTAGCGATAGCCCGCGGAGTTGGCCGTTGCGACGATTGCAAAGATCGCGAAGCCGGCCGCGACAAGTAGCCAGCGCGGGGGTGATGGCATCAGTCGAGAGGCCGCGGAGACGAGGGGAGGTCCCAGAGGCGTACTAAACGCGGAGCACGCTGAGTTCGCAGAGAATGCGAGGATCCGCCTCGAACTCTGACGCGATCGCAGAAACCATCACTTCCGACGGCAGCGGACGCCGCAAATACTTCAATCTTCGCCAGACGATTTCTCAGAAACCTCAATGATTTCAGCACAGCGTCACCGGGCACTCCAGATGCTCCATGTCCTGTATGGCTTGCCTGACCGCCGAACGTCTAATCGACTGACCGAAATCATCATCGGATGCGCCATACGGATCCATCGCGCCCTCGGCCCTGGGTTGCTCGAATCCCTGTACGTGGCCTGTCTCGTCTTCGAGCTGAATGCAAAAGCGATCAGCGTGGAGGTTGAGAAACCGATCCCAGTCCAATATCGCGGGGTTCGCGTTCCGTGTGATTTCAAGGCGGATCTGATTGTCGAAGGTGCCGTAATCGTAGAAGTAAAGTCGATCGAGCGCCTCGCGCCCATTCACCAGGCCAAGATGATTACGTGCTTGCGACTTGCCGACTGCCCGCTCCGCTTGATTCTCAACTTCAACAGCACGGTGATGAAAGACGGTGTGAAGAGAGTCGTGAATAACTCCCGGAAGCACGAGGCGGACAGGAGGCCAAAAACCCCTACTATTGATTCTCCGCGTTCTCTGCGTGCTCTGCGTTTAATCGTGTCCGCGCCCTCCGCCACCTCAGCGAACTCGATGACAGTGGTAGCACCCGAACGCGAAACGGGTTCGATTCTCGCCGTACGACCGCGCGAAGTCGTAGGTAGGTCGCCGGAGTAGCCGCGCCATCCCCGGCATCACGACCTGTCGCATGTAGGCGGCCGTGGCCTGACGATCGTCCTGGGCCAGGTCCGCATAGACCGCGTTGCGAAGCTGTGGATCCGACGAGCTCCAGGCGTAGCGCTCGGTGCTGCCCAGTCCGCCGGCCCGCACTTTTGGATAGGGCAACTCCGCGACGCCGGGCATCGCCCAGCCGCGCGCCTCGCCGTTGACGCCGTGGCACGTGTCGCAGGTGACGCGATCGGCGCCGCCGACGACCGGTCCGAGTGTTTTCCGCGCCCACGGCATGACGTCGTGTTCCATGAAGCGAACGATCTCGGTCGTACTGCGCTTGGCGCCACCCGGGTAGATCGCGTCATCCGCTGGATAGGCGATCGGTGGCTCGTCGCCGTGCAGGCCGATCGCGACGCTTGCGGCAAACACCGCCGCGAGTGCGGCAATCCCGATCACGCGCGACTTGACCGGCGGCGCGGCGGCGACGGCATCCTCGACGAGCGTCGAATCGATCGTCAGCTCCACCGACTCGCGTCCGACGAGTTGCTGTGCGAGCGCCAGAGTCTGACGCCGCGTCAAACCCCCGAGCGTGATCGTTCCGGCGTTCTGCTGCGTGATCACGAGCGTGCGACGCCCGACGAGTCGCTCGAAGAACGTCGGCGGCCGTAAGTCGAGGCCCGCAATGTCGGCGACGGGAATCTCGATCTCGACCTCCTGGTGGGTGACGACGAGTCGGAGGTCCGTAAGGACATACTCGGTGTCCCCGCGCCGCGGCCAGGGGAGCGCCGTCCAGATGATTCGCTCCCACGAGAACGGAGCGAAGGAGGAGCGTTCCACGATCAGGTCCCCGGCGGCCGGGCGAAGTCGACTTTCGGCGCCTTCTGCGCTTCGGGCGGCGCGTGGAAGTACGGATATTCCTTGAAGCCGAACAGTTTCGCCGTCACGTTCGAGGGGAACTGCCGCCTCAGGGTGTTGTATTCCTGACTGCGCTCGTTGTACCGCATGCGCGCGACCGCAATGCGGTTTTCAGTTCCCGCGAGCTCGTCCATCAATCGCGCGAATTGTGCGTCGGCCTTGAGCTGAGGATAGTTTTCGACGATCGCGAGCAGGCGCGCCAGCGCGGACGACTGCGCGTTCGCCGCTTCGATGCGTTCCTCGGGTGTCCGCGCACCGGCCAGCTTGGCCCGCGAGTCGGCAACCGCCTGAAACACCTCGCGCTCGTGCGACGCGTAGCCCTTCACCGTTTCCACGAGGTTCGGGATGAGGTCGTTCCGGCGCTGCAGCTGATTCTCGACCTCCGACCACGCCTGCTTGATCGCTTCCTCCTGCCCCGTGAAGCGGTTGTAGGAGCATCCGGCTGCCAGCGCCGCGATGCCGACGAGCAGTGTGACTCGTGTGAGACGTCCGATCATGATCGCGCTCCTGATCAAGTCTACCAGCCGCCCGCGGCGCCGCCACCGCCGGACCGGCCGCCCCCGAAACCACCAAACCCGCCGCCGAACCCGCCACCGCCAGATCCACCTCCGAACCCGCCAAATCCTCCGCCGAAGGGACCGCCGCCGAACGGTCCCACGCCACCCTGCCATCCGCTCCACGGGCCGCGCCGCCAGCGGCGGCGGTGCCGGTTCTCCGCAATCTGGCTGATCCAGATGACGAGAAAGACGAAGACGAGCAGCAGGATGACGGGCAGGTTTCCTGGCAGCATTCTCCGGCCGGTGTCTGGCACCGGCTCGCGCGGAACGCCCTCGATTTTCACGCCGCGCGCCTCGGCGATGCGCTCCGACAGCCGCGCGACTGCCGCCACAAGGCCGTCGCCGTACGCGCCGCGGCGGAACGCCGGGATCATCGTCTCGCGGATGAGCTCCCCGGCCAGGCCATCGGTGATGATCCCTTCGAGGCCGTAGCCGACTTCGATGGCCACGCGCCGCTCCCGCTCGGAGACGACGATGAGGAGGCCGTTGTCCGATTGTTTTCCGCCGGTGCCGCGGCCGCGGTTCTCGAACATCTTCACGGCCAGCTCGCGGATGTCGGCGAATCCCTCGTAAGTCGGAACCGTCGCCACGATGACCACGTCGCCGGTCGCGTCCATGAGCAGCCGGATACGCCGCTCGAGCTCGCTCGTCGAAGCCGGGTCGATCAGGCCAGCCAGATCGTTGACCGGGGCGGTCAGCTGCGGCGTCGGCGGCTGTCCCGCCGCAACGCACACCGCCGCAGCAACGATCAGTGTTGCCAGTCGTCGACGAGGGACCACAGGCGTTCCATTTCCGTGAGATAGGCGGGCATCAAGGCCTGAGCTTCGACGGGCCGGCCGCGATCCGAGCCCAGTACGTCACGAACGACCGCGCCCCGCATGCCGAGCTCCGACTCGGCAAAGCGCGTGAGCGACTGGTCGTCATCGAGCCTCGGCCTCGCGTCGCCGGCCTTGTCGGTCAGCCAGGAGGCGGCGTGCAGGAGCGCGCGAAACGCCGCCGCCGAGCCCGCGACCAGGTCAGTGAGCGCAGACGGCCGGCCGCCGCTCTCGAGAAAACCCTCGCGCAGGTGAATGAGGTGACTCTTGACCTGCCGCTCGCAGGCGCGCCGGAGGTGCGCCGTGCTGATCGACAGACCGGCGAAAGGATCGACCCCGGCGAGCAGTTCGCGCGTCGCGAAAATCTGCGCGTACTCGATCGGGAAGATGTCGAGCGTTCGCTCGAGCTCGTGCCGGGTCATCAGCAGCGGCGCGCCGATGCCGGCCGCCCGCCATCGTCCGGCCAGCGGCACGAGCGTCGCGAGATCGTCCGGCGTGAGCGACGCGACGACCGCCATCCGCCGGCCGTCCGCGTACCCGATGAGCGACAGCAGCCGTGAGCCAAAGACATGCTCAAGATCGTCTTTCACTCATTCATTGTACGGCCGTTACAATGTTCGGCCTATGCGGCTTCGCCGGTTGAGCGTCGGCTGCTTCGGTGGAGGAACCGGTCTTCCGAAACTGCTCGGCGGGCTGAAGACCAACCCGTGGCTCGACGTTAACGCCATCGTCACGATGTTCGACAGCGGCGGCAGCTCCGGACAGCTTCGCGACGAGCTCGGCGTGCTGCCGCCCGGCGACGTGCTGAAGTGCGCGCTCGCGCTCGCGCGCAACGAGCGCGAGGCCAGGACGATCCTTCTGACGAGGCTCCCGTCGCTCGAGCACGCGCGCCTCGCCGGCCATACCGGCGGCAATCTGCTGCTCTCGATGATGGCGCAGTACAGCGGCGACTTCCTCGCCGGCGTCGACGCGCTGCGCTCGCTCCTCGGCTGCCGCGGCCGTGTCTGGCCCGCGAGCCTCGACGGCGCGAGCCTGTGCGCCGAATACGACGACGGGTCCAACACGCGAGGAGAGGTGGAAGTCGACGCGGGACAGCAGGAGGGAAGGCTCGTTCGCAAACTCTGGCTCGAGCCGGCCGCGGCGATTCACCCGGAGGTCGCGTCCGCAATCGCGCGCTTCGACGCAGCCGTCATCGGCCCAGGCAGTTTCTACACGAGCCTCTTGCCGATTTTCCTCGTCCGCGGCGCACCCGAAGCCGTCCAGGCGATCAACGGACCAGTCGTGGTGGTCGCGAACCTCCTGACGGAAGGCAGCGGGATGAGCGACTTCACGGCAGGCGACGCGGTCATGCGTGTCAGCGAGGCGATTGGCCGCCCGGTCGATGCCGTCATCGTCAACGTCGCGCGTCCGCCCGAGGTGGTACTCGCTGGCTATGCCGACGAGCACAAGGCGCCGCTCGAGATCGGGAACGTCCCGCGCGGGTGCGAAGTCGTCTGCGGAGAGTTCTGGTCGGACGGCATCGCCCGTCATCACCGCCTGCGGCTGGCGTATGCGGTCTGGACCGTGCTGTCGCGCCGGCTTATCTCGTGAGCTCGCGATCTATCGGCGCGCCTTTCGCGTCGGCCGGGATGCGCTCCGGGCGGGCTTCGGGGCGCGAGGAGGGGCCGCCGAGCGCTTCGCTTTGATCTCGGCGGCGCGACGGATGATCGATGCGAGCATCTTTCCCGCGTCGCCACCCTTCGCCGGCTTGTTCGACGTCCAGACGTCGGGATTGTCGGCGGCGAGGATATCCTCGAAATCGCCTTCACTCTTCACGCTCCGCGGCGCGAACTCCGTGATGTCCAGCTCTCCGCCCCAATCGTCGCGATGCTTGATGAGGAGCCAGCTCCGTCCGTCGCCTCCCGCAAACCGGCCGCCGGTTCGGACCAGCACCCACGATCCCTTGAGCTTGTAGCCCTCGAGCGTGAACTTGAGGTCGCCTTTCTTGAGCGCGGCGTCGACGTCTTCGGTCTCGGGCTTCCACGTGCCGTAGTCCCACAGCATGACGATGCCGGCGCCGTAGCCGGACGGAATGACGCCCTCGAACGTGCCGTACTCGACGGGATGATCCTCGACGTGCATGGCCAGGCGCTTGTCCTTCGGGTTCAGCGAGGGGCCCTTGGGGACGGCCCACGAGAGCAGCACGCCGTCGTGCTCCAGCCGCAGGTCGTAATGAAGATGGCTGGCGAGGTGTTTTTGAACGCAGAAGAACCGGCCGGTCGTCTTCTTGGCGCGGCTCCGGCGCACCTTCTCGTCGCCGGCCGGCTCGGGCGACTGGTTGAAGTTGCGTTTCTGGCGGTACTTTTCAAGGGCCATACCAATTCCGATCCCTGATGGTATCGTAACGCGCCTATGTACCTGAGCGCCGTCATCCTCTACCTTGCGATCCTCGTCGTCGCCGGCATCTGGACGACGCGGAAGGCGAAAACGGGCGACGACTTCCTCGTGGCCGGGCGGACGCTGCCGGCGCGTGTGCTGGTGTTCACGCTCCTCGCGACGTGGATCGGATCGGGCAGCCTGTTCGGAGGAGCCGGGCTCGGCTATCGTGCGGGGTTTCCGGCGCTGTGGCAGTCGGCCGGCGCCTGGGTCGGGATCGCGCTCGTCTATTTCATCGCGCCGCGGGTGCGGCGCATTGCGCAGTACACCGTGCCGGACATCCTGGAGATGCGCTATGGGCCCACGGCGCGCATCCTCGGCACGATCACGATCGTCATCGCGTATACGACGATCGCCGCCTACCAGTTTCGCGGTGGCGGCAGGCTGCTGAGCCTGATCGCCGATATCGATCCGGCCACGGGCGCGCTCATCACCGCCGCGTTCTGCGTTGCGTACACGGCCATCGCGGGCATGCTCTCGGTCGCATATCTCGACGTCGGCAACGGCATCATGATGACGATCGGGTGCGCCGTCGCCGTCACGTACGTCGTGTTCGCGGGCGGCGGCCCCGCCGCCACGCTCGACGCGCTTCGGCCCGATCAGGTTGCCGTGTTCGGCACCCTCGATCCCATTCGGGATGCGCTGGCGCTCTTTCTACCGACCATGTTCCTGCTCATGGGCGAAGCGAACATGTACCAGAAGTTTTTCTCGGCTCGCGACGAGCGGGCCGCGCGCGTAGCGGTGATCGGATGGATCGTCGGCACGATTCTCGTCGAAGTGTTGATCGTCGCGATTGGCGTCTTCGGCAGCGTGTCGGTTCCCGGCCTCAGCACGGGTGAATCGGAGGCCATCGTCGTTCGCGTTGCTGTCGACGTCCTTCCGACGATCCTCGGCATTCTCCTCCTGTCCGGCGCCGCCGCGATCATCGTGTCGACGGCGAACAGCTTCCTCCTCACGCCCGCGAGCAACCTGATGCGGGACGTCTATCAGCGGTTCATCAACCCCCAGGCGACCGACCGCCAGGTTCTGCTCTATACGCGAGTGCTCGTGCTGGTCCTGGGCGCGGCAGGATTCATCGCGCTGAAATTCTTCACGACGATCCTGCAGATGGCGCTGTGGGCCTACACGATGTACGGCGCGGTCATTACCCCCGTGCTGCTTGCAGCATTCGTCTGGCCGCGCGCGACGCGCCAGGGCGGAATTGCAGCGATGGTCATCGGCATGGTGACGACACTGGGGTGGGAGATCATCGCGAAGATGCGGTCGATCGACGGCAATCCGGTGTATCCCCTCGGCTATCAAACCATCTATCCTGCGCTCATTCTCTCGATCGGCACGCTCATCGTCGTCAGCCTGGCGACGCCGCCTCCGGACGAAAAAGATCTCGCGGGGCTTCGCTAAGGACCAAGGACCAAGGACCGTACAATAGGAGAGTGCAGGTCCTGTTGATCTCCACCTACGACCTGGGCCGGCAGCCGTTCGGTCTGGCGTCGCCAGCGGCCTGGCTGCGGGCCGAGGGCCTCGAGGTCACGTGTGCCGACCTGAGCCGCTCGCCGCTTCCGCAGGACGCTGTGCGAGAGGCGGGGCTCGTCGCGTTTTTCCTTCCCATGCACACGGCAACGCGCATGGCGCTGCCGGCGATCGACCGCGTGCGAGCGCTCAACCCCTCGGCACGGCTCGTCGCATACGGTCTGTACGCGCCGCTCAACGAGTCGCTGCTTCGAGAGCGCGGTGTGGAAACGATTCTTGGTCCCGAGTTCGAGGAGGAGCTGGTCGAGACGACCCTAAAGGGTTGTACCACCGACGCGGGTCGTGCCACGACCCTAAAGGGTCGCCCTACCTTGCCCCGCATCGATTTCAAGACTCCGGACCGCAGCTCGCTTCCAGCGCTCGAACGATACGCGAAGCTGCAGATGCCTGACGGGTCGAAGCGTGTCGTCGGCTACACGGAAGGCAGCCGCGGCTGCAAGCATTTGTGCCGTCACTGTCCGATCGTCCCCGTCTACCAGGGACGATTCCGTGCAATCCCCGTGGAAACGGTGCTGGCGGACATCGGCGCGCAGGTTGCGGCCGGGGCGCAGCATGTCACGTTCGGCGATCCCGACTTCTTCAACGGCGTCACCCACGCGCTGCGGATCGTCCGCGGCCTGGCGAGTGAACATCCGGGCGTTTCCTACGACGTCACGATCAAGGTCGAACATCTGGTACGGCACGCGGACGCGCTGCCAGAGCTCGCCGCGACGAATTGCGCGTTCATCACCAGCGCGGTCGAGTCGATAGACAATCACGTGCTGGCAAGACTTGCGAAGGGTCACACGCGAGCGGACTTCGAGCGTGCAGTGACCCTTTGCCGCGCCGCCGGCGTTCCCCTCTCGCCAACCTTCGTCGCATTCACGCCCTGGACGACGACGCAGGGTTACGCCGAGCTTCTCGACGAGATCGAGCGCCTCGATCTCGTGGATCACGTCGCGCCTATTCAGCTGGCCATCAGGCTGCTCATCACCGCTGGATCGCCGCTGCTCGAGCTGCCGGAGATTCGTGAGATCGCCGGGCCGTTCAATGCGCGCTCGTTGACGCACCCGTGGGTCCATGCCAATCCTGAAGTCGACCGCCTGCAGCACGAGATCGAGCGGCTCGTCGGGCGGCACGTGAACGCTCCGCGGCATGAGCTGTTCAACGCGGTGCGCCGTATCGTTTCATCGCCTGCAACCGCATCCGCACTCGTCTCACGGTCGGCGATACCGTATCTGACCGAGCCCTGGTACTGTTGAGCGGAGCCCACTGCAGAGCAGGTTGCTCTGGTGTAGACGGATGTCGGTAAGGAAGCGCGTGCTGATCGTGTCGGCGACAACCGGCTACCAGCTCCGGGCATTCGACGAAGCGGCCGGGCGCCTCGGCGTCGAGCTGGCGTTCGCCACCGATCGCTGCCACCTGCTCGACGATCCGTGGCGGGATCGCGCGATCCCGGTGAGGTTCTACGACGAGCCGTCGTCTGTCGACGCGATCGTCGCGAGTGCGCGCGAGGCGCCGATCGACGCGATCGTCGCGGTTGGCGATCGGCCGGCTGTCCTCGCCGCGGTCGCCGCGGCGACGCTGGGTCTACCCGGCAATCCACCCGCCGCGGCCCGCACGAGCGCGAACAAGAACCTGACGCGTGCCGCCCTGGCGTCCGCGGGTCTCCCGTCGCCATGGTTCGAGACGCTGCCGCTGTCCGTCGATCTGACCGACCTTCTTGCCCGCGCGCGCTTCCCGTGCGTCGTCAAGCCGCTGGAGCTGTCAGGCAGCAGGGGAGTGATGCGTGCCGACTCGCCGCAGCAGCTCGAGGACGCTCTCGCGCGCCTCCGGAAGCTGCTCGACAGGCCGCAGGTCCGCGCCGAACGCAATCCGGCGCACGAGCGCGTGCTTGTCGAGGGCTACATTCCGGGCCGCGAGTTCGCCGTCGAAGGCCTGATCGATCGCGGTTGTTTTCACTCACTGGCTGTCTTCGAGAAGCCGGATCCGCTCGAAGGGCCATTCTTCGAGGAAACCATTTACGTCACGCCGCCCGATTCGGCCGCGGACGGCAAGCTCGAAGCCCTGATCGTTCACACGATCGGCGCGGCGGCACGCGCGATCGGTCTGCAGCACGGGCCGGTCCACGCCGAATGTCGAGTCAACGCTCGCGGTGTGTACGTGTTGGAAGTCGCGGCGCGACCGATTGGCGGGCTCTGTGCCAGAGCGCTGCAGTTCTGCGACGGCGACACGCTCATGTCGCTCGAAGAATTGATCCTGCGCCACGCGCGCGGCGAAGCAGTCGACAGCCGCACGCGCGAGACGGCGGCGTCTGCGGTGATGATGATCCCGGTTCCGCGGCAGGGCTACCTGAAAGGCGTCGAGGGACTCGACGCGGCGCGCGACGTTTCGGGCATTTCTGAGATTGAAATCACGGCCAAGCCCGACCAGATGCTTCAGCCACTGCCGGAGGGCGCGAGTTACCTGGGATTCATTTTCTCAAGGGCGGCGACGAGCCGCGAGGCCGTGGCGGCGGTCCGCGAGGCGCACTCGCGGCTGACGTTTCGGATCGATCAGCCCTTGCTTCTCTCGGGCACGTAGCCAGGCGGGAGCGCGGCCCCCTCGCCGAAGAAGAAGTCCTCCATGTGCTTCGTCACGAGCTCCTGCGCTTCTTTCTGCCAGGGCATCAGACGATACTCATTGAGGATCATCTTCATCCGTTCTTCCCACATCTTCCACGCTTCCACGGAAACGTTCTCGTAGATGCGCTGACCGAGCTCCCCGGGCCAGGGTGGTTCGTCGAGGCCCGGGAGATCCTTCTGAAATTTCACGCAGTGAACGATCCGGCCCGACGAAGTTGCGGCCGGCGGTTCCGGCTGCGTTGGGCCTCCACACGTTGCCATCGAGTCTCCTCAGTTCCTCGAATGCTAACACGCCATACCGTACTTGGGGCGTTAGCCAGCCTGTATGCATTCGGTCCTTCCCTGTAGCGAATCCTTGCAGTTCAGGTTCGAGTCTCCTTTTGGCGTAAACCTGCATCCCTCTTGTATACAGGAATTTGCACGCAAGCTCGTCCACGCGTCCAACGATATCGCTGGCACACGCTTTGATTCTCGGTCCGGACGCGGACCGTTCGTTATTTGTTGGGATCAACAACGCGAGGGGCAACATGGCAGCAAGTATTGGTGAGAGAAAAGAGCGGCGAGGATTCGCATCGATGTCTCCGGACAAGCAGCGCGAGATCGCCAGCAAGGGTGGACGCGCGGCGCATGCGAAGGGCACGGCACACGAGTGGACCTCTGAAGAGGCGCGGTCGGCGGGACGGAAGGGCGGACAGATCAGCCGGGGCGGCCGGGGACGGCTGTCGCCGATGGAAGAAACGCCCGACGTCGCCGTCGCGGAGACCGGTGGTTCGACCACGCCGGTCGACGTCCCCGGTCGGTGAGCGATTCCGGGGGATCCCTTTCACCCGGAGGCGCAGCCGAAATCTCTCTTCGGCCGCGCGCGAGACGAAGGAGCGGAGACGATGGAGAAATGGGTGGGAAGCGCGCTGGCGGCCGTGTGGCTGCTCAGCGCGAGTCCGGTGTCTGCCCAGACGCCGGCCGCCACAACGCAAACGCCTGACGCGCCGCGGGCCGCCGACCGGGTGGAGACGCGGCCCGCGACGCCGACCCCGCAGGGGGACACGACGGGGTTGTGGTTTGTGCCGAGCGGCGACGTGTTACCCGACCGGAAGTGGTCGTTCAGCCTCTATCGGGTGAACTTCG
>DATAFJ010000007.1:0-3711 GCA_036257535.1 Vicinamibacterales bacterium | reverse complement strand
CGACGAGATCTTCGCGAGGTCGGCGATGAGCGCCTCCGTCATCCCGTCCGCGAAGAACTCCTGCGCGGGATCGCCCGAGAGGTTGGCGAGCGGCAGGACGGCGATGGACCCGACGCGCGAGACCGGCATGGAGCTCGTCCCCGGCAGTAGCCTGCGCAGCGGTGAGAACGCGATGACGCCCACCGTCAGCAGGACCAGGCCGATCCCGGCCAGCACCGCGTTTCTGCGCGTGCCGTCCCTGCGCGTCGCGTCGGTCGGCGTCGGCGGTGGGGCAGCGGTAACGCGATCGGACCAGGCGGACAGCGCCGCTTCCAGTCCCGCCCGCACTTCTCCCGCGCGCTGATATCGACGCGCCGGCTCCTTCTCGAGGCATTTCATGGCGACGCCGCGGAACGCTGCCGGCACGTCAGCAGGCAATGCAGGCGTCGGATCGCGCAGGATCGCCGACGACACTTCGAACGACGTCGCTCCCTCGAACGGCCGGTGGCCCGTCGTCAGCTCGTACAGGACGATGCCGAGGGCCCAGATGTCGGCGCGGCCGTCGGGGATGCCGCCCTGGAGCAGTTCCGGGGCCAGATACGACAAGGTGCCGGCCGTCGTGCGGGCGTCGGCTTCCAAGGTGGCGGCGGACCGCGTCTGATCGGCGCTCACGGCCATCGTCCGCGACGCGACGCCGAAGTCGAGGATCTTCGCGTCCCCCTGCGGCGTGACGATGATGTTCGCCGGTTTCAGATCGCGATGGACGACGCCGCGCTCGTGGGCGTGCTCGAGCGCGTCGGCGAGCTGGACGCCGAGGCGGAGCACGCGGGGGAGCGCCGACGGGTCGCGGCCGAGGTCGGCGGTCAGCAGCCGGCCGTGGACCAGCTCCATCGCGATGTAGACCTGTCCGTCGGCCTCGCCCACGTCGTAGATGGCGCAGATGTTCGGATGATTCAGCGCGGATGCGGTTCTGGCCTCGTGGAGCAGTCTTCGTCTGGCGCTGTCGTCGCCGAGGGCTTCGGCGGGGAGGACTTTGAGGGCGACGTCACGGTCGAGGCGCGAGTCGCGGGCGCGGAAGACGACGCCCATTCCGCCTTCGCCCAACTTGTCGAGGACTCGATATGGACCGACTGTTTTGCCGATCATCGGCGAGTCCTGGTCTTGGCTTCGGCGAGACCTCGCCGTAGTTCGCGCGTCGCATCCCGCGCGCGAACGCAGGCGGGCGCGCCCGCGCCGATCTGTTCCAGCACGCGATAGGGGCCGAGTGCGTGACCGATCATCAGGGTGAGGCGATGGTAAGGGTGGGGGAGGGTTGGGTCAAATGCGGGATGGCGCTGAGTTTGATGTCGCTCGATGGCGGCGCAGCGTTAACGGTTGGCGAGCGCCACTACGACGGAGCATCCAGTACTTTCACAGCCGGGGCCTGTTAGTGGAGGAACCGGTCCCTGTGCGGCGTTCGCAAAATCGTGGTGACAGTGGGGCAACTTGGATTACCAGCGACCCCCTGTGCCCCAGACAGGGTGCCGCCGGGGCGCTGTGTCGGGCTCACAGAGATCCCGGTGCTTCTGGGGGCACAGTTCGGGGAGTTCTCCCGACCGGTTAGTTCCGAGTTCTGCGCGACCGCTCTTCTGCCTATCCCGTGTTCTGGTTAGCGGGATATCGCCTCATCGCTGGCCGATGTCCCGCACAACGATGAGCCTATCAGCCGAATAATCGGACGGATCAGCTCACGCGCAGCGCTTCGACGGGATCGGTCTTCAACGCTCGCCGCGCGGGAATCCAGCAGGCAAAGAGCGCAACAGCCGACAACCCGACGACGACAGCCGCGTAAGTGAGAGGATCGGTCGGGCTGATTCCAAAAAGAAGCGCGCGCATCAGCCGCGTGACGAGCAGGGCAAGGACCACACCGATCAGAACGCCGATCCCGACCAGCCGGCTGCCTTGACCGAAGATCAGCCGCAGCACGTCGGCCGGCTGCGCGCCGAGCGTCATGCGGACGCCAATCTCCTTCGTCCGGCTCGACACCGAGTACGACATCACGCCGTAGAGTCCAATCGCCGCGAGCACGAGCGCCAGCGCGCCGAAGCCGGCGAGCGCGAGCGCCGTCACGGGCGCCGGGAGGAGCGGTAATGACAGGCGTTCATCGAACGAGCGCGCCGCGCCGATCGGCATATTCGGATCGATCTCGCGCACCGCGCCGCGAACCGCCGCAATCGCCGCTCCGATGTCGCCGCCGGTTCTCGCGACAATCGACGTCGACCCCGAATAGGCCTGGGCGAGCGGCCGGAACATCGCATACGCCCCCTCGTCGCTGAAGCCGCCGTACTTGCCGTCCTCGACGATGCCGACGACCTCAAAAATAGACCGGCCCTGGTCCGAGCCGGCCGTCGGGAACCCGGCCATCCCGCCCAGCCGCAGCCGGCGGCCGAGTGCGCTCTCACCCGGCCAGAACCGTGACGCAAGCGAGCGGTTGACGATCGCCACCAGCTGGCTGCCTTCATCATCCGCATCCGTGAAGTCGCGCCCTTCCTCGAGGCGCGTCCCCATCGTCCGGAAATAGCCGGGCGTGACGCGGCCCACGTACGCCACCGGCGTCCGCGACTCGCGCTCCGCGACCAGCTCCTCGGCCGCAACACGCGTCCGCGAGAAGTGCAGGTCGATCGGGACGACGTCGGCGAGCGCGGCGTCAGTAATGCCGGGCAGGGCGCGCACGGAATCGAGGAGGCGCCGCTGCATCTCCCGGCCGAGCGCGGGGGCATAACCCTGCAACCGCAGGTTGAACGACACTTCCAGCGCCCCCTTCGTCGAGTAGCCGAGTGCCATCGTCTGCGTACGCCCGAGCGCGCGATACATCAGCCCGGCGCCGGTGAGCAGGACGAGCGACACCGCCACCTGCACGACCATGAGCCCATTGCGCCAGGCGATGCTCCGCCGATGGCTCGCTGACGCCGAGTCCTTGAGCACGCCCGCGAAGTCCACCTTCGTGGCCTGCAGCGCGGGCACCAGGCCGAACATCACGGCGGTCACGATCGAGAGCACGACGCTGAACAGCAGGACGCGTCCGTCGAGCGGAAGGTCGAGGACGAGGTTCGATCGGCCGATCACCCATCGCCCGATAGACACCATCCGGGGATCTTCTTATCGGGGTAAGTGATCGCGATATCTGCGATCGCGACATCCCGCTATCCGGATATCCCGTTAGGGAGATAGCGCGTTAAGGATCGATAAGCGATCCCATAGCGCGATAGAAACGATCACAATTGATTCCATGACATGGCCAGATGGTCCGATCACCCATGGCCAGATTGCGAGAGTTATCGATCAGCGCTCGAGCATCCCGGCCATCGTGTGCATCGCCTCGAGCACGCCCTGCCACTTCTGCGGCCACCAGCGGCCCGGAAAAGGGACCCAGACGGCGACTGGCTCCCACAACACCTTCAGGCAGCAGCTCTGATGCGTCAGGCGGAGGCCCTGGAGCGCATCGAGCGCCTGATCGTTCCGCGCGTACCTGATGCGCAACAACTCGTGCTCGTCAACGGTCTGCGTGGCCTTCGTCTCCATCGAGACAACGAGATGCGCCCTGGCGAACCTTCCTGGCTGGTGCAGCGTGACCACGACCTTCCGGCCGCGGAACTCGCCGGTGACAGACGAGCGCCCGGCCACGCCGTCCGCGAAGCCTTCAGTAATCGTGGTGCGCTCGAGCAGCGTCGAGAACCCTGGCAGGAAGCCCGC
>DATAFJ010000274.1:0-5363 GCA_036257535.1 Vicinamibacterales bacterium | reverse complement strand
CGCGCTCGACGACGTGGACGCCGAGATAGGCGTGGATCCCCGTCAGGATCAGGCTCGCCACGAAGGGCGCCGCCAGGAACGAAAGGACCGTGGAGATACTCGACGCGTCCATTTAGGGCCGCGCCCCTGTCTCTTTGACTGTCTCCACAAGAAGACGCAAATTGTAGTCGAAGAGATCGAAGTACGTTTGCACCTCCTTGACGCCACCGACCGACGGCGTCAGCACGAGGACCTTCGCCCCGGTATCGCGGGCGATGGCGTTCGGCGTCTTCAGGTCGAAGTAGGGCTCGACCAGGACAATCTTGATGTTCTGCCGCTTCATTTCCTGCATGAGGGTCAAGGTGTGCGAGGGCGACGGCGGGATTCCCGGCCTCGGTTCGACGTAGCCGATCACCTCGATGCCGAACGCGTCGACGAAGTTCGACCAGGAACGATGGTAGGTCACGACCTTGAGCCCTTTGTACGGCGCGATCATTCCTTCCCACCGCTTCTGCGCCTCGCCCAGCCGGCGGTCGAAGTCCGCGTATCGCTGCGCGAAGTAGCTCGCGTCTTTTGGCGCGAGCTCTGACAGCTTTTTCTGCACGGCCTGCGCGATGTGACGTCCGTTTTCCGGGCTGAGCCAGTAGTGTGGATTGCCGAGGGGATGTACGTCACCCATGGCGCGTGTGATTTGGCCCGTGGGAATTTCCAGGATCCGCGCACCAATCGACGCGTCGAGATATCCGGGCGCACCCGGCTGAATCTTCGCGTTCCGGCTCTGGGTGATGAGCGGCGGCAGCCACGCCTGTTCTAGCTCCCGTCCCACGACGACGAGCAGGTCGGCACCGTGGAGCTTGAGGATGAAGCTCGGCTTGGCCTCGACGAAATGGGGATCCTGATAGCCGCGCGCGAGCGCTTCGACCGTGACCCGGTCGCCTCCGACCTCACGGACCAGCGCCGCGAGATCCTCGGTCGTGGCGATGACCTTGACCGCAGCCGACGCCTGCCCCGCACCGAGAACAAAGCAGGCCGCAAGCGCGAGAAGGAAGAGGTATCTGTATCGAAGATTGAATGTAGTCATCTGCGTTTATCTGCGTGAATCTGCGGCTAAAAGACGTGGGCGCCGTGGGCGCCGATTGAAAACTGAACCTGGAAGAGCAGCTCGTTGGCGGTCACGTTCTCCGCGTATCGCGTGCGCCTGTACTGCCCGCGGACCTGGCTGAACTCGCTCGGCCAGAACGTCAAAAGCAGCGATCCGCCCTTGTCGACGAGCGACGGCTCGAACGCCCGCTCCGAATAGTCGAGCCGCGCGCCCGCGAACCAGCGTCGAGCGAATTGATACTCTGCGCCCGCGTACCAGCCCAATGACGTGGCGCTCGCGCCATCGTCGAGTCCGGTGGAGCGGCTCCACATCACCTCGGTTCGCGCGAGGAGGCGGCGGTAGATCGCGCGCCTGAGCGGCCGCCAGCGGAAGGTCGCATCGACACCGACGAGCCGCGTGCTCGCGTCCTCACCGAGCTCGTTGCGGCCCCAGGCAAACGACGTCCCGAGATCGAGGTTGGCCGACTCGCTGACGTCGCGGTAGCCGCGCAGCCGTCCGACATACGACAGATCGTCTCGCCCGACGCTCGTGAACACCGCCGAATCGCCTCGATACACTTCGCCGGTCGCTTCGAGAAAGAACCAGGGGTTGAGGAGAAGCCTCGAGACGGAGAAGCCCGCGTCGGCGATCCCTTCTTCCCCTCCGAGCAGGTTGGTCTGCATCAGCGTCTGATCGGGCCAGATGCGCTGATGCGCGTGGAGGGTGTTTTCCTTGCCGAACTGCGCCTTCAGCTTCCCAACTTTGGCCAGGAAGCCGCCGGGCAGCGTGGGGAACGTGATGAACCCTTCTTCGATTTCGACCCCTTCCTGGCCGAACGCCATGAAGAAGTCCGCCCGGGCGTACGGGTCGACGACGGCCTGGAAGGAGGCCTCAGCTTCGTCGAGTGCAAGCGCCGGGCGATCGTCGATTTCGTTCTTGCCCGCGGCGCCGATGAAGTTGCCGATGACGGCGACGTCTGGATTGAAGATCTTCGACAGCGCGGTCGTGGAGCCGTAGACGGGCAGCGCACCTGTGGGTCCGCCCGCGCCCGCTGCCCCCGGGGGTACCTGTGCCTCGGTCGGAGGCGTCGTCGGAGGCGTCGCGGGCGGCGGAGACACGGGAGGCAGCGGGGGCGCCTGAGTAGCGGTCCCGCCTTTCTCGATCGAGGCGATCTTCGCTTCGATCGCGGTCAAACGCGCGCCGTACTCTTGCCTCAGGGCGTCAAGTTCCTGTCGGAGACTTTGCAACGCCGCACGCACATCCGGCGTTTGCGGGGTCGGCGTCTGCGCTTCCGCAACCGTTACCCGCCCGACCAGAAGCACTGGAACGACGACGCGAACCAGGATTGAAATCGGTTTGATTGGGGACACGGCGGCTGCCTCCTGGACGCCATAGTAGCAGCCGCCGCGGCGAGAACGCTCCGCCTGTCCGGGACCGGCGGAGCGCTTGAATACTCAGAAGAACTTCACTGAATAGGTCACCCGAATCCCTCGGCCGATTTCCGGCGCCAGATCCTTGATGAGTGACGTGTGGAGCCGGTAGGTCTCGTCAAACAGATTGTAGGCTTTCACCGCCACGACGTGCGTCATATGCCGACTCGGCGCGAGCCAGGTCGCGCCGATGTTGAAGAGGGCGTATCCCGCCGTGGGCGTCTCCTCTCGGAATGTGCGGTCCTGATCCGCAGCCCATACGAGCTCCGGCTTGAAGGTCAGTTGCTTCCATGGCATCTCCACATCGACGCTGCCATGGAAGGGCGGGATGCGCGGGAGGGCCTCATCGGTGTCGGTCAGCGTCGCTCGGACGTATCCGAGGCCGACATTGAGATGGGCCCCGCCGCCCAGTTCGAACCCGGCATCCCCATCGAGCCCGACGAAGCGGCTGTCGCCCTGCAAGTACGGCGCTACACGAAGCCCGTCGGCGATCTCGTCGGTGAAGCTGAGAAAGACGAAGTTGCTGATGTCGTAGATGAACGCGCTCACTTCGCCGTGCACGGGACCGCTCCGGCGCCGCAGCGAGACATCCAGTCCGAAAGACGACTCCATCTCCAGCTCGGGATTGCCGATCTCGAATGCCAGATTCCCGACGTGCGGCCCGAAGTTGTACAGCTCTTCGAGCGCGGGGGCCCGGGTCGAACGGGTCAGATTCACGATGAATGCACCAGTTGAACCGATGTCGGTGTGCAGACCGGCTGAGCCGGAGAATCCGGTGAAGCTCCGATCTCGCACTTCGGGCGGCGCCTCCTCGTCGCCTCCTCCTTCCGCTTCCGGGCGCGGATCGGGGTTGTAGCCGTTGTGCTCGACGCGCCCTCCCAACTGCAGCCGCAACCGGCCGAAATTCAGCTCCTCGTACGCGAACGCGGCGAAGGCGTTCTGCGTCGTCGGCGGGGCGAGCGCTTCGGCGCCTGTCGTGACGTAGTCGCGCGCCTGGCCCCAGATGCCGAAGCGTCCCGAGAGCCGCCCCCGGGGCGCCTGCTCTGCTTCCGCGCGATAAATGAACAGTTCGTTATCGAAAACCGTCGCGGGGATGTCCGTTCCATCCTCGACCTCTATCTCCGTGTGCTGATAGTTGACGAAGTTCAGGAAGGCGCGGAATCCGCGGATCAGGCCGTCGAGGTTGCGGACGCCCGTGTCGAAGCGATAGTCCTGACGGGTCATGTCGATGTCGATATCCGCCGCTTCCTCGAGCGGGATGCCGGCTTCGGCCGCTTCGAACTGCCCCGCGAACGGAATACCGTACCGGCTGTCTTCGGCCGTGACGCCGAAGCTGAAGAACCCGCGATTGCCCGTCCAGCCGAAGCCGCCCGATCCGTTCGCGAGCCGCGCCGCGGAGTTTTCGATGGTTCCTTCGGGCGTATCGTAGTCGCCGGTGCGCCGTGCGCTCCCGCCGGCCCACACCAGCCACTGCGCGCGGCCGATTTGCACATTGCCTCCTCCTCCGGCCTGCGTGTTCGCCGATCCGGCGTCGACGCTGACCTGGCCGAACACACCCTGAAAGGGGTTCGACCGGAAGGTCTCCTGCGGCGTAATCGCGTTGACGACGCCGCCGATGGCGTTGCTGCCATAGAGCAGCGTCGCCGGTCCTTTGACGACCTCGAGGCGCTGCAGGCCCGCGGGATCGAGGGACACGCCGTGATCGGCGGATTGACTCGAAAGGTCGCCCGTTCGGACGCCGTCCTGCGCGATCAGCACGCGATCGCCGTCGAATCCGCGGATGATCGGCCGGGCCGACCCGGGGCCGAACGTGCGCTTGGCTATACCGGGCTGGTTCTCGAGTGCGTCCGCGATCGTCCCACCTCGGTTCTCGGCCAGCTCGACGGAATCGAGGCTGGTGATCGTGTTGAACGCCTCGAACGTTGTCGTTTCTCCCGACGGGTTCGCTGTCACGGTCAGCTCTTCGTGAACGCCGATTGCCAAGCTGAAGTCAGCGGTCGCCGCTTGCTCGGCGGTGACCGTCACCTGCTTCCGCTCGGTCGTCAGATGCTCGCGCTGCGCGAGCACCTCGTAAGTGCCGGGCGGGACGTTCCTGATCTCGTACTGCCCCGTGTCGTCTGTCGTCGCGGTTCGCCGGAGCTCGGTCACCAGCACTGTGGCGCCGTGCACCGGGTCGTTGTTCTGCGCGAGCGAGACGGTGCCGCGGATGCTGCCTGGAGTGGACGGCGCCGCAACCTGCGGTGCCATCGATAGCACGAGCGACAACAAACACATAGCCGACATAGACCCCCTTGTACGCGCGGATGGATCGCGCCATCACGCGCGATCAGAGCCGCGAACGCCGACCCGATCCGACGCGAGCCGGACCGGACATGTGAATGGAGGGAGAACGGTCTACGCGGGAGGCGAACGTCCGCGGCGGGGCGCGAAAGAGAACCGCTCCGGCGAATCCACGACGTCCGCACGGAGGACGCCTGCATCCTGCAGGTCGGCGGCGACGAGGCCGGCGGAGCCATCCGCCCGTGGCGCCGTGACGCTGACGAGACAGGTCGTGCAGTGAGTCGGCGACTTGAGGTGGCAGGCGAGATCGTGGTGGAACGCGGGCGCCGCCGCGAGCACCAGGGCGTACAGGCCCACAGCCAACGCGACTGCGCGCGCCTGCCTGACCTGACGCGGCCCTCGTACGCCCGTCATCGTCCTTCGATTATACGCCCGAGCTCTCAATCGGGCCTTGGACGCCTAATCGCCGGTTGGGACTATTCCCGCCCCCTCAACCATGAGAATCACCGTACGCTCTGGCGCGCGGGTCCGGTGGAGCACGCCCTTCGGCACGACGAAGCCCTGCCTCGGCGCCAGCTCCACCGTTCGACCTT
>DATAFJ010000256.1:0-15144 GCA_036257535.1 Vicinamibacterales bacterium | reverse complement strand
GGTGACGGTCAGCCAGCCCGGAACGTCATGCACGTTCACGGTGGACCCGTCGGGCCTTTCCGTGCGGCGCGAGGGCGGCCGGGTGAGGATCAACGTCAAAAACTCGACGGACTGCGCGTGGACGGCCAGCGAAACCGCGAGCTGGGTGACCATCGCCTCGGGATCGAATGGGAGGGGGGACGGGATTGTCGAGTTCCAGGTCTCGGCACGGACGACGGCGTCATCGCGCTCGACGACTCTGAGAGTTGCGGGTCATTCCATTGTGCTCACTCAAACGGGTGTGAGCACGCCGCTCGCGGCGCCGACGGGCCTGCGGGTGGTGCGTTAGGCCTCGGGCAGATCCAGCGCCGCGATCGCCAGCGCTCTGTTGATGATCGCCGTGGCCTTCGGCGTGAGCCGGAAACGTTCCAGGTCCGACGGATCAGCGAGCACCGCATCGTCCACGTCCGATCCGTGGCGCAGCGTGCCGCCCGTCGGCCGGCACAGGTAGTCGATCAGCACGAAGTGATAGCGGACCCTTTTGTCCGCGTCGAACAGGATTCGATCGAACACTTCGATGACGGGGCCGACGTCGACGACGAGCCCCGTCTCCTCCAGAATTTCGCGCGCGGTGCCCGCCTCGAGCGATTCGCCGACCTCGAGCGTGCCACCCGGCAGGCTCCACTGACCGGCGAGCGGCTCGAACCGCCGTTTGATGAGCACGACCTTACCGTCGACGAGAATCACGGCGCCGACGCCGACGATTGGCCGCTCGGGATAGCTTCGCGAATCCACCTGCGAACCTACTCGACGCCCATGATCTTGACGATCACGCGCTTCTTCCGCCGTCCGTCGAACTCGGCGTAAAAGATCTGCTCCCAGGGTCCGAGATCGAGCGCTCCGTCAGTGACGGGAACGACCACCTGGTGGCCGATGATCGTTCGCTTCAGGTGGGCGTCGGCGTTGTCTTCCCCGGTCTGGTGATGCTTGTACTCCGGCCGCGCCGGCGCGAGCTCTTCGAGCCACTTGCCGAAATCCTGAATCAGTCCCTCTTCCCAGTCGTTCACGTACACGCCTGCCGTGATGTGCATCGCAGAGACGAGCGCCATGCCGTCGCGTACGCCGCTCTTCTTGACGATCGTCGCGATCTCGTCGGTGATGCGCACCATCTCGCGGCGCTGCCTGGTGTTGAACCAGAGGTACTCTGTATGGACTTTCATAAGTCCCTAGTCCCTAGTTCCTTAGTCCCTTACAGCGGAAGATTGGCGTCCGCATTCATGTCCAGCCGCGACGTGTGTCCGAGACTTACGCGCCGGAGGCCTGCCGCGGCGATCATGGCGGCGTTGTCGGTCGAGAGCATCAGGCTGGGCACGAACACTGGAATACCGCGGCGCGCGCCGCGCTCGAGGGCGTCGGCACGCAGGCGGCTGTTGGCAGAAACACCGCCGGCGATTCCGATGCTTCGCGCGCCGAGCCACTCCGCCGCCTCGAACGTCCGATCGAGCAGCGCCGTCACGACAACTCGCTGAAAGCTTGCGCAGAGGTCGGCCACTTCGCGCTCGGAGAGCGCCTCGGCGCCGCCGCGCGCCTGAACGTGACGGGCGACCGCGGTCTTGAGCCCGCTGAAGCTGAAGTCGGTCTTGCGCGCCACCAGCGCCGGAAGGAGGCCCTCCGGCGCCGTGGGTGCCGGCTGATTTCGATCGGCGTGCGTCAGCCGCGTGGCTGGCAGATCGACGGCCCGATCGGCGCCCTGCCGCGCCAGGCGATCGATGACGGGGCCGCCCGGATAACCGAGTCCCAGGAGCTTGGCGACCTTGTCGTACGCTTCACCGGCGGCGTCGTCTCGCGTTCGGCCGACCAGCTCGTAACGACCCTCCTCGGGGACGTAATAGAGGCTCGTGTGACCACCGGATACGACGAGCACGGTCGAGGGCAGCGGCAGCGAGCCGTTGTGGAGGACGAGCGATTCGATGTGGCCCGCGAGATGGTGAACGCCCACGACCGGAATGCCGAGCGACGCCGCGGCCGACTTGCCGAAGCTCACGCCAACGAGCAGTGACCCGACCAGGCCGGGACCCTGCGTCACCGCGATGGCATCGAGATCCTTCCACCCGGCGCCCGCTTCTTCCAGCGCACGCTCGACGACGCCACAGATGTCACGAACGTGCTGGCGCGACGCGAGCTCGGGGACGACGCCGCCCCATTCGCGGTGGATCGGAACCTGCGACGCAATGACGCTCGAGCGGATCGTCCAGGGACGTGCCGGATCGCCCGTCTCGGCGACCACCGCGGCGGCGGTCTCGTCGCAGGATGTCTCGATTCCGAGGATCTGCATTTCGTGTTTGCGATACGCCGTGGCGTCCGGCCTCAGCCCGACCGCGCAGGCGCGACCGACTGCTGTACGACCCGCCTGAGCGACTCCTGATACGGCGGGTGGCAGATGCCGTACTCTGTGATGATGCCGGTGATGTAGCGGTGCGGCGTCACGTCGAACGCCGGGTTGCGGATCTGCGCCCCCTCCGGCGTCACGCGCGATGAGCCGAAGTGGCTGACCTCGCGCTGGTCGCGCTCCTCGATCGGAATGTGCGCGCCGTCTGGCGTAGACAGGTCGATCGTCGATACCGGCGCCGCGACGTAGAACGGGATGTCGTGCTCGCGCGCGAGCACCGCGACGGTGTAGGTGCCGATCTTGTTGGCCACGTCGCCGTTGGCGGCGATCCGATCCGCTCCGACGATGACGATGTCGATCTCCCTGTCGCGCATGAGCGGCCCAGCCATGCTCTCGGTGATCACGGTCGTCTGAATGCCTTCACGCACGAGCTCCCAGGCCGTCAGGCGGGCGCCCTGCAGGAAAGGGCGCGTCTCGTCGGCGAATACTGCGATGCGCTTGCCCTGCTCCACGGCCGCGCGCAGCACGCCAATGGCGGTGCCGTAGCCGGCGGTCGCCAGCGCCCCGGCGTTGCAGTGCGTCAGGACGCGCGCGCCGTCCGGAACGACCGTCGATCCGTGCTGCCCCATCGCGCGGCAACTGGCGACATCCTCGTCGTGAATCCGTCGTGCCTCGGCCTCCAGCCGTCGCGCCAGCTCTTCGGGCGACTCCCCTGCCTGCGCGCCTTCGGCGAACGCGCGCTTCATCCGATCGATGGCCCAGAAAAGGTTGACGGCGGTCGGCCGGGTGCCGGCCATCAGCGCGCACGCTTTCTGGAACTCCACGGCGAGCTGCGGCGTGCCCTTCGCCTTGCTCCGCCGCACGCCGAGCGCGATGCCCATCGCCGCCGCCACCCCAATCGCTGGCGCGCCGCGAATGACCATCGTCCTTATCGCCTTGGCGACCTCCTGCGGCGTACGACACCGCACGTACAGCTCCTGGCCAGGGAGCTTCCGCTGGTCCACCATGATCACGACGTCTTCTTGCCAGTCGATGGTTGGGAGCATGTCAGGAGCGCCTCTGCGTTCTCCATTCTGGATTCTGAATACTGGATTCTAGATTCTAGTACCGAGAGTTCAGAGAAGCCTCGCGTCGAACGGCAGTGGCAGCAGCGCCGACAGCCGGGTCCGGCCGGTGACCCCTTCGAGATTGGCGAGCACGACCTCGACGTCGCCGCAGAACTCCCAGAGCAGTTGACGGCAGGCGCCGCAGGGCGGCGTGGGCGCCGCCGTGTCAGCGACCACGGCCACGCGCACGAACTCGCGATGGCCGTCCGATATCGCCTTGAAGATCGCCACGCGCTCGGCGCACATCGTAAGGCCATACGTCGCGTTCTCGACGTTGCACCCGGTAATGATGTCGCCTGTAGCCGTCTCGAGCGCGGCGCCGACCTTGAAGTTCGAGAACGGCGCGTGCGCGCGTTCGCGCGCCGCGAGCGCCGCCTCGACGAGCACGCCTTCGAGCGCCGGATCGTCGGCCGGCTCGTCCAGAAAGATCGGCAGCCAGCCCTCGCGACGGTCGCGGCCGCTGCGGCGCTCGCCCTTGCGGCGCTGCTGACCGGCCCTGCGCTCTTTTTCGACCGCCAGTTCCTTCGTTCGCCGTTCGGCGCCCGAGCGCCGGTCCCGTCCCGTCCGCCGGTCGTTCCCGCTGCGCTGGCTGGCGAACGAGGATTTCGGCTTGTTAGAGTCGGCCAACGATCCCCTCCAGCAGCGCGCCGAACTCGCCTCGCACCCGGCGCGCCGTCTCCATGACTTCGTCGTGATGGAGCGGCTGCGGCAGGACGCCGGCCGCCATGTTCGTGATACACGAGATGCCGAGCACCTCGATGCCCATGTGCCGCGCCGCGATTGCCTCGGGAACGGTCGACATGCCGACGGCGTCGGCCCCGATGATCCTGAAGGACCTGATCTCGGCCGGCGTTTCGTAACTCGGCCCGCGCAGCGCCACGTAGATGCCGTGGGCGATCGACAGCCCGGAGTCCGCTGCCACGCGATCTGCGATGTCGCGCAGCCGCTTCGAGTAGACCTCCGTCATGTCCGGAAAGCGCAGGCCGAACCGATCGTCGTTGGGCCCGACCAGCGGATTGTCGCCCATGAGGTTGATGTGGTCGTCGATCACCATCAACGCGCCCGCGGAAAAGCTCGTGTTGATGCCGCCGGCGGCGTTGGTCAGGAGGAGTGTTCTGACGCCGAGCAGCCCCATCGCCCGCACCCCGAACGTCACCGTCGCCGCGTCGTAGCCCTGATAGAGATGAATGCGGCCCGACAGCGCGGCCACCCGTCGCTTGTCGAGCGACCCCACGACGAGCTTGCCCGCGTGACCCATGACCGGCGACGTCGGCCAGTGAGGAATCGAATCGTACGCGACTGTCTTGCCGTCCGTCAGCCGCTCGGTAAAATCGCCGAGACCGGAGCCGAGAACGATGGCAACGTCCGGCTCGCCGACGATGCCGCGCAGATAGGCGGCGGCTTCGGTGACGTGCTCGTAACTCGCGCTCACAGGAGGAAGCCCGCGATGGTAGCCGTGATGAAGTTGGCGAGCGTACCGGCGATCATGGCGCGGAACCCGAGCCGCGCGAGGTCGTGCCGCCGATTCGGCGCGAGCGCCCCTATGCCGCCGATCTGGATCCCGATCGAGCTGAAGTTCGCGAAGCCGCAGAGCGCGAAGGTCGCAATCGTGAACGAGCGCGGATCGAGCGACGACTTGAGCGGTCCCAGCTGTGAGTACGCGACGAACTCGTTGAGCGCCATGCGCGTGCCGAGCAGGTTGCCGATGACGGGCGCGTCGCGCCACGGCACACCCATCGCCCACGCAACCGGCGCGAACACCCAGCCGAAGATCTCCTGAAGGCTGAGGCCGACATTCCCGAGGATTGCGTTGACGAGCGCAACGAGCGCCAGGAACGAGACCAGCATAGCCGCCACGTTCAGCGCGAGCTGAAGACCCTCACCGGTCCCGCGGCCCGCCGCGTCGATGACGTTCACGTCCGTGCGCTCGGTCTCGAGCCGCACCGTCCCCATCGTTTCCGGCACCTGCGTTTCGGGGACGAAGATCTTGGCCATCATCAGCGTGCCTGGCGCGGTCATGATGACGGCGGTCAGCAGGTGCTGCGCCTCAATCCCGAAAAGGACGTAAGCCGCCATGATGCCGCCCGAGATGTGCGCCATCCCGGAGGTCATCACCGTCATCAGCTCCGACTCGGTCATCTTCGGGAGGTACGGCCGGATCGTCAGCGGCGCCTCCGTCTGTCCCATGAAGATGCTGGCCGCGACGTTGAGACTCTCCGCGCCGCTCGCGCGCATGAAGCGCCGCATCACCACGGCGAACGCGCGGACGACGAGCTGCATGACGCCGTAGTAATAAAGGATGGCGAACAGCGCCGCGATGAAGATGATGGTCGGCAGGACCTGGAAGGCGAGAATGACGCCCCACCTCGCGCCTTCCTCCCCCAGGACGGCGTTCATGATCCGCGGCCAGACTTCCTTGTCGCCGATCGGCCCGAAGACGAACGACGATCCGACGACCGAGAAATCGAGCAGGCGGTTGACAAGGGCACCCAGCCGTCCGAAGAGCGCCTGGCCTGCGGCGGTCTTCAGCACGAGCAGCGCGAATACGACCTGCAGCGTCAGCCCCCAGACCACCGTCGACCGGTCGATCGCGCGGCGGTTCGCCGACGCGAGATACGCGATGGAGAGAATGACGATCAGTCCGACGAGGGGCTGGAGTCGCGGGAGCCCGCCGAACGAGGCGAGCACCGCCACCACCGCGGCGAACGCCATGGCCGACCCGATCACGACGGCGTCGCGCCGCTCCAACGGCGCGCGAGCTGGACGCGGCGGCGCCCCGGCCACGGCCGGACCCTCGATCATGTCGTGATCTCCTCGAGAATGAGCGGTGACGCCGGCGGCGCGGAGTCCTCGATCGAAAACGCCTTCGACACGAGGCTCGCCGCCTCCGCGGCGCGGCGCGTGTCTCGAAACAGCAGTTCAGCCAGCGGCTCGCCGGCCGCCACGCGCTCGCCGACATGCGCGCGAATCCACAATCCCGGCGCGTGATCCACCGAGTCTTCAGCCTTCTCGCGTCCTGCGCCGAGCACCATCGACGCGCGTCCAATCTCCATCGCATCGATATCGGTCACGATGCCTCCGCGCGGCGCGGGAACCGTTTCCTGATGCGGCGCCGAGGGCAGCAGGCCGTAGTCGTCCACGATGCGGGGATTGCCGCCCTGGTGCTCGACGATCTGCCTGAACTTCTCGACGCCCGCGCCGGACGCGAGCGCCCGCCGGACGACGGCCGTCGCCTCGTCGTTCGTTGCCGCAACCCCGCCCAGCCGCACCATGCGTGCCGCCAGCGCGACCGAGAGCTCTTCGAGGTCCTTCGGGCCGCGCCCCTTCAACGTTTCGATCGACTCGATCACTTCGATCGAGTTGCCCACGGCACGCCCCAGCGGGACGTCCATGGCCGTCAGGAGCGCCTCGGAGCGGACCCCCGATCGGTTCCCGATCGCCACCATCAGCCTCGCGAGCCGCCGGGCATCGTCGAGCGTTTTCATGAACGCGGCCCGGCCCGCCTTGACGTCGAGGACGAGCGCCGAGATGCCCTCGGCGATTTTCTTGCTCATGATCGACGCGCAGATGAGCGGCACGCTCTCGACGGTGGCGGTCACGTCGCGGAGCGCGTAGAGCTTCTTGTCGGCGGGCGCGATGCGGCTCGTCTGCTGGATCAGCACGCAGCCGACCTTCGCCAGCGCGCCACGCATGGCGTCGAGGTCGAGCGACAGCGTCATCCCCGGAATCGACTCGAGCTTGTCGACGGTTCCGCCCGTGTGGCCGAGCGCGCGGCCCGACATCATCGGCACGATGACGCCGCACGCGGCGGCGAGCGGCGCGAGCACCAGCGAGGTCTTGTCCCCGACGCCGCCGGTGCTGTGCTTGTCGACCTTCGCGCCAGGAATGGACGAAAAGTCCGCGCGGTCGCCGGAGCGCGTCATGGCCTGCGTGAGCCAGGCCGCCTCCTGATCTGTCATCCCCCGCCAGAAAACGGCCATCAGGAACGCGGTCGCCTGATAGTCCGGGACGGATCCGTCCGTCACGCCGCGGACGAAGAAGTCGATCGCCTCCTCGGAGAGCGCTTCCCCGTCGCGTTTCTGTCGAATGACATCGGTCGCCCGCATGCGCGCAAAGCGCAGAGTATAATCCGGTTCGACTCCCTGACAGGGGTTTCGCGCTGACCGACAGACAAGCCCCGACGAACGCGCCGCTGTCGCCCGAGTTGACCGCGCGGCTGGTGGACTTGGCTCGCGCCTGTAAGGCTGCCGCGCGCGCCGTGGCGCTCTATCCTTCGGGGCACCCCGCAATCGCCACGACCCTCGCGCGGCTGGTCGAATCGGGCGATCGCGCCACGCGGGACGGTCCGTTTACGCTGCAGATCCTCCAGACGCGGGTCCTGATTGGCGGCCAGGAGCCCGCGAAGCCGGATCCCTCGATCCGCGAGCTCGCCGAGCTCCTGCATCCGCACTACATCGGCGGCATCAAGTTGAATGGCGGCACCGACGTCGAGACCTGGCGCGCGCTGCTGCTCCTTCTGGCGCGCACGCCGGAGGAAACGCGAGCCGACGGCGGGATTGGAACGCTCTGGAGCCGCAGCGGCGGACCGAGCATCGAGCTGCAGATCATCGACTACGCCGACGTCCTGCGCGAGCGCGACGGCGCCGGCGCCCTCATCGAAGACGTCATTTCAGCCTGTCTGAAGGGCGGCCCGCGTCTCGAGCTCGACGAATCGGCCATGCGCGCGCTCGTCTCACTCGTGTCGGAGCCCGGTCAGCTCAAGGAGCTGATGAACCGCCTCGAGGTGGCGTCCGGCGGAGACCCGGCCAGCCATGCCGCGGCCATGGTGCGGCTGGTGCGCGGGCTCGCGGCCTTCATGGAAGAGGCGACGCCGTTCGAACTGGATCTGATGTTCAAGCGGCTCGCATCCGCCGCGGCGTCAGGGATGGGGCCCGACGCGATGCTCGCGCTGCTCGCACATCGCGGCACTCCTGAAGCCATGGCCGGCTCGATCGACGTCGTCGGCGCCCTCGTGGATCGCATGGAGGACAGCGCGATCGCGCAGTTCGTCGCCAGCTCGGTCATCACGTCGAGAGGACCCACCGAGCGCCTCGCCGAAGCGTTCGAAGCACTCGTGCCGGACCTGGATCGAAAGCGCCTGCTGCTTTCCCTCGCCGAGCATCAGGTCGCCGCGTCCGATCTCGGCCGGCAGGACGCATTCGACCAGATCTGGTCGAACGTGGAGACGATGCTGACTTCGTACAGCGACGAGTCCTACGTGTCGGCCGAGTATGCCCGCGAGCTGTCGCACGCGCGGGGGCGCGCGGTCGACGTCGAGAAGACGGCGGACGATCCGCCTGAACGGGTTGCGGCGTGGGTGGCCACCGTCAGCGACGCAGCAATCCGCGGCCTCGACGCGCAGCTCCTTCAGGACCTCCTGACGGTCGAACAGGACGACGGGAAGTGGCGTGACGTTGCGGAGACCGTCGCCGCGTACATCGACGACATGGCGCGGATCGGTCAGATCGACACCGCATGGCTGTTCGCCGAGCAACTGGCGAACGAAGCCGCCGGGGTCTCGATGCGGCGCGAACATGCCGCAAAAGCCCTCTCGGGCCTGGCGCGGGGTCACCTGATCCGCCACGCGCTCAAGGAGCTGCGCACTACGGACGACCCGTCGTTCGCGCGAACGCAGCGGCTCTGCCACTCGATTGGACCGTCCACGATTCACACGCTGGCCGATGTGCTCGCCACGGAGCACGACCCCAAGGCCCGCCGCCGCATTCGCGAGATCCTCGTCGGGTTCGGCGCGCGCGGCCGCGAAGCGGCGCGCGCGCTGCTGAATGCGCCGAACTGGGAAGTCCGGCGCACCGCGGCGTATCTCCTTTCCGAGTTCGGCGGAACGGAAGCCGCCGCGCTCGAGCCGCTCCTCAAGGACGCCGAGCCGCGCGTTCAGCGCGAAGCGGTCCGCGCGATCATGCACAATGGCAGCGAAGCGGCATACGACGTGCTGCTACGCGTACTCAACGAGCTCCAGCCCGCGCAGCGTGAGCCGCTCGTTTCGGAGATGACCGCGACTCGCGACCCGCGCTCCGAGCCGTTGTTCCGTTACGTGCTTCCACGGATCGACCGCAAGGCGTTCCGTCCGCTTTTCATGGCGGCGATCGAGCGGCTGGGCGCAAACGGCGGCGCCGAGGCCGTGGACGCCCTCGCATACGCGCTCCACCAGAACAGCTGGTGGCCGCCCTTCCAGGATCGCGCGCACCAGAAGGCGGCCGCGGAGGCGCTCGGACGCGTCGGGACGCCCAACGCGCTCGATGCGCTCCGGCGCGCGGCGAAGATCGGTCCCACGGGTGCGCGACGCGCCGCGCGTGCCGAGCTCGCCCGGCTGGGCGGTGCATCATGACCGAGACGCCCGATCGCAACGCGCAGTACGACGACCTGGTTCGCCGCCTCGCGTCCGCGCTTCGCAGTTCCGCGCTGTACGCGCCCGGTCACCCTCTGATCGCCAAGCAGCTCGACTCGCTCCTCGAGTTGCTGTCGCGCCTTCACGCCGCGGCGCCTTCGCTGACGATCGGTATCGTCGGCGAACAGTTCGTCGTCGCCGACACGCCGCTCGCCAAAGCGAGCGCCTCCATGGGTGATCTGATCCGCCGCCTCAAGGATCACGGCATCGAGCGCATCATCTTCGAGCGCGGGACGACGCCGCAGGAGCTGGACACGTTCGTGCGTGCCCTGGGCGCGCTCCCGTCGAAGGCCGAGGCAGAGGCGCCGATCGATCCGGCGCGCGGACTTGCACACATCCGGGTCGGCCGCATCACGGATCAGCAGGAGAGCGATGGCGCCCAGACCGACATCGCCGCGTTCCGGCAGCTCTATTCGAAGGCGACGCACGCTGCGGAAGCGCTCGTGCAGCAGGCCGAGCGCGAGGGGCGTGCGGATCCGACGCTCGCGCTCGAGACGGCCGACAGCCTCGCGGAAGCCGTGAAACAGAATCGCACCGCGCTCGTGGCGCTGTCGGCCATGAAGACGTACGACAACTACACGTTCACGCACATGGTAAACGTGTCGATCCTCACGATGAGCCAGGCGCGCGCGCTTGGGATCGAAGGCAGGCTGCTCCGCGAGTTCGGCCTGTCGGCGCTGATGCACGACATCGGCAAGACGCGCACGCCCAAGGAGATCCTCAACAAGCCGGACAAGCTCACCGCGGCGGAATACGAGATCATGAAGCGGCACACCGTGGACGGCGCCGAGATTCTCCGACGTACGCCGGAGATGCCGATCCTCGCCCCCGTCGTCGCCTTCGAGCACCATCTGCGACTGGACGGCACGGGCTACCCCGCCGGAGTCAGGCGGTCCTCCCTCAACCTCGGCACGCAGTTGTGCAGCATTGCGGACGTCTACGATGCCATGCGATCGCAGCGAGCGTATCAGGGAGCGCTACCGACCGATCGCATACTCGCGGTGCTCAAGGCGAACGACAGCGCGCACTTCGATTCACAGCTGGTGCGACGCTTCTCGCAGCTCCTGGGCATCTACCCGCCGGGCAATCTCGTACAGCTCAGCTCGGGCGAGATCGGCGTGGTCGTTCGCGTGCACGCGCCGGACCCGTTCCGGCCGCGCGTCCGCGTCATCATCGACAAACACGGCGCACGCACGAGCACGCCCAGAGATCGAAACCTGTGGGAAGCGCTCGACGAGAGCGGCGAGCCGGTCACGGTCGTCAAGCCTGTCGATCCAGACGCGTACGGGATCGACCCGCTGACCTTTCTTACATAGTTATAATTTCTCCCCATCTTGAGTTGAGGTCCCAGATGATACGCCGCCTGCCGCTTCCGATCGTTGCGATCGTTCTGGCCGCGTCGCTCGCTTCCGCCCAGTCAACCGTCCCGACGCCCGAACAGTTCTTCGGCTTCCCGATGGGCACCGAGCGGAAGCTCGCAGCGTGGGACAAGATTGTCGAGTACTTCCAGACCGTCGACCGCCTGTCAGATCGCGTCGTCGTGCAGGAGCTCGGAAAGTCGACGATGGGCAAGCCGTACATCATGGCGATCGTATCGGCGCCCGAAACGATCGCGAACCTCGCGCCGTACCGCGAGCAGCAGCACAGGCTTGCCGATCCGAGAAAGACGACGAATGAGGAGGCGGCGCGCATCGCGCGCGAGGGGAAGGCGGTCCTGCTCATCGGCACGAACGTGCACGCGACGGAGATCGGCAACAGCCAGATGGTCAACAATCTGATCCACAAGCTTGCGACCGAACGATCGCCGTGGATGGATCACATTCTGAAGAACGTCATCCTGCTGCTCATCCCCTCGCAGAACCCCGACGGCCAGCAGATGGTCGTCGAGTGGTATAACAAGAATCTCGGGACGCCCTACGAGGACTCCCCGCTCCCCGAGCTCTATCACAAGTACCTCGGGCACGATAACAACCGCGACAACTACATGCTGACGCAGGTCGAGACGCAGCACCTCACCCGCGTCACCTACAAGGACTGGCTGCCCGAGGTGTACCTGGACAAGCACCAGATGGGCAGCAACCGCGCGCGCATCTTCGTGCCGCCGTTCAAGAACCCGCCGAACCCGAACATCGATCCGCTGGTGTGGAGTGAAGTCAACCTGCTCGGCCAGGCGATGGCGGCCAAGCTGCACGAGGCGGGCAAGACCGGCGTCATCTGGGGCGAGCAGTACACCGGTTTCTGGCAGGGCGCGAACAGCACGAATCCGTGGTGGCACAACATGATCGCGCTCCTCACCGAGGTGGCGAGCTCGCGTCTCGGAACGACGATGACACAGGACATGGCCGATCCGGATCGACCGCCCCGTCCTCCTGCGGAGGAGCCGCGCCGCGGTGGAGGGTTCGGCGCCGGCGATCGGGATCCGAACACCCCACTTCCCGCGCCAACGGACGTGCAGTACCGGATGAACTATACGCAGCCGTGGCTCGGCGGTAAGTGGAGCCTCGCCGACGTCGTCGACTACCAGTTCATCTCCACGCTGGGGCTGCTCGAAGCCGTGGCCAACAACAAGGAGATGCTGAAGCGGAACTTCCACCTGATGAACAAGCGGGCGATCGATCTGTATTCGGCTGGATCGCCCTTCGCGTTCGTCGTGCCGGCAGACCAGCGGGATCCCGTTGCCGCCGCCAGGCTCGTCCAGCTGGTTCAGGCCGAAGCAGGTGAGGTTGACGTTGCGCAGGCGGCGTTCACCGCGGATGGAAAGGAATACCCCGCGGGATCGTACGTGATGCGCCTCGCGCAACCGTTCGGACGCTGGATCAAGGACCTGCTCGAGCCCCAGCGGTACCCCGACATCAGATGGCCGTTCAACCGCGCGCCGATCGATCGGCCGTACGATGTCTCGGCCTGGACGCTCGGCATGCTGATGGGGGTGACGACGGTCAAGGTGGACAAGCCCTTCGAGGCGAAGCTCGCGCTTCTCACGGCAGACGCGGCGGCCCGGCCGGGACGCATCAACGGAACGGGAAACGTCTTCGTCCTGAACCACGACGTGAACAACAGCGCGATCGCGATGAACCGTCTGCTGAAGGAGGGCGCCGACGTCTCGTGGGCCCGCGACGCAGTCAGCGTGAACGGCCATCGCTTCTCGCCCGGCGCGATCGTCGTCCGGAACGCCAGGCGTGACGGGATCGCGAAGATCGCCGAGGAGCTGAAGCTGGACGTCGAGGCGACCGGTTCGGCGCCGTCGGCGGCCGGCGCATCACTGGCGATTCGAGCGCCGCGCGTGGCGCTCTACGAACCGTGGGGCGGTAACATGGACGCCGGGTGGACGCGCTGGCTCCTGGAGCAGCACGAGTTTCCGTACATGCATGCGCGGAGCGCCGACCTTCGCAAACCGGATCTCATCTCACGTTTCGACGTCATCCTGTTTGCAGAGATGTCGACGCAACAGATCCTCAGGGGCTTCACCGCTCGCAACATCAGGCCTGAGTACAAAGGCGGGATCGGCGAGGAAGGCGTGAAGAATCTGAAGGAGTTCATCCAGGCCGGCGGAACGGTCATCACCCTGGGTAACGCCGCGCAGTTCGCGATCGAGCAGCTCGATGTTCCGGCCGAGAATGTCGTCGGTGGCCTGGACGCCGACACGTTCTTCTGTCCCGGGTCGCTCTTGACAATCAACGTCGACACCCGGCATCCGATTGGATTCGGCATGGCGGAAGAGGCTGACGCGATGTTCATCAACAACGGCGGCTACGTCACCAAGCCGTCGTTCGGCAGCATCAGCGCGGGCATCGTCGCGCGCTATCCGCAGAAGCCGCTGCTCAGGAGCGGCTGGATCATCGGCGATGAGAAGCTTCGGGGCTCGGCCGCCGTACTCGACGTCGCCATGGGGCGCGGCCGCGTGATCATGCATACGTTCCGCGTGCAGAGCCGTGCCCAGACATGGGGAACGTTCAAGCTGTTGTTCAACTCCATCTTCTACGGCGCCGCGACGGGCGCGCGCGGCGCGGTCGAAACGTCCGCAACGGCGGTTGCGAGGTAGCGCGATGAGTGTCCGAACAATCGGTGCAGGAGCGGCGATTCTCGGCGCGGCGTGGGCGATCGGTCTCGCGGCGCAGCCCGCCTCCGCCCAGGCTACGGCGGGCAAGGAATCCGCGCCAGCGGATCTCATCATCCACAACGCGACGATCTACACGGTTAACGCGAAGCAGCCGCGCGCCGAGGCCATCGCGGTTCGTGGGCAGCGGATCGCGGCGGTCGGACCGAACGCCGAGATTCTGACGCTGAAGGGCGCATCGACGCGCGTCATCGACGGCCGGGGGGCGACGGTCATTCCCGGGCTGCACGACTCGCACGGCCACTTCAGCGGCCTCGGCGCGAGCCTGCAGCGCCTGAACCTGCGCAACACGACGAGCGCCGAGCAGATAGCCGCCATGGTCAGGGCGGCGGCGGCCAAGGCGCGGCCCGGCGAATGGATCCTGGGCCGAAGCTGGGATCAGAACGACTGGCAGGACAAGCGGTTCCCGCTCGCCGCGATGCTCGACCGGGCGGCGCCGGAAAACCCCGTGTACCTCACACGGGTCGACGGTCATGCCGGCTGGGCGAACTCGAAGGCCCTGGCGCTCGCGGGCCTGACGAAGGAGACGAAAGATCCGCCCGGGGGTGAGATCATCCGCGACTCGGCGGGCAATCCGACGGGCGTGCTCATCGACCGTGCGCAGGGTCTCGTCAGCGGCAAGATTCCGGATCCAACCGACGAACAGCTGATCGACCAGATTCTGCTCGCCGACAAAGAAGCGCGGCGTCTCGGCCTCACCACGATTCACGACGCCGGGACGACGGGACGGATAGCCGATCTCTACAAGAAGCTGATCGACGAAGACCGCCTCCAGACGCGGCTCTACGTCATGCTCCGCGGGAGTATCGAGAGCCTGCGTCCTCACTTCTCCAAAGGCCCGATCACGAACTACAAGGACCAGCGGCTGGTGGTGCGCGCGATCAAGATCGGTGCAGACGGAGCGCTCGGGTCGTACGGCGCCGCGCTGCTCGAGCCGTACAGCGATCGTCCCGACACCCGCGGACTACTGACGACGCCTCCGGACCAGGTCTACCAGCAGACGCTCGAAGCGTCGAAGGCGGGGTTCCAGACGTGCATCCACGCGATTGGCGATCGCGCGAACCGCGAGGTCATGGACGTCTTCGAGCGCGTGCAGCGCGAAGTGCCG
>DATAFJ010000254.1:0-29594 GCA_036257535.1 Vicinamibacterales bacterium | reverse complement strand
CATCCTGCTCGGGCCCGCGGCCGCGGTCGGGATAGCCGCCAGGCTGCCGCAGCTCGTCACCGGCTTCGGCGATGCGTGCGTCGTGGCGCTCTATCTCGCGCTGCTGTTTGGCATCTCGGGCGCCGTGCTCACGTTTCTCGCCGCGCTCGCGACTCGCGTGATCGTCCGCGCCAGCGGCATCGGCGTGACGTCGAAGCGCGCGCGGCTTGCGGCCACGACGGCCGGCATCGTGATTTCAGCCGCCTGCCTTGCGTACCTCGCGCTGTGGTGGAGCGCCGTCAACCCGGGACCGGCATGGGCCGCGCCCGTCTGGACGGCGGCCGTTCTAGCCGCGGCGCTGGCGATCAGCCTCGTTATCGGCCACGCAGTCGCGGTGACGGTCGGCGCGGTGCTTGCCCGCGAATCGGCGGCCGCGTCGGTCCCCGAGCCGGCTCCGACGCGCCATCGAGCGGCATTTCTCCTGCGTGTCGCTGCGTTTGCGGCCGCGGCGGCGCTGCTCGTTGCCGCCGTCGGTCCAGCAGGCACAGCCGCCACGCCCGTCCCGCCGCCCGACTTCGCCGTCGTCCCGACCGGTCAGCGCGTCGTCGTGGTTGGCATCGACGGCTTCGATCCCGACCTGATGGGAATCCCTACGAACCTGCGAATTGGATCCGTCATCCACTCGGAGATCGCGACGGCGGTGGCGTACGCGCCGGGCGCGCGCGACACAGACCCCGCACGGGTCTGGACGACGATCGCGACCGGCGTTCCGCCTGACCGACACGGGATCTCGGCGCTCGAGCTGCGCCGCGTGACCGGCCTCGAAGGCGCACTCGCGCCCGGAGGTTCGCGGACGGCGACGGCCGTCGCCGCTGCCACCGACCTGCTCCAGCTGGCACGACCGGCGATCGCGAGCGGCTCGCTGCGCAAGGTCAAAACATTCTGGGATGTCGCGGCCGAGAAGGGCTTGTCGACGGCGGTCGTGAACTGGTGGGCGACCTGGCCCGCAACGGGACCGGGCACGAATCTCACGGATCGCGCCGTTCTCAGGCTCGAGCAGGCGGGCGCGCTCGACGCGGAGATCTGGCCACCGGAGCGGTACGACACGTTGCGGAAGGACTGGTCGAAGCTCTCACACGAAGCGCGCCAGCTGGCGTTGAGCGCGTTCGAGACGATCGACGAACCGAACCTTCGGTCGGTGCTCATGCGGTCCGCGGAGCTCGACGCGACGGTGGCGCTCCTCGGGCTACATCCGGCGGTCACCGGGCGGGACCTTCTAACCGTCTATCTTCCCGGTCTCGACATTGCCCAGCATACGCTCGCAACAGCCGACGCGACTCCGACTGCGTCCGCGCTCGAATCGCGCACGAACGGAATTCGACACTACTACTTTTTTCTCGGCGAGCTGGTACAACGCTTCTCCGATCGCGACAGATCGCTGCTTATCTTTGTGACGCATCCCGGGCGCGTGTCGTCGGCGGCGCGAGCGGCGATCGCTGTGCATGGCTGGGTGGGAGCGGGCCCGGGTACCAGCAAAGGTAAAGGACTCTCAGCGGCGCTCGTCGACCTCGCGCCGACGGTTCTCTACGCGCTTGGAATTCCAACTGCCAGGGATCTGTCAGGAAAGCCCTTAACCGCGCTGTTCGACGGCGCGTTCGTTGCGCGGCATCCGGTACGGGTGGTCGACACGTACGGCGTTCCATCCGCACCAGCGGCGCAGCGTGGAGGCCGACCGCTGGACGAGGAGGCGCTCGACAGGCTCAGGAGTCTTGGATACGTGCGTTAAGGGCGCACGCGCGTGATCCGCCAGGCAGCCGGCAGCACGGCCGCGGCGACGAACACCTTGAGGCTGTCGGCAGGAACGAACGGGATCAACCCTGCCGCCGCCGCACCCCGGAGGCCAAGCTGCGGCGCGAGGAACGAGAGCCACAGCGTGCCGCACGCGAAGATGATCGCCAGGCCCGCCGCCATCGCGGCAACCGACGTCATGTAGCGGCGACCGAACCCGCGCTCGGCGAGCCATCCGGTCGCGAACGCGGCGAGCGGGAAGGCGAAAAGATACCCTGCGGTCGGGCCGAGCAGACGCGCGGCGCCCGGGGGCAGAATCGCGGAGGCGGCAAAGACGGGCAGACCGGCCGCGCCCGCGGCAAGATACAGAAGCTGGCTGACGAGCCCGAGGCGCGCGCCGAGCGCGGCGCCGCCGACGAGCACGACCATCGGCTGGAGCGTGAACGGCACCGGCGTGAACGGCAGCGGCACGCTCACCTGCGCGGCGGCGGCTGTGAGCACGGTCACAAACAGCACAGCGGCGGCGCGGATCGACGTCGCATGATCCGCGCGCGAGGACAGCGTGGCGACGAGCGTTCCAGGAACCATGGTGTGTCCGGATCTTAGCGTATGAAAACCGCACTGACAATCGCGGGCAGCGACTCGGGCGGCGGCGCCGGCATACAGGCGGATCTCAAGACGTTTGCCGCGCATGGCGTGTACGGCACCTCCGCCGTGACGGCGATTACGGCTCAGAACACGCTCGGAGTCACCGCCTGGGAGGCCGTGGCCTCGGACCTCGTTACGGCGCAGATTGAGGCTGTCGCCAGCGACATCGGCGTCGATGCGGTCAAGACCGGCATGCTCGCCAACGCCGCGATCGTGGAGGCGGTCGGCGCGGCGATTGCCAGCCTCGATCTCCCGCGCGTCGTCGTCGACCCCGTGATGGTGGCGAAGGGAGGCGCGAAGCTCCTGGACGATGAGGCCATTGAAGCGATGAAGGCAGAGCTCCTGCCGCGTGCGATCGTCGTGACGCCGAATATTTTCGAGGCGTCCGCTCTTGCGGGAATGCAGGTGAGAAACGTCGACGAGGCGCGGACGGCGGCGGAACGGATTGCCGCGCTCGGGGCCGCCGCGGTCATCGTCAAGGGAGGCCACCTCCCTACCAGCGACGCGATCGACGTGTTCTTCGACGGCCGGGAGTTCGTCGAGCTGCGAGCGCCGCGAATCGAGACGCGCCACACGCATGGTACAGGCTGCACGTTTTCGTCCGCGATTGCAGCCAACCTGGCGCTCGGGCGGGCGCTCGGAGATGCCGTGGCGCGCGCGAAGGCGTATCTCACCGACGCGATCCGGCAGGCCCCAGGTCTGGGCGGCGGGCACGGGCCCCTGGGTCATTTCCCGAACCGGAACGTATAATTCAGAAGGGTGCCGAAGCGTTTTGCCGTCACCGAAGACAAGCTTGACCCGTCGGCTATCGCGGCCCTCGTCGCCGATCCAGGGAGCGGCGCGGTAGCGACGTTCGTCGGCACGGTTCGCCGGATGAATCTCGGCCGCTCCGTCGTGCGTCTTGAATATGAGGCCTACGCACCGCTCGCGGTCCGCGTGTTCGAGCGGATCGCCGCCGAATCGGCGGAGCGCTGGCCCGGGGTTTCGCTCGCGATTCACCATCGCGTGGGCACGCTCGTCGTCGGAGATGCGAGCGTCGCCATAGCGGCGGCATCGGCACACAGGGCGGATGCATTCGCCGTCTGCCGATACGCGATCGAGCGCGTGAAGCAGATTGCGCCGATCTGGAAGCGGGAGCACTTCGAGGGCGGTGAAGTCTGGATCGAGGGGGCGACGGCCGACCCGGAGGATCCCGGCGCGAAGGAAGTCGCGCTGAGGCGGGCATGCGCGTGAGGGTGCGGCTCTTTGCGCGCCTGCGCGATCTGACGGGGGCGTCGGAGCTGGCGCGGGACGTCAGTGCGCCGGCGGATGTGAAGACCGTCTGGCGCGACCTGGTCCGCGAGTTTCCGGCGCTCGAGCCGTACACGTCGTCGATCTCGGGCGCGGTCAACGCCGAGTACGCCAGAATGGACGCGCCGGTTTCGGACGGGGACGAGGTTGCGTTTCTGCCGCCTGTTTCGGGCGGCGGTGCCGCGTAGAAACCATGTTCGACAAACTCAACAGCGTGGAAGCGCGCTACAACGACCTTCTCGCGCGCATCGCCGATCCGGCGGTGCAGGCGGACCCGGCCGAATACCGCTCGAACGCGAAGACGCTCTCGGAGATCGAGCCGCTCGTCGACAAGTTCCGCGAGTACAAGACCGTCGTTCGTGAGCTCGCCGAGACCGAAGAGCTGGCCAGGTCGGCGGACGCCGACATGCGCGAGCTCGCGCTGCAGGAGGCGAAGGCCCTTGAAGCCCGGCGAGACGCCCTTCTCGCCGAGATCAAGATCCTCCTGGTCCCGAAGGATCCGAACGACGAGAAGAACGTCATCGTCGAGATTCGCGCGGGCACCGGCGGCGACGAGGCGGCGCTCTTCGGGGCTGATCTGCTGCGGATGTATACGCGGTACGCGGAGCGGCAGGGCTGGAAGGTGGACGTGACGTCGACGAGCGAGACCGGCGTCGGCGGGATCAAGGAAGCCATTGCGATCATCGAAGGCCGCAACGTCTACAGCAGGCTGAAGTACGAGAGCGGTGTGCACAGGGTCCAGCGCGTGCCCGCCACCGAAGCGAGCGGCCGGATTCACACGTCCACCGCGACGGTCGCCGTGCTGCCCGAGGCCGAGGAGGTCGACGTGCAGATCGATGCGAAGGATTTGCGCATCGACACGTTCTGCTCCAGCGGCCCCGGCGGCCAGAGCGTGAACACGACCTACTCGGCCGTCCGCATCACCCACATCCCCACCGGCGTCGTCGTGTCGCAGCAGGATGAAAAATCGCAGATCAAGAACCGCCAGAAGGCGATGAAAGTCCTCCGCTCGCGTCTGTACGACATGGAGCTCCGGAAACAGCAGGAAGCGATCGCGCGCGACCGCCGCACGCAGGTCGGCAGCGGCGATCGATCTGAAAAGATTCGTACGTACAACTTCAAAGAGAACCGGATCACCGACCACCGCATCAACTACACGATGCACCGGCTGAGCGAGGCGCTCAACGGAGACTTGGCGGATCTCATCGACGCAGTCACCACGCACTACCAGTCCGAAAAACTGAAAGAGCCCGTTTGACAGACTCCATGACTCTTGCCGACGAAGTCGCGCGGGGGCTCGAGCGGCTCGTCGCCTCGGGAATCCGCGAAGAAGAGGCACGGCGCGACGCCGAGCTCCTCGCCCGGCATGCGCTCGGGTGGGACCGCGCGGCGTGGCTCGCGTCACGCCGGGACGCGGCGAGCAGCCAGTTCATTTCCGAGTACGAAGCGCTCGTCGCCCGGCGCGCCGCGCGCGAACCGGTCAGCCTGATCGTCGGCCGCCGCGAGTTCTGGGGGCTGGAGTTCGACACGGGTCCCGGCGCGCTCATTCCGCGTCCGGAGACCGAGCTGATCGTCGAGGAGGCGCTCGAAGAGGTCGCGGACGTTCCCGCACCGCTCGTGGTTGACGTCGGCACGGGCACCGGCTGTCTCGCCGTCGCGCTCGCCAGCGAGCTGCCCGGCGCGCGCATCGTCGCGACCGACGTTTCTGCGCCCGCGCTGGAAATTGCGCGGGCGAATGCGGAAAAGCATGGCGTGGCCGCACGCGTGCACCTGGTACAAGCGAATCTCCTCGACGGCTTTGCAGCGCAGTTCGATTTGATCGTCTCGAATCCACCCTACATAAAATCGGGGGATCGCGCCGGCCTCGGTCGCGAGGTTCGCGACTACGAGCCCGCCGTCGCGCTGTTCGGCGGACCGGACGGCCTCAACGCGATCCGGGCGCTCCTCGCGGGGGCGCCCGCACGCCTCAAGCCCGAAGGACGATTCATCCTCGAGTTTGGCTACGGACAGGAGCCGGACGTCGTCGCGCTCGCGGGCTCGGCCGGCTTCGACGTGCGTCGGATCCGTGGGGACCTGCAGGACATCCCGAGAGTGGCGGTGCTTTCGCCCGCGCAGGGCAACGGGAGGACATCCCGATGAGTGATTGCCTCTTCTGCAAGGTCGTCGCAGGCCAGATCCCGGCGTCGATCGTTTACGAGGACGACAGGCTGGTGGCGTTCAACGACATCAACCCGCAGGCGCCGCTACACGTGCTGATCGTGCCGCGGCGCCACATCGCCACGCTCAACGATCTTCAGGCGTCCGAGGACGGGCTAGTAGGAGAGATGATCAGGCGCGCGGCGGAGATCGCGACCGAGCGGGGCCACAGTGACGCGGGATACCGCACCGTGTTCAACTGCAACGCCGACGCCGGTCAGTCTGTTTGGCACATCCACCTGCACCTGCTCGCCGGCCGCCACATGCGCTGGCCGCCCGGTTAGCGCCGACGATGCGCTCATTCGACCGAGAATGTCGTGGACCTTCTCCCACATGCGTGACGGCTCGACCGAGAACACTGTAGCGGCGTCGGCCGGCTCCAGCACCCAGCTCCGCTCGCGGACTTCCGCCGCGAGCTGACCGCGGGCCCATCCGGCGTAGCCCGAGAAGATCCGCACCCGAAGCCGTCCGTCGCGCTCGTCGAAGACCTGCTTGGCGTCGGCGAGATCCGGGGTGAGGTAAACCTCGCTGAGGATCGTCCGCGCCTTGGGACCGGGCCGGGGGCTGCGAACGAGCGACAGCACCGCCTCCGGTTGCACGGGTCCTCCCCAGTACACGTCGAGGTCGATGCCGCTCGTCCCCGGTTTCAGATCGAGCGCCTCGTCGACGCCGAGCTTCGTGGGCCGGTTCAGCACGACGCCCATCGAGCCTTCGGAGCCGTGATCGAGAAGAAGAACCACCGTCTTGGCAAAGTTGGAATCGGGAAGCCCGGGCATGGCGTACAAGAGCATCCCGGGCTTCAAGTTCTTTCCCCCAGCCTGCCCTGCGGCCGCCGCACGGCCCTGCGCCAGCGGGATCGCGCCGACGAGCGTCAAGCACACGATCGCGGCTGCCAGCACGCGGCTCATGACGAGGCGAGAATATACCGGCCCATCCCCGCAGGTCGATCCAGGAAGAAATCGACCACCCGGTAGCCTCGATGCAGGTACGTGGTGAAGAGCTGCCGCGTCGCCATTCGCCACGCGAGCGCCTGTGCGGGGTCGGCCCGCATCAGTTGGTTGAACCCCATCGGTATCTCGACGGCGAGCTGCGGGTCCGTCCGGTGCAGATCGACGTCGGCACATTCGACCGAGCTGCCCTGCCGCCGCACGCGGTTGACCGAAGGGACGGGTGAAGCGGGATTCGCCTGCGGCCCGTCCGCGTCCGCGATGCGCCGCGCGACCTCCGGGCTCGACAGCCACCATTCGGCGACGAATCGATCGGTCGGCGTGCCCCGGTGAAGCGGGCTGCTCGACTCCCCGTAGATGTTCTCCTCGTATTCCGTCACGATGACGCCGAGCTTCGAGAAGTTCAGGTGCGCGTTCATCGCCTGGAGCGGGTCGTACGTCCACTCAATCAGGTCGAGGCCCATCCTCAGCGTGGCGGCGCGCTGTTCGAGCTTCAGTCGCGTGCCCAGCCCCGAGTCGCGCGCCTCGGGCAGAACACCGAGCATGTGCGACCACTGGGACGCACGGCCATTCCTGAGCGCCGACAGCGAATAGACGAACCCGACCATGTCGCCGCCGCTGTTGAACGCGCCGAGCAGGATGCCGCCTCGCTTGACGGACACGATCAGCACCGGCACGGGGACGACGTCTTCCGCATCCGTGTAGCCCCACACGCGCTTCTCGAGATCGACGACGCTCCGGCACTCTTCGATCGTCGTCAGCGGACGGATGGCGTACTCGTCGGACATCGCGCACTGTTTTATCACGGCGTGCTCACGCTAAACTTGCCGCGGAATACGCGGAAATACTCTGTCTGGAGGCATCGATGCTGCTGCAGGTGTTCGTTATCCTCGTTCTTACTGGAACTGCCGCCGCCGCCCAGCCCGCGCCGGCGACGCCGGCCGCGCGCCGCGCCGATGCGATTGGCACCATCGAGGACCGCACGGCCGGAATGAAGAAGATTGACGGCTATTTCCCGCTGTACTGGGAGGAATCGGCCGGCCGCCTCTGGATGGAGATCTCGCGTTTCAACACGGAAGTCCTGTACAGCACGGGGCTCGGGGCCGGCCTCGGGTCGAACGACATCGGCCTCGATCGCGGTCAGCTCTCCGGCTCGCGGATCGTCCTGTTCGAGCGCGTCGGGCCGAAGGTCCTGATGGTGCAGCCGAACTACCGCTACCGGGCCACCAGCGACAACCCGGCCGAGGTGCGGGCCGTCCGCGACGCGTTCGCCCGCTCGGTGTTGTGGGGATTTCCGGTGGCGGCGGGGAGCGGCTCGCGCGTCCTCGTCGATCTCACCGAGTACCTCGTGCGCGATACGCACGACATCACGCCACGCCTGCGCCCTGGCACGTATCGATTCGAGGCGAGCCGCAGCTCGATCTATCTCCCGATGACGCTCGGGTTTCCAAAGAACACCGAGATGGAAGCCGAGCTGACGTTCGTGCGGCAGGCCGCGGCCGGCGGGCCCGGCGGCGGCGGCGTCGGTCCTCCTGGCGGCAGCGGACCGGGCGGGTTCTTCGAGGGCGTGGCCAACGTCGCAGCCACGCCGGAAGCGGCCAGCCTGCGCGTCCATCACTCGTTCGTCGAGCTTCCTGACGCCGGCTACAAGCCTCGGAAGTTCGACCCGCGATCGGGCTACTTCGGGATCAGCTACGCCGACTACGCGACGCCGGTCGGTGAGCCGATGATCAAGCGTTTCATCGCCCGGCACCGGCTCGAGAAGGCCAACCCCGGAGCGAAAGTCAGCGATGCGGTGAAGCCGATCGTCTACTACCTCGATGCCGGCACGCCGGAACCGATTCGATCGGCTCTCCTCGACGGCGCGCGATGGTGGAACCAGGCATTCGAGGCGGCCGGCTATCGGAATGCCTTTCGCGTCGAGCTCCTTCCCCAAGATGTGAGCCCGCTGGATGTGCGCTACAACGTGATCAACTGGGTGCATCGCTCGACGCGTGGCTGGAGCTCGGGCGCCACGGTGACCGATCCGCGCACGGGCGAAATCATCAAGGGGCTGGTCACGCTCGGCTCGCTGCGGGTCCGCCAGGACTACATGATTGCCGAGGGGCTGCTGTCGCCATACAAGACGGGGACCGAGACGCCGCCGGAACTGCGCGAGTGGGCCCTCGCGCGCATGCGTCAACTGTCGGCACACGAAGTCGGCCACACGCTGGGGCTGGGCCACAACTACTACGACAGCGACGCCGGCCGGATTTCGGTGCTCGACTATCCGCATCCGCTCGTGACGCTCAAGGCGGACGGCACGCTCGACTTCTCCAAGGTCTACGACGACAAGATCGGCGACTGGGACAAGGTCGCGATCGCTTACGGCTATCAGGTCTTCCCGGAGGGCACGGACGAGAACGCCGCGCTCGACAAGATCCTCGACGAGGCCTGGAAACGCGACGTCCGCTATCTCACTAACCAGGACCTCGGCGCGCATCCGCGCGTGAACCAGTGGTCGAACGGCACCGACGCCGCGGCGGAGCTGACCCGGATGATGGATGTCCGACGCTCGGCGCTCGCCCGCTTCGGCGAGACGGCGATCAGGCGCGGCCAGCCGCTCGCGCAGCTCGAGGAGGTCCTCGTGCCGCTGTACCTCCACCACCGGTATCAGATCGAGGCGGCCTCCCACGTGGTCGGCGGAAGCCACTACATCTACGCCTTCCGGGGCGACGGCCGCGCAGCGCAACGGCCGGCAACCGCCGCGGAACAGACGGCCGCGCTCAAGGCGCTCCTCACGGCGCTGAAGCCGTCGGAGCTTGCGCTGCCGGCGCCGCTCCTCAAGGCCATCGCGCCTCGTCCGCCCGGTTACGGCGTAACCCGCGAGCTCTTCCCGCGCTATACGGGCTCGACGTTCGACGCGATCACACCGGCCGTCGTGGCGGCGGAGATGACGCTGTCATTCCTCCTCGACGCCGAGCGGTGTGCTCGCCTCGTCGAACAGCATGCCCTCGACCCCTCCCTGCCCGGTCTCGAGCAGGTGCTCGACGCGGTCGACGCCGGTGCGTTCGCGGTGACGACGAACAACGCGTACGAGGCGGAGATCTCGCGCGCCGTCCAGCGCGTGTATGTGGATCGCTTGATTCGCCTGGCCGGCACCGCCGAGATGTCGCAGGTTCGCGCGATCGCCGCGCAGCGTCTGCGGCAGCGCGCGCGCGATCAGGGCGACGCGCACGCGCAGCTCCTTGCCGACGACATCAAGCGCTTCCTCGAGCGGCCGGTGCAGCCGGCGCAGCCCATGGACACGCCTCAACCGCCTCCCGGCGCGCCTATCGGCGAGCCAGCGCTGGATTGGCTGCGGCGCGTCGAACCGATGTGCGTTCCGGATCTGGAGTTCGTGAACCGGTAGGAGCGTTAGAGGCCGAGCTGGCGCGGCAGCTCGGCGAGCGAAGTAATCACGGGAACGTCCGAAGCGGGCGGATGGATCAGTCCGGAACGACTGACGAGAACCGCTCGCATCCCCGCGCGGCGCGCGCCTTCGATATCGTGCAGCGGACTATCGCCGACCATGACCGCTTCGGCCGGATCGCCCACGCCAACCAGCTTCAGGCCCGCCTCGAAGATGCTGCGGTGCGGCTTCATGTACCCGTGCTCGGACGACGAGACCGCGGCCGCGATCAACCCTTCGAGCTCGAAGTGGCTTTGAAACGACGCGAGGCAGCGGTGGGTGTTCGAGATCAGTCCCACCAGGATGCCGGCCTCGTGCAGCGTATGCAGGGCGCCCGGCACGTCGTCATAGAGCGAGAAGTGCTGGCACGCGGCCCACTCGTCGTAGATGACGCGCGAAGCCGCGTCGACGCCGGCGCCATCTCCCCCCATGCCGCGAATCACTGCGTTCGTGAAATCGATGAAGATCTGCGGATCGTAAATGAACTCCTGCGCGTCGTCGGCGAGGAACCTGGATGCCGCCGCGACGGCGGTCTCGAACCGCGCGGCATCGACATCGACGCCGTGGCGCGCGCAGAGCGTGCGATACCCCTCGGCCTGAAACATCGGGCCGGGATAGATGAGCGTGAAGTCGACGTCGAAGAAGACGGCTTTCGGCGTCATGACTTATATGGGCCCGCGATCGCCACCGCTGCGCGATCGGGCGACAGCGAAGCGGCGGCGGCATGCACCGCCTCGCGCGTAACCGACCCCACGAGCCCGGGAAGCCGCTTGTCGTAGTCCGCGCCGAGGCCGAACCGTTCGGCAGTCTGCAGAAACGACGCGATCCCCCCGTTGGTCTCGAGCATGCGCGGCAGCGATCCAATCAGGTAGCGCTGGGTCTCTTCTATCTCGCGCGGCTCTGGACCGCTCGTCGCCAGGCGCACGATCTCTTCGTCGATCGCGGCGATCGCGCGATCGACGTTGGCGCCGTCCACGCCGGCACGCACCATCAGCGGACCGGGCACGACGTGCGGATCGAACGCGCTGTACGCGTAGTAGGCCATGCCCTGCCGCTCGCGGATGTTGTCGCCGAGCCGGCCGCCGAGACCGTACTGCCCGAGAATCGTGTTCATCACCCACCAGGCGTAGTACGACGGGTCCGTCCGCGTAATCGTGACGAACCCATAGGCGATGTCAGCCTGCGACTTCGCCATCATCGGGATCACGGACACGCACCGATGCGATGGACCCGTGACGTTGGACAGGGCGGCACTGCCGCTCGCCTGTCCGAACGGCGGCTGTCCATTGGCCGCGAACGACCCGAACGCGCGCGTCACGCGGTCGATCGCCGCATGAGGGTCGATCGCCCCCACGGCGGCCACGACGAGCGACGCGGGCGAGAAGCAGCCCCGGTGAAAACGGACGAGCGCGTCCCGATCGATCCGCTCGATCGATGCGATGGTCCCCTTCGGCGGACGGCCGTACGGATGATCCTCCGAATACAACAGCGTGAACAGCGCCTGAACCGCGCGGACGGCCGGATTGTCCTCGTCCTGGCGGAGCTGCGTGATGATTTCGGCCCGGCGCAGTTCGATCTGCTGCTCGGGAAACAGCGGCCGGCACACGATGTCCGACACGATGTCGACGATCGCGGCGAAATCCTCGACGAGGCTCGTCGCGGTAATGCTGATCGCGTGGCGCGTTGCAGCGATGTTCAGGCTGACGCCGCGCCCTTCGAGCTCTTCTGCGATCTCGTCGGCGTCGAGCTCGCCCGCTCCCCGATCGATGAGACGTGACGTGAAGTACGAAAGGCCGAGCATCGTCGGGGGCTCATCGACGCTCCCGACGTGCATCGTGGCATTGATGGTTACGGCCGGCGTCGCAGGCGACTCCTGGGCCAGCGCGACCGCGCCGTTCGGCAACTGATGCCGCACGGGCGACAGACCACGGACGGCTGCGGTCGTCATGCCGCCGGCTGGAACCAGCCGATCGTCCGGCCCGTGCGCGTGAGTCGCCTGCGTGCGACGTCGGCCACCTGGTCGGCGGTCACAGCAGTGATTCCCGAAGCGAGCGTTCCCAGGATGTCGAGCGACGCGACCGTCTGAAAGTACCCGAGCTGGTGGGCGATGTTGGTGACGCTGTCCTTCTCGAAAACCAGCCGCGCCCGGAGCTGCCGTCTGGCCCGCTCCACTTCCTGCTCCGTCACGCCGTCGCGCCGCACGTCCTCGACGGCGGCGTCGAGCGCCGCCTCGACCTCCGCGAGGGGAACGCCGTCGTTCGCCGTCGCGGACAACCCGTAGAGGAACGGCTGCTCGGTCGGAAGGAGCGCACCGGATACCGACGACGCGAGGCCTCGATCGACGAGCGCGCGGTAGAGCCGCGCCCTGCGCTGCGGGGCCGAGCCGCGAAAGCTGCACCAGATGTTCACGCCCTTCGCGCCGGTCAGCACGGCGTCGAGGACGAGCATCGGGAGGAAATCGGCTTCACTGACCGCGGGCGCGTGCCAAACCGCTTTGAAGTACGCCGTCGTCCCCTCTTTTTCGATCTTCACGCGCCGTTCGCCGAGCGGCGCAGGCTCCGCGGCGCGCACCCGCTTCGGCTCGGGACCAGCCTCGAGCGCCCCCATCCGTCGCTCGATCAGTCGCAGCGCCTCGTCGCTGTCCACGTCGCCCACGACGACGAGCGTCGCGTTGTTCGGACGGTAATAGCGACGGTAATGACCGTAGAGATCATCTCTCGTCATCGTCTCGAGATCCGTTCGCCAGCCGATCGTCGGGTGCCGGTATGGGTGCACGCGAAAGGCGGCGGCGGTAACCTCGATCTCGAGCAGCTGCTCCGGATCGTTCTCGCCTCCCTGCATCTCGGAGATGATGACCGTCCGCTCCGCGTCCACCTCCGACGGCTCGTAGATGCAGTTCGCCATCCGCTCCGCCTCGAGAAAGAGCATCTCGTCGAGCGCGTCCCGCGACACGGTCTCGAAATACGTCGTCTGATCGATCCAGGTATAGCCGTTCCACGCGCCGCCAAATCGTTCGACGATGCCCTTCATGCGGTCGCGCGGAATATTGGTCGTGCCCTTGAAGTTCATGTGTTCGACCCAGTGCGACGCGCCGGTGAGCCCGGGACCCTCGTCCTTCGAGCCGACGCGATACCAGCACCAGACCGAGACGAGCGGGGCTGTGTGAATCTCCTGCACGAGCACTCGCAGGCCATTGTCGAGCGTCGCCGCCCGCACCGAGGAGGCGCCGAGTTCGACATCTACGGGAGACATGTTTTTCATTATACAGGCCGTAAACTTGGGCATTTCTCGACCGTTCGAGGCCCACAAAACGGGCCCGTTCATGACGATGTTGTGGGGCGGGTACACTGGCCCCGGGTTTGCAGAGGGTGGTTGTGGAGTCGACGCGAAGGCAATTTTGAGGAGGACCACATGCTGAAGCGCATTCTTCTTGCCGGGGCCTGCGTGATGTGGCTCGCGCCGGCGACACCGATCAGCGCGCAGGAGAACGCCACGATTGTGCTGCGCTCAGGAGCGCGCGCGAGTGGACCCTTAGTGGATCATGACGCTCGAGGTTTCACGATTCTCGAAAATGGAAAAGAGCGGTCCTTCCCGACCATGGAAGTGGCCGTTGTCGAGTTCAGCGGCGCACCGGCGCTGTCGAACGACCTGGTTGCGAAGTTGAACGAGGGACAGCACGTCCTCCGTCTGCGGAACGGTCAGGCCGTTGTCGGTACGCTCGTCGACATCGTCCAAAAGGGCCGCTTCATGTCGTACATGACGGAGAGCGGCAAACGCAGTTACGCCACCTCCGACATCGCGGCGCTCTACGTCTCATCGCCGAACGGCTCGTCCGGCACGAGCGGGGGCACGGGCGCGTCGCCGTCGGACGCCGGCGCCATCAGGCTGCCGGCGAACCAGCAGTGGGTTCCAACTGGCTTGATCGTGCGAGCGGGCGAGACGCTCACCTTCAAGACGACGGGCGAACTCCAGTTGAGCAACGACGTCCAGGATCGAGCGGGCGCGGCAGGTGCGTACGGACAGCGGCGTCCGGGCCGCTCGGCACCTCTCCCGACTGCATTTGCAGGAGCGCTCATCGGGCGCATCAACAACGGCCCGGCCTTCGCGATCGGCAACCTGTCGAGCGTCGAGATGCCGGAGAGCGGACAGCTGTTCCTCGGCATCAACGACGACACACTGAACGACAACGCGGGCGACTTCTACGTGTCGATTTCCCGGACTGGTAGCGGTAACCGGCGCCGGCGCTGAGCGGTATACGACTGGCTGGCATCGGCGAGAGGGCGGGACCCTTGGCCCGCCCTCTCTTTTTGTACAATGGTTACTGCCCGATGCCCGACTGGAAAGACACGCTCAATCTCCCTCGCACCGACTTCCCGATGAAGGCGAACCTGCCGGCGACTGAGCCGGCAACGATCCAGCATTGGGTGGACACGAACCTGTACGAGCAGATCCGGCGCGCCCGCGCCGGGCGGCCGACCTTCGTGCTGCACGACGGCCCGCCGTACGCCAACGGCAACATCCACATCGGGACGGCGTTCAACAAAATCCTGAAGGACTTCGTCGTCAAGTCGCGGTCGATGGCCGGCTTCGACGCGCCCTACGTCGTTGGATACGACTGTCACGGCCTGCCGATCGAGCTGCAGGTCGACCGCGAGCTCGGGCCGAAGAAGCGCGAGATGTCGGTGGCCGACTTCTGCCGCGCATGCCGTGCCTACGCGGAGCGTTTCGTGGGGCGGATGACGCAGCAGTTTCAACGGCTGGGCGTCCTCGGAACCTGGAGCGATCCGTACCTGACGATGGACTTCCGGTACCAGGCGGCAATCCTCCGGGCGTTCGGCGCGTTCGTGACCAAGGGGCTCGTCTACAAGGGCCTCAAGCCGGTGCACTGGTGCATTCACTGCCGGACGGCGCTGGCTGAAGCAGAAGTCGAGTACGAGAATCACTCGTCGCCGTCGATCTACGTCGAGTTTCCGCTCGACCGGTCGAGTGCCGAAGCGTTCCGAACGCTGGCGCCGGAGGTGGGCGATCGCGGCGTGTCGGTTCTGATCTGGACGACCACGCCCTGGACGATTCCGTCTAACCTGGCAATCGCGTTTCATCCGGACTTCGACTACGGCGCGTACGAAACCGATGGAACGGCCGTCATCGTCGCTGAAGCGCTGGCGCCGGCCGTGTCGGCGAAGATCGGGCGGCCGCTCGGCAAGCCGCTGGCGACGTTCAAGGGACGGACGCTCGAGAAGCTCCGTTTCCGTCATCCTCTCTATGCCCGCCATTCGCTCGCGGTGCTCGGCGAGTACGTCACGCTCGAACAGGGGACCGGCGCGGTGCACACTGCCCCGGGGCACGGCGCGGACGACTACCACACGGGCGTCAGGTACGGGCTCGAGATCCTGGCGCCGGTCGGTCCCGACGGCCGGTTCTTCGATTCGGTCGAGCTCTTCGGCGGCCAGAAAGTGTTCGACGCCAGCCCGAAGATCGAGGCGGCGCTCGAGTCGCACGGGCGGCTGTGGCATCGCGAGTCGTTCTCGCATCAGTACCCGCACTGCTGGCGCTGCCACAACCCCGTGATCTTTCTGGCAACGTCTCAGTGGTTCATTCGTCTCGATCCGGCGCTTCGTCCCAAGGCGCTCGACGCGGTCAACAAGGACGTGGAGTGGATCCCGTCGTGGGGACGCGATCGCATGGCGGGCATGCTCGCGAGCCGTCCCGACTGGTGCGTCTCCCGACAGCGGGTGTGGGGCGTTCCAATTCCCGCGGTGGACTGCCGCGCGTGCGGCGAGGCGATCTTGACCGCCGAGCTGATCGAGAAGACGGCGTCGGTCTTCGAGCGCTTCGGCGCGGACTCCTGGTACGAGCGGCCGATTGAGGAGTTCGTTCCCGCAGGGTTGACGTGCCCGTCGTGCGGCGGCGCCGAGTTCGAACGCGAGATGAACATCCTCGACGTCTGGTTCGATTCCGGATCGAGCCACGAGGCCGTGCTGTCGGTCCGGCCGGAGCTCACCTGGCCGGCCGATATCTATCTCGAAGGCAGCGACCAGCACCGAGGCTGGTTCCAGAGCTCGCTCCTCGTCGGCCTGGGGACGCGGGGCCGCGCTCCGTACCGCCAGGTTGTCACGAACGGATTCGTCGTGGCCGAGGACGGCCGGAAGATGTCCAAGTCGCTCGGCAATTCGATCGAGCCCCAGGACATCATCAAACAGAGCGGCGCCGACATCCTGCGGCTCTGGGTGTCGATGGCGGACTACAGCCAGGACATCCGCCTGAGCCAGGAGATCCTGGCCCGGGCCGTGGAAGCGTATCGGAAGATCCGGAACACGTTCCGGTATCTGATCTCGAATCTCTACGATTTCGACCCGGCGCACGACGCGGTTCCATATGGCGAGCTGCTGGAAGTCGATCGGTACGCGCTCGCCAGGTACGCCGACGCGGCTCGCAGGATCCTCGACGCTTACGAACGGTACGAATATCCCGTGATCTTCCACACGCTGAATACGCTGATGACGGTGGACCTCAGCGCGTTCTACCTGGACGTCTCGAAGGACAGGCTTTACACGCTCGGCGCGCGGTCGCGCGCTCGACGATCCGGTCAAACGGCGATCTATCAGATCGCTGACGGCCTTGCGCGGCTCGCCGCACCTATCCTGTCAATGACCGCGGAAGAGGTCAGGCGTCACCTTCCCGGCCGCCGTGAAGCATCGGTGCACCTGGCGCTCTTCCCGGAGCGCGGCAGCCTCGATGCGCTGGACGATGAGGCGCTGATGGAGCGCTGGGGGCGCCTCATCGAGATCCGCGACCGCGTCAACGCGTCGCTCGAAGAGGCACGGCAGCAGAAGACAATCGGGAACTCGCTCGCGGCGCATGTGGAGCTGGAGGCGTCTGGAAACGACCGCGCACTTCTCGAGCGCTACCGCGGTGACCTCCCGATGCTGTTCATCGCATCCCAGGTGAGCCTGAGCAAAGCGGACGGCGACACCGCCGAGCCGACAGCGATCACGGTACACAAGGCCGACGGCACGAAGTGCCCGCGCTGCTGGCGCATCGTCCCGCGCCTCGACAACGAGGGACTCTGCGAGCGGTGCGCCGAGGCGCTCGCGGAAACGGTGGTTTGACGTGCCATCGGGGCTGAGGCTCGAGCTGCCGCTCGCGGTGGTCATCGTCGCGGTCGACCAGGTGACGAAGGCCGTCGTGCGCCGAACGCTCCCGCTTCACGAGAGCGTCACGGTCATCCCCGGGTTCCTGGACTTCACGCACGTGCGCAATACGGGCGCGGCCTTCGGTCTGTTCAACGCAGCGGACTTTCCGTTCAAGCCGGCGGTCATGCTGTCGGTCGCCATTCTGGCGCTGGCCGCGATTGCGGTGTATGCCGCGCAGCTGCGGCCCGACGAAAAGCTCGCCCGCACCGGACTCTCCCTCGTGCTCGGCGGCGCCGTTGGCAACCTGATCGATCGCGCCGCCACCGGCTACGTGCTCGACTTCGTGGACGTCTACTACGCCAACGCGCACTTCTGGGCGTTCAACGTCGCGGACTCGGCGATTACGATCGGCGCGGCGCTCGTCATCCTAGACGTGCTCCTCGCGGGACGACGACATGTACCCGATTCTGTTTGAGATCGGACGGTTCCCGATCTACACCTACGGCCTGCTGCTGGCCGCGGCCTACCTGCTTGGCCTCCAGCTCGCCGTCCGCCGCGCACGCGTGCGCGGCCTCGACGGCACCAAGGTGCTGGACCTCGGCATCTGGGTCATCGTCGCGGCGCTCGTCGGCGCAAAGCTCCTGCTGCTTTTCGTCGACTTCGATCACTTCAGTTCGAACCCGGCCGAGATCCTGTCGCTCGTCCGCTCGGGCGGCGTGTTCTACGGCGGCCTGGTCCTCGCGGTGCCGGTCGCGCTCATCTACGCGCGCCGCGCCGGGCTGCCGATCTGGACGACGACCGATGCGTTCGCGCCCGGAATCGCGCTGGGTCACGTCGTAGGGCGGCTGGGGTGCCTCATGGCCGGTTGCTGCTACGGACGGCCGACCGACGTGGCGTGGGCGATCACGTTCACGAATCCGACGGCGGCCGATAACGTCGGCACTCCGCTGGGCGTGGCCCTCCACCCGACGCAGCTGTACGAGGCAGGCGCCGAGCTGGTCATACTCGTCGCGCTTCTGATGACCGAACGCCGCGGCAGGCTGTTTCCCGGCCGGACGTTCTGGGGCTACATCCTGCTGTACGCCGTGTCGCGGTTCGTGATCGAGTTCTATCGCGGGGATCCCCGCGGGATGGTCGGGCCGCTGTCGACCTCACAGTTCATCTCGGTTTTCCTGGTGCCGCTGAGCATCGGCATGCTCGTCTGGCTGGCGCGCCGCGGCCCGGCCCCCGAGCCCAAGACAGCGCGGCGCAAGCTGGCCGCATGAGCGATCCGCCTTCGCCTCTGAGTGGCTACGGCGAGACAGGCGCCTCGGGCGGATCGCAGGCTTCCGAACATCTCGAGGTCGACGTCGGCGCCGAACACGACGGCCTTCGGCTCGATCAGTTTCTTGCCGCCGTCCTGGCGGGTTACTCGCGATCGCAGATCCAGCGCCTCATCCGCGACGGGCACGTGCACACGGGATCGAAGCACATTCGACCGAGCTCGCCGGTCCGCGCCGGCGCGAGAGTGGCCGTGGACATTCCGGCGCCTGCACCCTCATCGCCGCAGCCCGAAAATCTGCCGCTGCCGATCCTCTACGACGACCCGGACCTCGTCGTCGTGAACAAGCCGCCGGGGATGGTGGTCCACCCGGCCGCCGGCCATGCGGAGGGCACGCTCGTGAACGCGCTCCTGCATCACGTGAAGGACCTGAGCGGCGTCGGCGGCGAGTTGCGGCCCGGTATCGTCCATCGGCTGGATCGCGGCACGTCCGGAGCGATGGTGATCGCGAAGCACGACCGCGCGCACGAGGAGCTGTCGCGGCAATTCCGCGATCGAGAGGTCGACAAGGAATACATCACGCTCGTCTGGGGCGTCGTGCAGGCCGGCCGCCGGATCGACGCGCCGATCGGCCGGGATCCGCACGACCGGCAGAAGATGTCCACCCGGGCGCGGCGGGCGCGATCGGCCGTGACCCGCATCACCGCAGCCGAGCACTTTCGAGGCGTGTCGCTGCTGCATGTCGCGATCGCGACCGGCCGGACGCACCAGATCCGCGTGCATCTCAACGCCATCGGGCACCCGATCGTTGGAGATCCAACATACGGCGGCGTCCGCCGTCAGCTGCCGGGTCATCTCCGGGCTCTCGCGCGGCTCGACCGCCCATTTCTTCACGCCGCGCGGCTCGCGTTCGCTCATCCTGCCGACGGGTCGCGCGTCGAGTTCGCTGCGCCGTTGCCGGGCGATCTGCAGGAGCTCATCGCCGACCTCAGGCGCGAGGCGTCCTGACATGCCTGTACAGTTCACTGGCCGGATATTCAGCGTGCACGTCGACCGCGCACGTCTACCGGACGGCCGCGAAGTCACGCTGGAGATCGTGCGGCACGCACCGTCGGTCGTCTTGATCCCGATGCCGGAGCCCGATCGCGTGATCCTCGTCCGGCAGTATCGCTACGCGATCGATCGAATGGTATGGGAGCTTCCCGCCGGAACGCTCGACCCGGGTGAAACGGCGGAACAGGCCGCCCGCCGCGAGTGCCATGAAGAAGTGGGTAAAGTGCCGCGGCGGCTGGAGCGCCTCAGATCGCTCTTCCCCACTCCCGGCTACTGCGACGAGGAGATGATCTTTTTCCGCATCGACGGCCTGGATGAACCGGATTCGGCCGCACACCTCGACGAGGACGAAGTGCTGGAGCCGCGGACGTTCACGCTCTCTGAAGTGTGGACGATGATTGAGCGCGGAGAGATCGTCGACATGAAGACGGTCGCCGCGTTCCAGTTCTTGTAGCGCAGGCCTTCAGGCCTGCCCCGGCGAGACGAGCGCGGAGATCCCCTCCTCGATCGTCCCCAAGTGAATGTCGACCGTATCCTCGACGCGGCGGGCGTAGCCGCCGGCAAGCGTCACGAACACGGGCGTGCCTGCGTTCCGGCAGGCGTCAAAGACCATTCGGTCCCTGCGGCGCAAGCCGTCCTTCGTCAGCGCCAGCCCGCCGAGCTGATCCTCCTTGAAGGGATCCGCGCCGGCGACGTAGGCGACCACTTCCGGCTGATGCCGGATTACCGCGTGCACGCCCTCGTCCAGCTTCCCGAGATACGCCTCGTCGCGCGTGCCGTCCGGCAGCCCGATGTCGAGATCGCTCGGCGGCTTCCAGCTCGGATAGTTGTGCTGCTGATGGATCGAGAACGTGAACACGTCGGCGTCGCCCGCGAAGATCATCGCGGTCCCGTTTCCATGGTGGACGTCGCAGTCGACCACAGCGGCCCGGCGGATGCGGCCGTCGCGCTGGAGCCGCCGGATAGCGACCGCCACGTCGTTGAACATGCAGAAGCCCTCGCCGTGGTCGGCGAACGCGTGATGGAAGCCGCCGCCGAGATGAATGGACACTCCTGCATCGAGCGCCCGCTCTGCGGCGAGGATGGTGCCGCCGACCATGAGCCGGAAGCCCTCGGAGAGCTCGCGAGACCACGGCAGCTCGAGCCTCGCGATCTCTTCGAACGACAGGGTTCCCGCGCGGATCTTGTTCAGGTATTCCGCGGTGTGAACGCGAGCGAGATCGTCCCAGGCAGCCGGTTCAGGAGCGAGAAACGCCGCGCGACCGCCGAGCGCTTCACGAAGCAATCGGTATTTGGCGATGGGCCAGACGTGCGGACCGATGTCCAGCTCATAGGCGGACGACCAGATAAGGGGTCTGACCCCATTTTTTCGCAAATGGTAAGAACCATTGGTCGGCATGCTGGTTTTTACGATTTGCGAAAAAATCGGGTCAGACCCCTTTACACCACTTCGGCTGGTAACTGCGGTGTCGTCGTCTGACGCGGAGTGGGCTGGAGCGAGAGGGCGAGCACCTCCTCGATTCCCGACACGAGGTGCAGGCGCAGGTCCTGGCACAGCTCCTCGCCGAGATCCTCGCGGACGTTTTTCTCATTCTGCCTGGGCAGGATGATCTCGCGAATGCCGTGACGCCTGGCGGCAAGCACCTTCTCCTTCACGCCGCCGACGGGCAGCACGCGTCCCGAGAGCGTGATCTCGCCGGTCATGGCGATGTCGCCTCGCACCGGACGCCCGGTCAGCTCGGACGCGAGCGCCGTGACCATGGTTACGCCGGCCGATGGGCCGTCCTTCGGAATCGCGCCCGACGGCACGTGAAGATGGATTTCGGAGTCCTTGTAGAACGCCGGATCGACGCCGTAGTGGGGCGCGTGCGCGCGGAACCAGGACAGCGCCGTGCGCGCGGATTCCTTCATCACGTCCCCGAGCTGCCCCGTGAGCGTGAGCGATCCTCCACCCTGCATCCGCGAGGCCTCGACGAACAGCACTTCGCCCCCCGCGGGCGTCCAGGCGAGACCGACGGCGACGCCCGGATCCTTGGTGCGCTGCTCCACTTCCTCGTCCAGGAATCTCGGCGCGCCGAGAAGCTCCGTGACGACGTCGGGCGTCACGACCACCTTGGCTTCATCCCCCTCGGCGCGGCGGCGCGCGACTTTCCGGCAGAGCGCGCCGATCTCGCGCTCCAGGTTGCGCACTCCCGCCTCGCGCGTGTACCCGCGGATGACCGTGCGCACGGCCTCCTCGTTGAACTCGATGTGCTCCGGCGTGAGGCCGTGGTTCTTGACCTGCTTCGTGATCAGGTGCTCGACCGCAATCTTGAGCTTTTCCTCTTCGGTGTAGCCGGGCAGCTCCAGTACCTCCATGCGGTCGCGGAGCGGCGGCGGAATCGTGTCCAGGACGTTCGCCGTCGTGATGAAGAGCACCTCGGAGAGGTCGAAGGTCACGTCGAGATAGTGATCCCGGAAGGCGTTGTTCTGTTCGGGGTCGAGGACCTCGAGCAACGCCGAAGCTGGGTCTCCCCTGAAGTCCGATCCCAGCTTGTCTATCTCGTCCAGGATGAAGACGGGATTCTTCGACTCCGCGCGTCGCAACCCCTGGATGATCTGGCCTGGAAGCGCGCCGATGTACGTGCGCCGGTGGCCCCGGATTTCCGCCTCGTCGCGCATCCCGCCGAGCGACACGCGGACGAACTTGCGGTCGAGCGCCGATGCGATCGAGCGCGCGAGCGACGTCTTGCCGACTCCCGGCGGGCCGAGGAAACAGAGGATCGGACCCTTCACCTCCGGATTCAGCTTCCGGACGGCCAGATACTCGAGGATTCGGTCCTTGGCTTTTTCCAGATCCGAGTGATCGGCGTCGAGGACGGACTTCGTGCGCTTGAGGTCGATGATCTCCTCGGTCCGCTTCGCCCAGGGCAACGAGACGAGCCAGTCGACGTAGGTGCGCGACACTGTGTACTCGGCCGCCGCCACCGGCATCTTCGACAACCGGTCGAGCTCCCGGAGCGCCTCTTTCTTGACCGACTCGGGCATCCCCGCGGTCTCGATCTTCTGCCGCAGCTCCTCGATTTCCCGCGCCTGGTCGTCCCCTTCGCCCAGCTCCTTCTGAATCGCCTTGAGCTGCTCGCGGAGGAAGTACTCGCGCTGGTTCTTGCCGACCTCGGACTGGACCTGCGACTGGATCTTCGACCCGAGCTCGAGCACCTCGAGCTCCTTGATCAGTATGCGATTGAGCAGATCCATCCGCGCGCGAACGTCGAGCGTCTCCAGCACTTCCTGACGCGACGCCGTGGACAGCGTCGTGAGGCTGGACGCGATGAAGTCGGCGAGCTTGCCGGGATCGACGATGTTGAGGGCGAGCGTCTGGAGATCGTCGGACAGCAGCGGCGAGAGCGACACCACCTGCTGGAAATTCGTTTTGATGTTGCGCTGGAGCGCGTCGATCTCGAGCCGGTCCTCTTCGCGGAGCGCCTCGTCGGCGAGCGTCACGGCGGCGCGGATGTAGGGCCTGACCGCGATGACGCGATCCAGCTGCAGCCGGGACAGCCCCTGCACGATCAGGCGGAGGCTGCCATCGGGCAGCTTGAACATCTTGTGAATGTGGGTCGCGGTGCCGGTCCGGTAAAGATCTTCTTCCGCAGGCTCTTCGACGGCGGCGTCGCGCTGCGTGAAGACGCCGATCAGCCGGCCGGACGCCGCCGCCTCGTCGATGAGGCGGACGGAGCTCTCGCGGGCAACCGCGAGCGGCATGAAGGAATTCGGAAAAAGCACGGTGTCCCGCAGCGGGAGCACCGGGATCTCCGGCGGAATCGAGAGCGGACGCTCGGCCGGTTCGTCGAGGCCGCCCGGACGCTCACCTCGCTCGCTCATGCGCGATACCTTAATCGCAAGCAGCGGCCGGGGAAAGGGGGAAGTTGTCCCCCTTCCCGGCGTGGAGGGTCTGAAACGAACGTCCGGCCGCGCCGGACGTTCAAGGGTTCTGGTGTTAGGACGACATGTCCAGGAAGAGCGAGGCCGCGCCGCGCCGCTGCGCCATGACGCGCTCGCGCTGCTCGGCGTTTTCCCGCGCTTCCTCGCAGTCCTTGCAGCGGACCGCGAAGGGCAGCGCCCGCAGGCGCCGCTCCGAGATCTCCTCACCGCACTCGAAGCAGTTCCCGTAGGTCCCCTGCTCGAGACGCGCGAGCGCCTCGTCGATCCGGTTGAGCGTCTCGGACTTCATCTGGATCAGCGCCAGCTCGATTTCTTCCTGGATGTCCGCTTCCGAGCTCTCCGCCGCGTCGAGCACGCCCTGCTCCTGCCCTCCGGCACCCTCGGTGCGCACGTCGCGGATCTTCTCGTGTACTTCGCTCACGATCTCCCGGCGCCGCCCTTCGAGAATGCGCCGGAGCTCGGCATGCCTGTCGTTCGTATGTTCCTGCTTGTGTTCCGCGTTCATGATTCCTGCGACTCCTTTCCGCCGCCGATCGAACCCGAAAGTTGCCCGGCTGCCTTGCAAATGGTCTGCCAGTGAAACCTCGACACCCCGGATCTAAAAAGGATCGAAAGTCGAGCTCGCAAACTGTAGCTGAGGGGGGTCTAGGGGTCGTGACCGATCTTTCGAAGGCTAACCAACTTCGAAGGAGTTCAGGTCACCCGCCCTCGGCTATCACATCTAACTGACTCATAAAAAATGCTTTACATCAAACCCTGTCCTGGCGATCGAGCCGCCCGCGACCCGTTTGTTAACCATTAGACGCCAGTCACCCCCGGTTCGGTTCTTCCGAACGGCAGTGACACCTGTCCCGTTTCGGAGACACAGGATTGTGGCGGAAATGCGTCGAAGTGATACTAATTGATGAGGCGGCTGACGGCTCCAGGATTCGCAACGATGCCCTTCTCCGCGAGCCGCTGACTGTCGCGGCGGCTGCCCGTCCGGAGCCATCGCTCGTAGAGGCGAAGCAGGTCTGCGTTCGACGTCAGCGCGCTCCGTTCGCTGACTTCGCCGAGCACGTCCACGAAGCTGCAGAACTTCGCGGCGAGCTCGCCGAAGACGTCGCCGAGCATCTCCTCTTCGGAGCGGCTCAACGACGCGTAGGCGTATTCGCCCATGCTGACGTAGTAGTCCAGATCCACGGTCTTGCGGGACAGGCTGTCGGAGAAAAATCCGGAAATGAAGAGCGAGACGTCGCCGAGGCTTCGAAGCCGCGCGCGCTGCTCGCGCCCGCCGGTGTCGAGCGCCTGCGCGAGCCGCATTGCGAGCGGTTCATCATCCAGGCCGCCGCGCACGCCCTGCTCGACGCGAACGAACCCGCAGAGCAGATTCACGAGGTAGTACGAAGTGAGCTCGCTGACTTCGAGCTTCTGACGCACCACGGCCGATTCGATCAGCTCCTTGAAGTACAGAGCCGGCGTAGCCTCGCGGAAGAGCGAACCGCCCATGTGCGACTCCCTCCGTCACCGGCGCCGGTTGGTCCACCGGACGACCTTGCACCCCGGCGATGCAAGCGTTATTCCCGCAAGCTGTTGCTGTTAGAGGCCCATTATAATTGAGTCTTTCGCTTTTTCTGCATATGTCTGCCAACCGTTGTCCTCTCTGCGGCAGCCGGAAATCGCGGCGCGCCTGCCCGGCGCTCGGCCGGGACATCTGCCCCGTCTGCTGCGGCACCAAGCGCATTGTCGAGATCGCCTGCCCATCCGACTGCGGGTGGCTGCGCGAATCCGCGCGGCATCCGCCGGCCGTCGTGCAGCGCAGACAAGAACGTGATCTCGCGTTCATTTACAGCGCACTCGGCAGCGTCACGGAAAAGCAGGCCGGTCTCCTGCTCTACTTCCAGACGCTCGTGAAGAGACATGCAATCGTGGCAATGCCGCAGCCAATCGACTCCGACGTCGCGCAGGCCGCGGCCGCGGTCGCGTCGACGCTCGAGACCGCGGCGAGGGGAATCGTCTACGAGCATCGCGCTTCGTCCGGTGCGGCGCAGCGCCTCGCCGACGATGTGAAGCGAGGCCTGGAGGAGTTGGCGCGATCCGAAGGACCGGTGTCCGATCGCGACTCCGCCGCTGCGCTCCGCGCGATGGAAACGCTCGCGCTCGGCGCCTCCGCCGCGCTGGGCGATGGCGAGCGAAGCTACCTGCAGTTGATCGATCGCGTGATGAAGCAGACGGCGAAGGGCGAGCCCGAGCCTCAGTCGCGGCTGATCGTTCCCTAACGCTTAGAACTTGAACAGATCGTCGAAGGCCTGGCGGGCGGTTGGCGCCTGCCCGGATGACTTCGTCTCGCGCTCCATGGTCACGCGCGCGCCGAAGAAGGTGCAGGCGTTCTTCGCGTCCTTCGGCGTGATGCGCGCCTCGATCGGCTCCGTGCACTCGAAGCGGCTGCCCGTGTCGAAGTGCGCGCACTGCGCGCAGCTGTGAAGCTCGGTCCCGCAGCGATCGCAGCGCGTGTCGAACCCGATCGGCGGCGAGAGGACATGGCCGCAGCGCGAGCACCGGACCACGTCGCGGAAGCCCGGCATGTTGGGAGTCTTCGGCGCGAGCGGCGGCTGGCCGCGGGGCGCCTGCTCGCGCTTCGCCTGATTCGACGAGCCCTGTCCCGGGCTCTCGCGATCGCGCGGGTCGTCCATGTAGCCGCGCTGGCGGTACTTGCGCTCAGACATTGGCCTGGGGCGATTCCATGAAAGGAGACGCTCGGTGTATAATACTTGATTTGCGCGGCTGTCGCGGGCCGCACTGAAGGAACCACATCATGGCCAAGCAATGCGAGATCTGCGGAAAGCGTCCGGTCGTCGGCCGGAACATCAGCCACGCGCACAACGTCACACCGCGCCGGTTCGAACCGAACCTCCAGCGCGTGAAAGCGCTCGTCGACGGCGCCGTGCGCCGCGTCCGCGTGTGCACGCGGTGCCTTCGCTCGAACAAGGTCGTCAAGGCGGCGTAGCCAGCCATGCGCCAGCCGGTTTCGACCGACCAGGCCCCGAAGGCGATCGGTCCCTACTCGCAGGCGATCCGCGCCGGTCAATTGTTGTTTCTGTCCGGCCAGGTCGGCTTCGATCCAGCCACCGGACAGCTCGTTCCGGGCGGCATCTCGGAGCAGACCCACCGCGTCCTCCAGAACATCGGCGCCATCCTCTCCGCCGCCGGCCTCTCCTTCGATCACGTCGTCAAGACGACGGTGTTCCTGGCGGACATGAACGACTTCGCCGCCATGAATGAAATCTACGCCACGTACTTCAAGTCACCCGCTCCAGCGAGATCGACCGTCCAGGCTGCGCGTCTTCCGCGAGATGCGAAGGTCGAGATAGAAGTCATCGCTCAAGTCTGACGTACGAAGTTCGAAGTACGAAGTAAAGTCTGAAGTTCAAACTTCCTAACTTACTTCGAACTTCGAACTTCGTACTTCGTACCTGGGCAAGAATCACCGCCCGGCTCTTTCCACGTCCAGCACTCCCGGCACGGCCCTCAGCGACTTGATCACCTTCTCCAGGTGCTTCATGTCCCGGATCTCGACGGTCATCCGGATGCGCCCGCGGTTGTCGCCGTTGGTGGTCGCCTCGACGTTGCGGATGTTCGTGTCGATGCCGGCGATCTTCGCGCTGATGTCGGCGAGGATGCCGCGGCGGTCTTCGACCTGAATCGACAGGCGGACGGTGTACTGGTCGGGATCGCCCGGCTTGTCCCACTCGACATCGATCCGGCGCTCCGGGTCGTAGAGCAGGTTGACGACGTTCGGGCAGGTGGCGGCGTGGACCGAGACACCCTTGCCGCGCGTGATGTAGCCGACGATCCGCTCGCCGCGAATCGGGTTGCAGCAGCGCGCCGGCACGACCATGAGATCGTCGAAGCCTCGCACTTTGATCTTCGGCTCACCCGTCCCGAGCACGCGCTTGACGACCGACGCGATCGTCGTGTCCGGCGGCTTCTCGCGCAGCTGATCCTGCGGCACGAGTTTGGCCAGCACGGCGCGGGGCGCGAGCTTGCCGTAGCCGATGGAGGCGAAGAGCTCGTCGGCCTTCGCAAGGCCGTTTTCCGTTGCGGCGCGAGCCAGCGCGGCCGGGTCGAGCAGACTCTTCACGTTCAGGTCGAAGCGTCGCGCCTCCTTCTCGAACAGGCGCCGACCGAGCTCGATGCTGCGAGCCTTCTCTTCCGCGTGAATGAAGTGCCTGATCTTGTTGCGCGCGCGCGAGGTCGCCGCGAAGTTCAACCAGTCGCGGCTCGGTTTGTGCCCCGCGGCGGTGATGATCTCGACGATGTCGCCATTTTTCAGCCGGGTCCTGAGCGGCACCATCTTGCCGTTCACGCGAGCGCCGACGCACTGGTGTCCGACGTCGGTATGGATCGCGTAGGCGAAGTCGACCGGCGTGGCGCCGCGCGGCAGCGCCTTCACCTCGCCCTTGGGCGTAAAGATGTAGACCTCTTCCGGGTAGAGCTCGATCTTGAGGTTGTTGATGAACTCCTGCGGATCCCGGACTTCCTGCTGCCACTCGAGGAGCTGGCGCAGCCAGACGAAGTACTGCTCGTCGCGGTCCGCGCCGACGCGGCCCTCCTTGTACTTCCAGTGCGCCGCAATGCCTTCTTCGGCGATCTGGTGCATGTCGGCTGACCTGATCTGCACTTCGAAAGGAAAGCCGCGTTCGCTGATGACGGAGGTGTGAAGCGACTGATACCCGTTCGGGCGCGGCATCGCGATGAAGTCCTTGATCCGGCCGGGTACCGGCGACCACGTCTGATGGATGATGCCGAGCGCCGCGTAGCAGTCCTTGACCGTTGCCGTGACGATCCGCAGCGCGACGAAGTCGTAGACCTGCTCGAGATCGATCTTCTGGCGCTTCAGCTTCTGGTGGATGCTGAACAGGCGCTTGATGCGCCCGTCGATCTCGATTACCGGGACCTGTGCCTCGGCCAGCTTCGCGGTGACCGTGCGCTTCAGCTCCTCGGCCATCCCTTCGGTGGCCCGGCGGCGCGTGTCGACGCGCACGCGCAGCGCCTCGTACACCTTCGGCTCGAGGTACTTGAACGCGAGCTCCTCGAGCTCGTTCTTGACCTTGCTCATCCCGAGCCGGTTCGCGATCGGCGCGTAGATGTCGCGGGTCTCCTGCGCGACCTTCAATCGGCGCTCTTCCGGCAGGTGGTGCAGCGTCCGCATGTTGTGGAGCCGGTCGGCGAGCTTCACGAGGATGACGCGGATGTCGTCCACCATCGCGAGCAGCATCTTCCGGAAGTTCTCCGCCTGCCGCTCCTCGCTCGACGAGAACGGAATCGCGCCGAGCTTGGTCACGCCTTCGACGATGTGCGCGACGTCGGAGCCGAAGAGCTCGCGGATGCGCTCGATGGGCGTGTGCGTGTCCTCCACGACGTCGTGCAGGAGGCCGGCGACGATCGTCACGACGTCCAGACGCATGTCGGCCAGCACGTCCGCCACCTCGAGCGGGTGGACGAGGTAGGGCTCGCCCGAGTGCCGGACCTGCCCCTTGTGCTCGAACGCGGAAAAGACGTAGGCCCGCCGCAGCAGCTCGGCGTCGGCGTCGGGCGTGTTTTTCCGGACTTTTTCGACCAGATCCTCGAACCGAATCATGGCGGCGGTGTCTAAGCCCCTATAGGCAATGATAGCCGCACAGCGGCTTGACGCTGCCTTTTCGGGCTGACTATACTGGCCGGTCTTTACGGGGGGGGAACAATGCGGAAGTCGACGCTCGGTCAGCTGGCGATTGCTCTCGCGGTAGCCATCGTTGCTGCGGGTTGCGGGAAGGTCAACGAGCTCAAGGCCAGAAAGAGCTTCAAGGACGCCAACGTGCTCTACCAGCAGCAGGAGTACAAGCAGGCGGCCGTCAAATACGAGGAAACGCTCGCGCTCGACCCCGAGATCGCGATCCCCTGCGAAGGCGGCGAGTGCACCGCCG
>DATAFJ010000248.1:0-2807 GCA_036257535.1 Vicinamibacterales bacterium | reverse complement strand
CCCTGCGCGCGCAGATCGGCATCGTGACGCAGGAAACCGTCCTCTTCGACGAGAGTATCGCGAGCAACATCGCCTACGGATCCCCTGGGGCGAGCCCGACGCAGATCGAGGGGGCGGCGCGCGCCGCGCACGCGCATGATTTCGTGGCCGCGTTACCCGCGCAGTACGACACCTGGATCGGCGAACGCGGTCAGCGCCTGTCGGGAGGGCAGCGTCAGCGCCTGGCGATCGCGCGTGCGCTCTTGAAGAACTCGCCGATCCTGATACTGGACGAGGCCACGTCATCGCTCGACGCGGAGTCAGAACGCCTGGTGCAGGAGGCGCTCGCGAACTTGATGCGCGACCGCACGTCGTTCGTGATCGCGCACCGGCTCTCGACGGTCCGGCGGGCGGACAAGATTATCGCGCTCGAACGCGGCCGCGTCGCCGAGATCGGTCGCCACGACGAGCTGCTGTCGCGGCCGAACGGCGTCTACGCGAAGCTGTACGCGCAGCAGATCTTCGAGCGCCAGTCCGAAGAGGCCGCGGCGAATCACCCATGATCAAGAGCATGACCGGTTTTGCCTCGCTGACGCGGGATGACGAACTCGCGACAATCACAGTGACGATTAAAGCGGTCAACCATCGCTTTCTCGATCTCCAGCTGCGCGTGCCGCCGTCGCTCGCGTCGATCGAAACCCGGATTCGGGGCCTGGTGCAGAGCCGGGTGTCGAGAGGGCGAGTCGAGATCACCGTTTCGATTCAACAGCGGCGATCGACCGCCGTCGAAGTCGAGCTCAACGAACCGTTCCTCGATGCGCTGAAGGTCGCGCTCGAGCGGGCACGCGAGCGGGGCTATGTCGAGGGCCGGGTCGGCGCATCGGACCTGCTCCGGTTTCCCCAGGCGCTGTCCATCCGTGAAAAGCCCGACGATGCGTCTGGTGATCCGGAAGCGCCGTCACCGCTCGGCGGACGGGTGGAGGAGGCGATTGCCGCGGCACTCGACGAACTCGACTCGATGCGTATCCGTGAAGGCGGATATTTGAAGGCCGATCTCGATGCGCGCCGCGTCCGGCTTGGCGAGCTCTTCGCGCAGGTCGCCACCGCCGCCGATGAGGGGATTGCCGGCCTTCAAGTCCGGCTCCAGGAGCGTGTTCGCGAGCTGCGGGCCGAGACGCTGGCCGACGAGGCGCTGGTCGCGCAGGAAATTGCGAAGTTCGTCGGCCGCTCGGATATTACGGAGGAGGTCGTGCGGTTCCGCGGCCATCTCGACCATTGGCGGGCCCTGAGCGATTCGCCGGAGCCGTGCGGCCGCAAGCTGGACTTCCTGCTGCAGGAGATGAACCGCGAGGTGAATACCGCAGGCTCGAAGGCCGAGGGGCCGGCCGTCTCGGAGATCATCGTCGCACTCAAGGCCGACCTGGAGAAGATGCGGGAGCAAGTCCAGAATGTCGAGTAGAGGCCCCGCCAGGCGCGGCCTGCTGCTGGTCGTCTCGGCGCCCTCGGGCACCGGCAAGACGACGGTCGTGGAACGCCTGGTCCAGGTCATGCCGGACCTCGCGCTGTCGCGGTCCTATACGTCGCGAAGCATCAGACCGGGCGAAACCGACGGAATCGACTATAATTTCATTACACGCACACGCTTCCAGGCCATGGTCGCCGCGGACGCCTTTCTCGAGTGGGCGGACGTCTTTGGCAATTTGTACGGCACGTGCGCGGAAGACGCCGAGCGTGAGCTCGCAGCCGGCCGCGACCTGGTGCTCGTCATCGATGTGCAGGGCGCGCGCCAGGTCCGGGCGCGCTGTCCGGGAACAGTCGGCGTGTTCGTGCTGCCGCCTTCGTACGAGGTGCTCGAACGCCGACTGCGCGGCCGCAGCAAGGATTCGGAAGAAGCGATGCAGCGCCGGTTGCGCACGGCGCGCGAGGAAGTGGCGGCCTTCGTCGAGTACGACTACGTCGTCGTGAACGACGAGCTCGAGCGCTGCGTCGATCGAATTCGGGCCGTGCTGACCGCGGAGCGGGCGCGGCTGCGATCGATGCGGAGCGCCGCTGAGGAAATCGTCAAGACGTTCGATCAGGGCGATCGACCGTAGTTTCTTGGACGTAGTGTCCGGCTTTAGCCGGACTTTGGTTGGTCCGCCTAAAGGCGGACACTACGAGTGTCTGGGACAGGTCCAGAGGTCAATACGAGGAGAGTTGAGCAGTGATTGATAGAAGCCGTACGAACGCGTTCGAATTCGTCGTGGTGGCCGGCGCGCGCGCCAAGCAGTTGATGCGGGGATGCACGCCGCGGACGACTGGCAGCGACAAGATCATCAAGCTGGCCCAGAAGGAAGTCCGCGAAGGCAAGGTCGAGAAGCTCCAGCTCGAGTCCGACTGAACCAACCACGTGTCGCTGATAGCCCTCGGCGTCACCGGCGGAATCGGCGCCTACAAGGCGGTCGAGGTCGCGCGCGAACTGCAGAAGCGCGACCACGAGGTCGTCGCCCTGATGACCCGGTCGGCGCGGAAGTTCGTTGGCGAGGTGACCTTCGAGGCGATCACCCGGCGCCGCGTGATTTCCGACCAGTACGCCCGCGGCGCGAACGCGGACATCGAGCACATCGCGCTGGCCTCGAACATCGCGCTCCTGCTGGTTGCCCCCGCGACGGCCAACATCATCGGCAAGTTCGCCAATGGCATCGCCGACGATTTCCTCACGTCGCTCTACCTCGCCACGCGGGCGCCGGTGCTGATGGCGCCAGCCATGAACACCAACATGCTCGAGCACGAGGCCGTTCGCAGCAATATGGAGACCCTCGCGACGCGCGGTGTGCGATTTGTCGATC
>DATAFJ010000241.1:0-9403 GCA_036257535.1 Vicinamibacterales bacterium | reverse complement strand
GCTATTTTCGCTTTTCGAAAAAATGGGGTCTGACCCCGTAGGAGTTCACATGCCCACCCGGCGCGAATTTCTCACGGTGGCTGCGGTGTCCGGTGCAGTGACGAGGCTGAAGGCTGAAACGAGCCTAAAATCTCGTACTACCAAGCAGGCAAACGACCGGATTCAGCTGGCGACGATCGGCTACGGCATCCAGGGCATCTACGACACGCGGACGGCGCTGGAGGTGCCCGGCGTCGAGCTCGTCGCCGTGTCGGACGTCTACGAGGGACGCCTGGCGCTCGCAAAGGAGCAGTGGGGCGGCCACGTCTTCACGACTCGCGATTATCGCGAGGTCCTCGGGCGCCCCGACGTTGACGCTGTGATCATCGCCACGCCCGACCACTGGCACGCACAGATCTCGATCGATGCGCTGAAGGCGGGTAAGGACGTCTACGTCGAGAAGCCGATGGTCCAGGATCCGCACGACGGGCTCCGCGTGATCGACGCGGCGCGGCGCAGCAACCGCATCCTGCAGGTCGGCAGCCAGCGCGTCAGCTCGATCGTCTATGCCAAGGCGGGCGAGCTGTTCCGGGCGGGTGCGATCGGCGAGCTGAACCTCGTCGAGGCCTGGATCAATCGCAATTCCGCTCAAGGTGCATGGCAGTACTCGATCCCGCCGGACGCCTCGCCGCAGACGATCGACTGGGATCGCTTCCTCGGCCACGCGCCGAAGCGGCCGTTCGAGCCGATCCGCCTGTTCCGCTGGCGCAACTATCGCGACTACGGCACCGGCATTCCCGGCGATCTCTTCGTCCACCTCTTCTCCGGCATCCACGTCGTCCTCAACTCGCTCGGACCGACGCGGGTGATGGCGTCCGGTGGGCTGCGGTACTGGAAGGATGGACGCGACGTGCCAGACGTGATGCTGGCGCTCTACGACTATCCGAAAACGGCGGCGCATCCGGCGTTCACCCTGATGCTCAAGGTGAACTTCGCCGAGGGCGCCGGCGAGAACCAGGCGTTCCGGTTCGTGGGACCCGAGGGGGTCCTCACGCTCGGAGGCCGCTCGGTCACGCTCGCACGCCGCCACCGATCGAGCGCGCCGGGCGAAAGCGCATACACGTTCGCCAAAGAAACCGCGGAGGAATATCTGAAGAAATACCGGGAAGAATATCCGGACAAGCAGGAGCTCAGGACCGGGCGCGAGGAAAGCTACGCCGCCCCCGAGGGCTACAGCGAGTCGTTCGAGCACTTCCGCGTGTTCTTCGAGGCCGTGCGGTCGCGCCAGCCGGTGGTCGAGGACGCGTCGTTCGGCCTGCGCGCGGGCGGCCCAGCCGTCCTCGCGAACCACAGCTACTTCGAGGGCCGGCCCATATCCTGGGATCCCGAAGCGATGAAGCGCACGACAACGCGCTCGTAGCAGCCCTGAAGGGCTGCGCTACACGATCTTCTGCCGCAGGCACTCGAAGAAGCGATCCATCATCATCTTCGAGACGCCGGACAGGAGACGCTGCCCCACTCTCGCGATCGCGCCGCCGATCTGCACGTCGCCCGCGACGTCGACAAGGGTTTTGGCGCCGTCCTCGTTCAACGTGACGATCGAGTGGCCGCGGACGAAGCCGGCGCCGCCGCTTCCTTCCACCACCAGCTTGTACGACCGGTTCGGCACCTGATCCTCGAGCGCGATCGATCCTTTGAACGTGCCGGTGACCACGGAGACGGCGACCGACAGCTCGGTTTCGTACTTGTTCTCGCCGACCGGTCGAAGCTCATGGCATCCGGGAATGCACGAGCAGACGATCGCCGGATCCATCAGCGCGTTCCAGACGCGGCTGGCCGGAGCGTCGAACGGATACGTCGCTTTGACTTCCATGCGGAAAAAGGTGTCAGGTACCGTTTCCTTCTGCTTCCCGGAAACGGTACCTGACACCTTTTCCGAGTCTGTTCAAGTGCTCCGCGAGCGCCTCGAGGCTCGCGAGGTTGTGCACGGGCATGAAGTCGTCGACGTGCGGGAGCGCAGCCTGCATGCCGCGCGTCAGCGGTTCATAGCCAGGCGACCCGAGCAGCGGGTTCAGCCAGATCAGATGGTGGCACATGCGGCGCAGCCGGGCCATCTCCGTCTTCAGCACGCCGGGCTCGCCGCGATCCCAGCCGTCCGAAACGAGAAGCACGACCGGCCCGTGACCGAGGAGCCGCCGGCCCCATCCGCGGTTGTAGCGGCGCAGCGCATCGCCGATGCGCGTGCCGCCGCCCCAGTCGGACACGGCGCGCGCGATGCCGGAGACGGCCGCATCGATCGTGCCGTTCGAGAGATAGCGCGTAATGCGAGTCAGCCGGGTCGAGAACAGGAACGCCTCGACACGGCGATGACGCCGGGCGAGCGCGTGCACGAATTGAAGCAGCATCCGCGAGTACCGCTCCATCGAGCCGCTGACGTCCGCGATGACCACGAGTGGGCGCGGCTTCTCTTTACGCGCGCGCCGCGGCAGCACCAGCGGCTCACCGGCATGCTTCATGTTCGCGCGCAGGAGACGCCGGAGATCGAGCGAGCCGCCCTTGCCGGGCGTCCACCGCCGCGTACGCCGCAGCCCCACCTGCCAGTTCAGCTCCGCCAGCAACGCCCGGGCATCGTCCATCTCCTGCGCGGTGAACCGCGCGAAGTCCCTGGTTCGCAGCGCTTCGCGGGGACTGTAGGTCGGAACCGCGGCGGTCAGACTGTCCTCCGCCGCCGACTTGTCGGCGGACTCCTGCGCGAGCGATATCGGCACGGGCGCGGCGCTGCCGAGGACAACGCGGCGGGGCCGCTCACCCAGAGAATAGAGCTCGGTGAGATCGTCCGTCGCGTTGCGGCGCCTCCAGAACAGATCGAACGCGCGATCGAACCGCGCGACGTCCTCGTGCCTGTGGACCAGGGCTGTCCGAAGCGCGTGCCGGACGTCCTCGCGCGACCGCAGGCCGACGAGTTCGAGGCCGCGGACACCGTCGATCAGCCTGCCGGTGTGGACCTCGAGGCCGGCGGCGCGCAGCAGCCGGCCGAACCAGAGGACGTTTTTCAGGAGCATCTACCCGCTCTGCCGTGCGCCGCGCGCACGGGCGCGGCCGAGCAAAAGGTCGAGCCGCTCGCCGCGAATCGCCTGGATGTCCTCCTGCTGCTTCAGCAGGATCCCGAGCGTGTCGCTCACCACCTGCGCGTCGAGCTCCGTCTGATCCAGCGCCATGAGCGCCGCGATCCAATCCAGCGTCTCGGATACGCCCGACGGCTTCATGAGATCCGACGCGCGGATCTCTCGAACGAACGCGGCAACCTCCTCCGCAAGGGCGCGCGGCGCCTCCGGGGCCCGCGTCGTGATGATGCGAAGCTCCTTCTCGAAGTCCGGGTAGTCGATCCAGAAGTACAGGCACCGGCGCTTGAGCGCATCGTGGACTTCGCGCGTGCGGTTCGACGTAATGACGACGATGGGTGGCTCGTCGGCGCGAATCGTGCCGAGCTCGGGAATAGTTACCTGGAAGTCCGAGAGCACCTCGAGGAGGAACCCTTCGAACTCTTCGTCCGCCCGATCGATCTCGTCGATGAGCAGAACCGGCGCCGAGCCGCGCGGGGCCTCCAGGGCGCGAAGGAGTGGCCGCTTGATCAGGAACTCTTCGGTAAAGAGCGTTTTCGAGGAGAGATTCGAGGCGCCCGTTGCCTCCTGCGTGCGAATCTCCAGGATCTGCCGCGGGTAGTTCCACTCGTAGACGGCGTGGCTGACGTCGAGCCCTTCGTAGCACTGGAGCCGAATCAGCTCCACGCCGAGCCCGGCGGCCAGCACCTTCGCGACCTCGGTCTTGCCGACGCCGGCTTCGCCTTCGAGAAAGATCGGCCGGGCGAGCTTCAGGCCGAGGTAGAGCGAGATGGCAAGGCCCCGCTCCGCGATGTAGTGCTGATCGGCGAGCAGCCGCTGCAGTTCCTCGACGGACGCAGGCGCTGAGGCGCGCGCCGGCGGCAGCCGGGTCATCGCCGAATACGGTCGGCGGCCGCCGCGATCGCCCGCTTGACGTAGACGGCGGCGACGGCTCTCCGGTATTCGGCGGACGCGAAAATGTCTCCCAGCAGGTCGTCGCCGAGATCCTTGCCGACCTGCGCGGCCGCCTTTTCGATCGTCTCCGGAGACAGCTTTTGTTTCGCGAGCGCCGACTCGACTGACGCTGCTCTGATGGGCCGCGGCACCAGGCCGCCGACCGCCACGCGCGCCGCTTCGCACGTCCCACCAGGTGCCGTTACGAACGCGGCGGCGCCGACGACCGCGTAGCGCGACGCGGGATGCGAGAACTTGACGTACGCGGCTCCTTCATCCTGCTTCACGGCCGGCACGAGTACAGCCGTGAGGATCTCGTCGTCCGCAAGCGACGTCTGCATCAACCCCTGGAAGAAGTCGGCCGCTTCGGTCGTGCGCTCGCCGCGGGGTCCCACGACGACGAAACTTGCCCCGGCGGCGACCAGGACGGTCGGCAGATCGGATGCGGGATCGGCATGCGAGACGTTTCCGCCGATCGTGCCGCGGTTTCGCACGGCCTGATCTCCCACCCAGGCGGCCGCCTCCGCAAGGGCGGGCGCGGCCAGCGCGACGTCACCCGACGAGGCGATCTCCGCATGCGTCGTCAGCGCGCCGATTCGAAGCGTATCGCCCTTGAACGAGATCCCTTTCAGCTCGGCAATCCGGCCGATGTCGACGACGGCTGACGGCCGGGCGAGCCTGAGCTTCATGAGCGGCAGCAGGCTGTGGCCGCCGGCGAGCAGCTTCGCGCCTGGGTGAGATTTCAGCAGACGATGCGCCTCGTCGAGCGAGCCAGCGCGGTAATACTCGAATTCAGCGGGGTTCATCGCTCATGCCCCCTTCTGGCCTTCTTGTATGGCGCGCCAGACGCGCTCGGGCGTGAGCGGCATCCGCAGGCCCTTGACGCCGAACGGCGCGAGGGCGTCGATCACGGCGTTGTACACCGTCGCGGTGGACGCGATCGTTCCGGCCTCGCCGATGCCTTTGACGCCCAGCGGGTGATTCGGCGAAGGCGTGACGGTCGAGAGTACTTCGATGTCTGGCAGTTGGTCGGCACGCGGCACGGCGTAATCGGCGAGCGTGCCCGTGAGCAGCTGGCCGTTCTCGTCGTATACGCATTCTTCCCAGAGCGCCTGCCCGATGCCCTGCACGACGCCGCCATGGACCTGGCCCTCGACGATCACGGGGTTGATCTGCGGCCCGCAGTCGTCCACGGCCACGTATCTTTTCAACGTCGTCCGTCCGGTCTCCGCATCGATTTCCACGACGGCGACGTGAGAGCCGAAGGGATACGAGAAGTTCGGTGGATCGTAGAACGTCGTCGCCTCCAGGCCCGCCTCCATCCCCTGCGGCAGATTCCAGGCGATGTTCGCGAGGAGCGCGATGTCCTGGATCGTCTTGAACTGATCGGGCGAGCCCTTGACGAAGAACTTGCCGCCCGCGTAGTCGATGTCCTCCGTTGCGGCTTCGAGGAGATGCGCGGTGAGCGCTTTCGCCTTGTCCTTGATCTTCCGCGTCGCGATCGCGAGCGCCGCGCCACCCACGGCGGTCGTCCGGCTGCCGTACGTGCCCCAGCCCATCGGCGTGACATCGGTGTCGCCGTGCACGACCTTGACGTCCTCGACGCTGACGCCGAGCTCGTCCGAGACGATCTGCGCGAACGTCGTTTCCTCACCCTGTCCGTGCGGCGATGCGCCGATGAAGACGTTGACCTTCCCGGTCGGATGAAAGCGCACGATCGCGCTTTCCCAGAGCCCGCCCTGGAAGCCGACCGCGCCAGCCACCTGCGACGGACCGAGACCGCAGATCTCGACGTACGTCGTCACGCCGATCCCGATGTACTTCTTCTCTTTTCGCAGACGCGCCTGTTCCGCGCGAAGCTCCTTGTACTTGACGCGGTCGAGCGCGGCCGACAGGGCGCCCTCGTAGTTGCCGCTGTCGTACTTGAGACCCGTGACGACGTCGAAGCCGTTGTCGAACCGCGGAATCAGGTTCTTTCGACGCACGTCGGCGGGATCCATCTGGAGCTCCCGCGCGAGCCGATCGATGAGGCGCTCGAGCATGTACGTGGCCTCGGGCCGCCCCGCGCCCCGGTAAGCCTCGACCGGCGTCGCATTCGTGTAGATGCCGTAGACGTCTTCCTTGACCGCGGGGATCTGGTACGGACCGGACAACATGAGGCCGTGCAGAATCGTCGGGATGCCGGGCGCGGCGGTCGACAGATAGGCGCCCATCCCGGCCCACACCGTGCAGCGAAGCCCGGTAATCCTGCCATCACGCGTCGCGGCCAGCTCGACGTCCTGAATGTGATCCCGCCCGTGCGTCGTCGCCTGGTAATTCTCGCTTCGGCTCTCGGTCCACTTCACGGGCCGGCCGAGCTTTTTCGAGCAGAACACCGCGAGGAACTCGCCGGGGTACTGCGCGATCTTGCTGCCGAAGCCGCCGCCGACTTCTGGAGCAATGACCCGAAGGCGATCCTCCGGTATGCCGGTGACGACCGAGCAGGCGAAGCGCACGATGTGCGGGTTCTGCGTCGTGTTCCACAACGTGAGCTCACCCGTGGCGGGAACGTACTGCGCTACGGCCGAGCGTGTTTCCATCGCCGTCGGGATCAGCCGCTGTTGAATGATGCGGTCCTTGACGACGATCTCGGCCGACTTGAACGCCGCGTCGACGTCGCCGCCGGCGACTGTCCAGTGAAACGCCTGATTGTTCGCAATGTCCGCGTGAACCTGCGGCGCACCTGGCCCCGCCGCCTTTTCCGGATCGATGATGGCAGGCAGCGGCTCGTAGTCGACGTCGATCAGCTCGAGCGCGTCGTAGGCCTGATACGAGGTTTCGCCGACAACCACCGCGACGCAGTCGCCGACGTAGCGGACGGTATCAGTCGCAAGTGGTGAGTACGTTCCGATCTTCAGGTCCGTGTTCGGCACGAGCCAGAGACATGGGATCGGCTTCAGGTGCCCCTCGATGTCGGGGGCGGTGTAAACCGCGAGCACGCCGGGCGAGGCCTTGGCGCGCGCAGTGTCGATCTTCCGGATCCGCGCGTGGGCGTGCGGGCTGCGAAGAATCGCCGCGTGCACCATGCCCGGCAGCGTGATGTCATCGGTATACCGGGCGGTTCCGGTGACGAGCCGTGGATCCTCACGGCGCCTGATGCCCGAGCCGAACACGCGAGGAGCGGCGGCGGTTGTGACTGTCGTGCTCATGGCCGGGTGCCTGCCGATGCTTTCGCCGCTTCCTGCACGGATCGGACGATGTTCTGATAGCCGGTGCAGCGGCACATGTTGCCTTCGAGCGCGTGGCGGATCTCGTCCGCCGACGGCTGCGGGTTGCGACGCAGAAGCTCGTGCGTCGCGAGGATCATCCCGGGCGTGCAGAAGCCGCACTGAAGACCGTGCTTGGCCCAGAACGCGTCCTGCAGCGCGTGCAGCTGGCCGTCAGGTGCGAGACCCTCGATGGTCGTGATGCTGGCGCCGTCCGCCTGCGCGGCCAGGCACGTGCAGGACTTCATGGCAACGCCATCGAGCAGCACCGTGCAGGCGCCACACTGGCTGGTATCGCAGCCCACCTTCGTACCCGTCAGGCCTGCGAGGCTTCGAATGAAATCGACGAGCAGTAACCTGGGCTCGACCGTTCGCTGATAGTCGCGCCCGTTGATTCGAATGGAGAGCGACAGCTGCATGGGAGGGACTCCTGCCGCGGTTCAGAGACGAGCCGGCATCTTAGGACGGGCGTAAGGCGGAGTCAAACTTTCTGGCCGGCTATGAAGCGGTCGAGCCGGCCGACGAGATCCTTGAGATACATGCCATCGCCGCCCTCGACCTCAGTCGTCATGAACCCGCGGTAGTCGATGTCCGTGAACGCGCGCCTTACTTCGGGCCAGTCGACGTCCCCTTCGCCGATGTTCTTCCACGCGAACCGGCCGTTGGGGCGGTCGAACTGGAAATCCTTGAGGTGCACCTTGACGATTCGCTTGCCGAGCGTGCGGATCCAGTCCTGCGGATACGCGTAGATGACGACGTTGCCGACGTCGAAGTACGCCTTCACCCAGGGAGAGTCGAGCTCGTCGACGTAGCGAGCGAATTCGAGCGGACTGAGGAGGAACTTGTTCCAGACCTCCTCGACAGCGATGACGACTTTCAGCTCCTGCGCGAGCCCGAGCAGCCGCTCCCGGATCACGCGCTGCGATCGTTCCCACGCCTGCCTATACGTCGTCGCTGCGTCGACGACGGCCGGGACGAGGAGCACGGCGTCCGCGCCCCAGAGCGCCGCGTTCCGGAGCGATGTTTCCATGCCGGCGACGCACTGATTCACGACCTGAGGGTCGCCGCTCGAGAGCGGGAACTTCCAGTGGTCGGCGTTCATGACGGAGTGGACGCGAAGGCCGGTCTTCTGCGACGCCTCGCGCACCTCGGCCGCTTCTTCAGCATTCGAGATCGTTCGCATCTCGATCCCCTCGAAGCCGACCTGCCGCGCGAGCGCAAATCGATCGCTGTACGAGACGACGCCAGGAATCTTGTCGAGCATCGAGATCAGTACAGCTTTCCGGATCTGACCCGGCGCCGCGACTGCCGACTGCGCGCCTGGTCGATGGGCCGCGCCGAGAACTCCCGCGGCGAGCGATGCGAGGAACGTGCGGCGATCCTGCATGGTGGCTCCTGGCGGTCGTATACTACGTCCGGCCAGCGCCGGACGCTACGGTCCGGTGAAGGGCGCCGGGGTGAATATGAAGAGCAAGAAACCCGAGATCGACCGGCGGGACTTCATCGGTTCGGTTGCCGCCGTCGGCGCAGCCGCCATGTCGGGCTGCGCGCTGTCCGGAGGGGGCGCAGACGTTCCTATCGCGGCGCCGACTACTCCCCGCCGACAGGACGTGATCCGCTCGCAGGCGCCCGACGGCCGCCCGCTGAAAGCCGGGCTGATCGGCTGCGGTGGCCGCGGCAGGGGCGCCGCGGTGAACTTCCTCGACGCGGGTGCGAACCTGCGGATCACTGCGCTGGCCGACGTCTTCCCCGACCGCGTCGAGACCGCCCGGAATCTGCTCCTGAAAGAAAAGGGACAGGAGATTCCCGATTCGCAGTGCTTCCTGGGGTTCGACGCGTATCAGAAGCTTCTCGAGTCGGGTGTCGATCTCGTCCTCCACGCGACGCCGCCGCACTTCCGTCCAGAGCACTTCGCCGCCGCCATCGAGGCGCGAAAGCACGTCTTCATCGAAAAACCCGTCGCGGTCGACGTGCCCGGCGCAGTCTCGGTGGTCCAGACTGCCGAGCGCGCGGCAAAACTCGGGCTCAGCGTGATGACCGGCACGCAGCTCCGGCGGGAGCTGCCGCGGCTTGAAACGCAGAAGCGCATTCGCGATGGCGCCATCGGCGACATCCAGGCAATTC
>DATAFJ010000240.1:0-7148 GCA_036257535.1 Vicinamibacterales bacterium | reverse complement strand
CTCAGCGGCTCCACGCGTCCCTCCAGGGCGAATGAAGACGCGTTCAATCGCGCAGTCGATGCGGTGACAGCCGCCGCCGAAGAGCTAATCCGTTCGTTGAAGACGACGGCGGAGCCGCGAAACCGTGAGGAAGAGCGCCGGAAGGCCCAGGAGCGCTCGCTGAAACGATTCCCCGCGCAGACCGCGTAGCGCAGGCCTTCAAGCCTGCCCATTCCGATTAGTGCTGCGGCCGTGACATCACCGCGTTCCACATGCGGCCACCGGGCGCCGGAATGCGGGTGCGCAGGAACACATGAAACGACACCGGCCGTGACGAATGCGTCGGAACGAGCCGGTCGGGCACGTGGTAAAACGTGACGTCGCCGCCTGCGGCGATGTCGAATCCGGCCCACCGCCACAGATCGCGCGTCCCTCCCATCGTGAGAGCCAGAACGGTGTCGATGACAGTGACGTGAACCGGCTCCAGCGGATCGTGCGCGTGCGGGAGGGGATGCACGCCGAATCGCAGGACGTCGGTATCGACTTCGGTCGCCTCGAACCGGGTGTAGCCGGTGTACCTGCCGCGCTTGTGCGTACCTTCCGCGAGAAACGCGCGGGTCGTCCCATGAACGGAGTCGTTGATGCCGTAGGCGGCGGTGACAGCTGTGTAGCCGGTGCCACCGTTCGTCTCCCAGGAGAGCGACGTCGTGGTTCGCGTGATGTCGCCGGCGACGAGCAGCTCCGGCTCGTTCAGGACCCCGCTAGAGATCTGAAAGGTCCACCGCTCACTCGGGCGGAACCACAGACGGGCTGACCACGAGTCGAGCGGGCCGAGGTCCGCGAGATCCCACCTGTTCTCGTCTGGCTCGCGGCCGTGGAACGCTGACGCCTCCGCGTACCACGGGCCGCGCTCGAACCCTGCCGTCACCACGCCCATTGCGATGTGCGTCGAGTCGAACGTGTGATGCCCGATGGGGGCCGTGGGATTCTCGGCAGCGGACTTCCGGTGCATGAACGCGACGGGTCCGAGCGCCGGCTCGCCGACGGGCGCGCCCGCTATCGTCACGCTGGATCGTTCGCCGAGCGGCAGACGCCAGACGGCCGAGAGCTGCATCAGGAAGTCGTGCGGATGCTGGCGGTCGACGATCGGCAGGCCGCGGTAGCTCTCGCCGATCTGAAACAGCTCGCTGTAGCCGCGCTCGGTGATCGGTTCGAGGCTGATCATCGACGAGAGCGTCAGACGGCCGGGGCCCGCCTGACGGCTCAACATGCCCATCCACCAGTTCTGGCTGACGAACTCCGTCTCGCCGATGGGACCTCCCTGGTGATTGACCGTGAGAAAAACGACGCCATCCTGCATGAACTGCCAGCCGGCTGGCGACTGATGCGGCGCGTGGTCGTGCTGCGCGAGCGCGGGCGCGGCGAACGCAAGGAGGCCGAGCGTGAAGATGAGATGCCTGACCATCGCGCTGTGAACGGGACCGACGGCGTGCGATCGAGGCGCCAGGCTGAGGGAGGGGCCTGCGCGCAGCGAAATCCACTATAACGCGCTGCCCGGCGCGGCGCCAGCGCGCATCGGGAACGCCGCGGCGATCCGGAGCGTCATTTAGTAGAGACCGGATTTCTGCGTTCGGATTAGTTCAGATTGCGGGACGCCTAGCGGATATGATCGCCGGGGTGACGGGTCAGCTCGTCTCACACTATCGTGTCGGCCAGCGCCTCGGCGGCGGAGGGATGGGCGAAGTTTATCTGGCCGAGGACACGCGCCTCGGCCGTCAGGTCGCGCTCAAGTTCCTTTCTCCGACGCTCGCTTCCGATCCCGAGAACCGCAGCCGTCTTCTCAACGAGGCGCGCGCCTCGTCGGTACTCCGGTCGCCTCACATCGCCGTCACCTACGACATTGGCGAGCACCAGGGCGCCGCCTTCATCGTGATGGAGTACGTCGAGGGCGAGCTGCTGTCCACGCGCATTCACAACGGACCAGTCGACACCTCGGGCGCGCTCGAGATTGCCGCCGAGGTGGCTGACGCGCTGAACGAGGCGCACGAACGCGGCATCATCCATCGCGACATCAAGAGCGCGAACCTGATGATCGACGCGCGGGGCCGCGTCAAGGTTCTCGACTTCGGCCTGGCCCGCTTTCTCGAGTCACGCGATCGTGCGAGCCGCGCCGCCACGGCCGCCCGTGTCACGCTGCCCGGCGTCGTCCTCGGAACCGTGTCATACATGGCGCCCGAACAGGCGCTCGGGCGGCCGATCGATCATCGTGCGGACCTGTTCTCGCTGGGCGTGGTCCTCTACGAGATGCTCACGGGCAGGCTGCCGTTCGAAGGCGAGTCGATCACCGAGATCGTGGATCGCGTGCTGCACTACAATCCGCCGCCGCCGTCGCGTCTGATCAACGGCGTGACGTCGGACGTCGACGCGATCACGATGAGGGCGCTCGAGAAGGAACCGGCGCTTCGGTATCAGACCGCACGCGCGATGGAGGGCGATCTCGAGGCCGCCCGTGATCGAGCGCGGACCGCCGTGTTGCGCGATCGTTCGAGCAACGGCCGTCTCGCGCCTGCTGCGCAGCGACGCGTGGAACATGCTGTCGCCGTCATGACCTTCTCGAACATCACGCGCGAGGCGACGGACGACTGGATCGGCACCGGCATCGCGGAAACGGTGACGGCCGACCTCAAGAAGATCGAAGGGTTATCGGTGATCGGGCGCGCGCGCGTCTTCGAGGCGCTCAAGAACCTGTCGAGCGGCGACCTCAGCAGCCTGGACGATCGGCTCGCGATTGACGTGGGCCGCCGGCTCGGCGCGACCTGGGTTGTCGCCGGCGGCTACCAGCGGCTGGGCGAGATGGTGCGTATCACCGCCCAGTTCATGGACGTCAGCACGGGCGCGCTCGTCCGCACCGTGAAAGTCGACGGCAAGATCGATCAGATCTTCGACCTCCAGGATCGAATCGTCTACGAACTGAGTCAGAACCTGAATCTGACGCTTGGTGTCGGCGAGATGGAGAGTATCGAAGGCGTCGAGACGCAGTCGATGGAAGCATACGAGGCATATTCGCGCGGTTTGATGAACCTGCGCATGGCGGGCCGCGAGTCGCTCGATCGCGCGATCGCCTTCTTCGAGCGCGCGCTGGCACACGATCCCGGCTATGCCTCCGCCTGGGTGGGGCTCGGCGCCGCCTACGATCTCAAGGGCTCGTTCCTGACCTTGCCCGATCTCACGGAGAAGGCCATCCAGGCCGAGCGCAAGGCGATCGAGCTCAACCCGAAGCTGGCCAACGCGTACTCGTGGCTCGGATCATCCTTGAGCGATCAGGATCGGTTCGACGAGGCGATCGCGGCGTACCACGAGGGGCTGCGGCTCGACCCGAACGACGACGGCGCCAGGTCCGGTCTGGCTCGTCTCTTCTGGATTCGCCTCGGGCGCGTGGAGGAGGCGATTGCGGAGTTCGAGCGCGTGATCGAACTCAATCCCGAGTCGGGCTATTCGTACCTGCAGCTCTCCCTGCTGTACGCGCTGCGCGGCCGCCATGCCGACGCAGAGCGCATCGCGAAACAGGCGGTCGATCTTCAGGAACGCTACGTATCCGGCAGCGAGGGATTACAGGTCGTCGGCGCACACACGCGCCTCGGGTACGTTCTGTATCTTCAGGGACGGTACGACGAGGCCATACGGGAGTACGAGCGCGAGCTGTCGTTCATCTCGTCGAGCGACCACGCGCTGCGCGAGCGCGCGCTCATCGAGGTCACGGCCAAGCTTGGCGCCGCCTGGCACCGGAAGGGGAGCCGCGACGACGCGGAGCGCTATTTCGACCAGGCGCTCAAGGGATTCAAGAGTCGTGTAGGGAAGGGTGCAGACGATCCGTACACCCGGTATTACATCGCGTGCCTGTACGCGCTGCGCGGCAATGCCGACAAGGCGCTCGACAGCCTCGAGCGATCATCGTCCGGACTGGCAGCGATAAACCGCGTCCGTGCGCCGATCGAGCCGGACCTCGAAAGCCTGCGCGGCGACCCCCGCTTCCGCGCGCTGCTGGGGCTTCAGAGTCCGCAGACGGCTTGAGCGGTACACCCTGCGATGTCGTCATCGTCGGCGGGGGGCCCGCGGGCCTGAGCGCGGCGCTCATCCTCGCCCGCGCACGCCGACGCGTGGTCGTCTGCGACGCCGGCCGGCCGCGAAATGCGTCGGCGAGCGCGCTGCACGGCTTTCTGACCCGCGACGGCATTCCGCCGCTCGAGCTGCGGCGTCTCGCGCGAGAGGAGCTGGCGCGCTACGACACGATCGAGATTCTCGACACCGAGGTCCGCGACGCGACCTGTGAATCGGCCGGTTTTTCCGTGGTTCTCGCCGATGGCCGGCGGCTGCAGTCGCGGAAGCTCCTGCTCGCGACGGGCGTCGTCGATCACGTTCCGGAGATCGAAGGTCTTCAGGAGATGTACGGCCGCAGCGTTTTTCATTGCCCGTACTGCGACGGGTGGGAAGTGCGCGATCGTCCGCTGGCCATCTACGGACGAGGGGAGCGCGGCGCCGGGCTCTCGTTCGAGTTGACGGGCTGGTCGCGCGACCTCGTGCTCGTGACCGACGGTCCATCCGAGATCGAGCCGGCGGAGCTCGCGCGGCTGCGGACGCACGGGATCGCCGTCGACGAGCGCCGCGTGGCGCGGCTCGAAGGCCGCGATCGACAGCTCGAGCGGATCGTGTTCCGCGAGGGCCCGCCGCTCCCGCGTCACGCGATGTTCTTCACTACCGGGCAGTCGCAGCATTCCGCACTGACGGTCCAGCTCGGCTGCCGGTTCAACGACAAGGGGACCGTGCGCACCGGTCCTTACGAGACGACGCACCTGCCGGGCCTTTACGTTGCCGGCGATGCGTCGCGCGCGGTGCAGTGGGTCGTCGTCGCGGCCTCTGAAGGAGCGGAAGCGGCGTACGCGATCAGCCAGGCGCTGCTCAAGGAGGATCTCGCCGCGGGTGAATGACGGCCATCAGGACCTCGGCATGCGTCACGTAGGGGTCCTGCTCGAGGAGATAGTCGCCATCCTCCGGGTAGTAGCGCGCCGTCTCGTAGTCTTCGCCCGCGAACCGCTTGATGCTCTCGACGGAATCCCACAACGTTGTCAACACGAAGATGGCGGCGCTTCCCTCCACACGACGCTGCACCAGCACGCCGCGATTGCCGGGCGTGGCTTGATAGTCGGCGAGGCCGGTCCGCTGCAAGTACTCGTAGTACCCATCCGCCTTCGGCGCCGGCACACGCCCCTGCCACGTTCGCGCGATCATCTGGAGCCTCCCGTCATGTCGCCTGCGAGAGTCCGTTCGAGCAGCGTGACGAGCCGCGATGCACACGAGCGGTCGGCATCCAGCGCCGGGTCGTAGATCGTCAGTTGCATGCCGAGCGCCGACGGATGGCGCGCCAGCGGCGTAAGGATTGCGACGAGTTCGTCGATGCCTGGCCCGCCGGGCTCCGGGGAATCGACCGCCGGCATCACGCGCGGATCGAGCACGTCGGCGTCGACGTGGATCCAGAAGCCGTCCAGCTCGGGCCGCACGAGCTGCTCGAGAGCAGCCCGGACCACGGCAGCCGGGTCGTCCCCCACGAGTGATCCTGGCAGGTCCAGGATGCCGGAGGCCGCGAGCGCCGCGTGTCCGTAGAAGCCCTGACCATGATCGCGCCGCCCGATCAGCACCACATCGTCCGCCCGCACCAGCGGCCTCGAGCCGGCGAGCGTGGCGAGCGGTGATTGTCCGCGACCTGCGCTGAGCGCGAGGCACATGCTGGCGGCCGATCCCGAGCGTGATTCCTGCGGCGTCGCGAAGTCGGCGTGGGCGTCGATGTACGCAAGGCCGACGCGGGCCGCGCGGCGGGTGAGCCCGAGCAGGGTGCCGAGCACGATGCTGCAATCGCCGCCGAGCACGACTGGAAAGCGGCCGCCGTCCAGGCCTGCCGTGATCTGTTCCGCCAGCAGACCGCTGTAGTGCGCCACCTCGCGCTCGTTGCGGATCCCGTCGGGAGGGCGTGTGAAATCACGGTACGGCGCCGACGTGATGTCTCCCAGATCGTCAGCCGACAGACGCTCGACGAGTCCCTGTCGTCGCAGCGCTGCCGGCGCTCGATCGAGGTGGCGGGCGTCGCCCGTTTCGTAAGGACGAATGCCGATGCTGGATGCCGCACCGATGACGACTAAGCGGCTGTAACCCATATAGACCAGATTAGAGGTTACACCAAGACACCGCCGTTTGTAACCTATGAAGTGTATTACGATGGTTACACCGCGATGGACGTTCCGGATCCGCAGTTCGGCAAGCTCGTCGGCGGCCGCCTCTGCCTGGACTTCGTCAATACCGTGTGTGGCCGCATTCCCGCCGGCCGGCAAAGGGACTACGCCGGCCGTGTCGTCGGCGAGCGCCTCGATTCCTATGGCGCGCTGCTGCGCTGGGGCGGCCTGACTGGAGCGCTGACGGCCGGTCAGGCGCGCGCGCTCGCGCGCGAAGCGTCGGCGCGCCCGGCGAAGGCGGACGCGGCGTTGAAGGAGAGTCTCGCCCTGCGTGAAGCCCTGTATAGCGTCTTCAAGGCGGCCGTGGAAGGATGGCCGGCGCGGCCCGGCGATCTGGTGGCGGTCAATCGAAGTCTTCGGCAGGCGCGGGCGCACGAACGGCTGATCGGGACGGCACGCTTTCAGTGGGCCTGGGACGACACGCCGGCGCTGGATCGGATGCTGTGGCCGATCGCACGCTCGGCGGGCGATCTGCTCGCGGGTCCTGACCTGGAGCGAGTGCGGCAGTGTCCCGGCGAGGAATGCGGGTGGCTCTTTCTCGACACCAGCCGCTCGCGACGCCGGCAGTGGTGTGACATGGCGGAGTGCGGGAATCTCGCCAAGGTTCGGCGCTTCCGTCAGAAGCGCACGTGATGCCGACCCTGTCGACGTCCGCGCTTCTCTCGATCGTTCTGGCCGCCGGCGCGCCGACAGCTTTCACAAAGGTCGTTCCTCTTCGAGAAGGCGTCGCAATCTCGGTAGAGAGCACCGTCGGCGACGTCGAGATCCGCGCGTGGAATCGACCGGAGCTGTCGATCGAGATCGAGTCGCCGGCCGCCATCGAGCCGCGTGTCGACGAGGGACCGGCCTCGATCCGGATCTCTGCAGTGCAGCCGGCCGGCGGGATGG
>DATAFJ010000238.1:0-1958 GCA_036257535.1 Vicinamibacterales bacterium | reverse complement strand
GATCGACGCACTGACGCTCGACGAAGCCGATACGATTCGGCGCGCGTCGTCATTTCATAGCGACCTCGTCACCCGCGCTGCCAGCGAAACACGCGTGCTCCGCGAACTCGGCGCGGGCCTGATCGTGGGAGACATCCCGCCGCTCGCCTTCGCCGTCGGTGCGGCCGCCGGCATCCCGTCGATTGCGCTGGGGAACTTTACCTGGGACTGGATTTACGCCGACTATCCGCGTGTGCGGCTCGCGCCGTCGCTGCTGCCAACGATACGCGGTGCATACGCGAAGGCGTCGATGGCGCTACGTCTGCCCATGTCGGGGGGCTTCGACAGCTTTGCGAACGTGCGGGACATTCCCTTCATTGCCCGCCACGCCACACGGTCGCGGGAGGAGGTCACCAAGCTTCTCAAGCTGCCGTCGGACAAGCCGCTGGTGCTGGCGTCGTTCGGTACCTACGGAGTGCCCGGCCTCGATACCGACGCGCTCGCAAAGTTGAAGCGGTACGTCGCAATCACGGTGGAAAGCCAGCCGGTCGGGCGCACAAAGAAGGAAGCGCCGCCCTCGGAACGCCGAGGGTCGCTCGTCTCGGTGAACGAAGAGGCGATGTACGACGCAGGCGTCCGGTACGAGGACCTCGTGGGAGCGGCGACTGCCGTGGTGACGAAGGCGGGATACGGCATCATCTCCGAATCGATCGCGAACGATACTGCCGTGCTGTACACGTCCCGCGGCCACTTCCCTGAGTACGAGGTGCTCGTCGAGGAAATGCCCAAGTACGTGCGCTCCGCGTTCATCAGCCAGGAAGATCTGTTTGCCGGCAAGTGGGACTCGCACCTGGACAAGCTGCTCGCGCAGCCCAAGCCGAAGAAGAAGGCCGACACGAGCGGCGCTGACGTCGCCGCCGACATGCTGCTGGCTGCGCTCGATAAGCCGCCCCGCAAGCCAAGAGGACGGCCGCGGACGAAAGTCTAGCTTTCCAGCCGCCCGTACGCAGTGTCCAGCTTCAGCCGGACCTTGCGTCATCGTTCCCGCCGGACCGAAGAGCATCGCCGTTGTGTTCGGCCGGCCACCTCCCGGCGCTGTACGCCGGAAATCTCACTCTGGCTCTTGTCCTGTCGTCAGCAGCCGCCGGTAGTACCCAGTTCCAACGCCTGCCAGCGCGGCAAGCACTATCAACGCTGATTCGTTCGACACGGATCGCGCGGAGCGAACTCGCGGCTTCGAATCGCTTCGTTCGATTTCACGCGATTCATGTCGGCGTACGCGCAGGTCGGCGGCCGGCCGAACACAACGGCAATGCTCATTGCTGCTGGATGCGTCGTGTCACAGCGGATTCGAACAGTCGTTGCCTGATGCCGGGCCGTGGGCGCGTACGCAAGGCCGTTCGCATTTCGCAGCCGGAAAGCCGCCGCAGCGATTCCTCGCGTCGACTCCCGTCCTCGCGTTCTCGTTGTGCGAGTCAGCAGGGCGTTTCTTGCCGTGTGACGGAAGTCGTTCAGGCTAGCTGGTAGTCGACGCGGCAGCCGTCAGAAATACGACCCGCGGTGGCTTTCCCGGCCGCAGCGTCCGCGCCCACGGGCCGGCATCAGGCGACGACGATTCAAAGCCTGACGATGGATCATCGATGCTGGCGACGCACTACAGCGTGAGATCGTCGTAAGCCACGCGCGGCAATGTCCAAGCGGTTCGTGGCTTCCGGCGCTGAACGTTCAGTGCTTGATACACGTCACCAGCGACCACATCGGCGGGAAGTTCACCCTCTCGACCGACGCGGGCCATAGGTTCGCCTGCCGGAGAAGTTCAACTAACGAGAGGTCCAGTCTGAACCCGACATGTACGGTCAGCGGCGAGGTCGCACTCTCCAGCCTCGACAGCAGCGGGTTCGTGCTGCGGAAGTGATTCAGAATCACGATTCGGCCGCCCGGCCGGCACACGCGCCGCATCTCGCGCGCCACACGGATTG
>DATAFJ010000234.1:0-43068 GCA_036257535.1 Vicinamibacterales bacterium | reverse complement strand
GCTCACACGCCGGGAGTTCGAGCTGCTGCGCTGCCTGGTGGAAAACAAGAATCGCGTGCTGTCCCGCGATCGCCTGCTCGAGCGCGTCTGGGGATACGATCACCCGATCGAGACGCGCTCGGTGGACGTGCACGTCGGACGACTCCGTGCGAAGCTTGGCGCCGCCGGACGGCAGATTGAAACGGTGGTGGGATTAGGCTACCGGTTCGTCGAGGCGCAGTAATTCATCAGCCTTCAGCACTGTTGCTCGCTTTGCCAGCCCTCCCGTTCGAGCTCGGCGATCCGCCGGTTGAAATCGGTCAATTTACGCTCGACGCGGTGCCAGTCGCTGCACCAGGCGTGATGTACGGTTCGGCTGTCGCGCTCTTCTCTGACTTCCCATCCCGACGCTCCGGCTTCATTGACGAGAAAGCGGTGGATATGGCCAGCGAAAGTCAGCTCTCGAGTGAACATGCGATGTCCTTCTAGACAGTACGACGACGGTTCTGCGAAAGAGGTTCCTTTTACCCTATCGCGCCGGACGCGGGATGTAAACATTGTGTTACGGTTCTGCGGTCGAGGACCCTAAACTGCACGATAGAATGAGCTTCCATGCGCGACGTGATCACGCTCGTTCTCGGCGGCGGCCGTGGAACGCGCCTTTATCCCCTCACCCACATGCGATCGAAACCGGCCGTGCCGATAGGCGGACAGTACCGCCTGATCGACGTTCCGATCAGCAATTGCCTCCACGCGGGGATGCAGCGGATCTTCGTTTTGACGCAGTTCAATTCCGCATCACTGAACCGGCACGTCGCGCAGACCTATCATCTCGACCTGTTCTCAGGGGGATTCGTCGAGATCCTCGCCGCCGAGCAGACCCCCGATAACGCGAACTGGTATCAAGGTACCGCAGACGCGGTCCGGCAGGCGGTCCGCCATTTCGCTCCGCTCGACGCGAGCTTCTACCTGATTCTCGCGGGCGATCATCTGTACAGGATGGATTTCCGAGACCTCGTCGACACGCATATCGAGACGGGGGCCGACATCACGATCGCCGCGCAGCCTGTCTCGCCGATCGAGGCGACCCAGATGGGCATCTTCCGCTTCGACTGGGAAGGCCAGATCGTCGGGTTCGAAGAGAAGCCGAGCGCAGAGCGGCTCGCGGCGCTCGGCCGCAGCGTGCCGGTCGGCTCGACATTCGCGCCGGCGTCGAGCGACAAGCCGTTCGTCGCGTCGATGGGAATCTACGTGTTCTCGAGAGATGCGCTGCTCGACATCCTGGCGGGGCCCGGAACCGACTTCGGCAAAGAAGTGATCCCCTCCGCGCTCGCGACCCACCGCGTGCACGCCTATCTGCATCGCGGCTACTGGGTCGACGTCGGCACCGTCCGATCGTTCTACGACGCGAACATCATGCTGACCCAGCGCGACGCGCCGTTCAGCTTCTTTCATCCGCGGTTTCCGATCTACACGCGGCCGCGGTTCCTTCCCGGCTCGCGGTTCATCGACTGCCGGACCGACTCGGCGATCGTCTGCGACGGCTGTTTCCTGGACACATGCTCGATCTCCGCGTCGGTCGTCGGCATTCGAACGATCGTGCGTCCGGGGGCGCAGGTCACGCGCTCCGTGCTGCTCGGGGCGGACTTCTACGAGGACGTGGACGACGTGCGGCACGAGAGTACGCCGCCGCTCGGCGTCGGCCGCGGCGCCGTGCTCGACAGGGTCATCGTCGACAAGAACGCGCGAATCGGCGACGGCGCTCGGCTCACGAACGAACGCGGCCTGACGGACGCGGACGGTGAGGGCTACTGCATCCGGGACGGCATCATCGTCGTCCCCAAAGGGGCGACGATCCCGGACGGCACGGTCATCTGAACAGCCGGTGCAACCGGGACCCCGTGTAGACTGCCGCGCATGAGACGAGCGGCAGTGATCACCATCCTTCTGCTCTACCCAGCGATCGCAGTTGCGCAGAGCGCGCAACCAGCCAGCCAGGAACCGGCGCAGAAACCATGGTGGGAACGGATCACGTTTTTCGGTGACCTGCGGACGCGGTATGAAGGCTTCTTCCTCGAGGACACCGCCACCCGCCATCGTCAGCGCTTCCGCTTCCGATTCGGGCTTCGCACGAACATCTCGGATCAGGTGACTCTCGGTTTCCGCGTGGCGAGCGGCGAGGCGATCGATATCGGCTCGACGAATCAGACGCTGACCAGCTTCTACTCACGAAAGCCAATCAATATCGACCAGGTCTTCGTGGCGTGGTCTCCGAAACCGCTCAATGGGCTGACGCTCGGCTTCGGCAAGTTCGGCTACCCGGTTACACGGACACAGCTCGTGTGGGACGACGACATCAATTGGGAAGGGACATATGAGCAGTTCACCCGGTCGCTCGGAGAAAACACGTCGCTGCGCCTGGCGGCCGCTCAGACTCCGTTGAACGAGACGCTGGGAGGCGACGATGCGTTCATGTGGGCGGAACAGGTGCAGGTGGGAACGACGCTCGGAAAACACCAGGTGCAGGCGTCCCTCGCGAGCTATGCATTTCAGCGTATCGATCAGTTTGCGATCGCTCTTTCACGCCAGCAGATCATCGCCTTGAACACCAACGCGACGACACGGGGACCCGACGGCGAGATCGACGGCTTCCTGTCCGACTTCCACATTCTCGATCTCATCGGGCAGGCGACGCTCGCAACGGGACGCGCACAGTATCCGGTGCTGGTCCTCGCCGAGTGGGCCCACAACACTCGTGCCGCGACCGACGAGGACGCGGCGTTCTGGATCGTCGGGGGCATCGGACGGGCGGCCGTCCCGCGGACCGCTTCGGCAAGCTACACGTACACGCGGATCGAGCGGGACGCGGTCATTTCGGCGTTCCGGTTCAGCGACATGCCGGGAACGAACATCATCGGCCAGGTGCTGACGGGGTCGTACATGCCTGTAAACCGCATCAATCTGGACGTCGCGTTGATCTTCACCAAGGCGCTCGAAGTGCCTGCTGACTCGCCCAACCGGACGTTGACCCGGCTGCAGGTGGACGCTCGTTTCTCGTTCTGAGCTGCCCACCGCCGAGCTCCGCCCTCACCTGTGAGCCTGCGGCGCGCGCGGCAATCGTTTCGAAATGGGACCGCGCATCGCGGCTCACGCCGATCCGGCGGTAGAGCTCGATCATGGACTGGTCGTCGCGCACCTCTCGCGCATCCGCGATCTCGAGGGCGTGCCGCAGCTCGTGACCGATGATCGCGAGCATCTCCCGGGGCGTGAGCGACTGCCTGATGTCGACGCGCACGTAACGGCGTCCGTGGCCGGCGTTCAGCAGCATCATTCGGCCGTCGATCGAAGGGGCCAGGTCTCGTACTGTCTGCACGTACACGATGACGTCGGATTGCTCGAGCGCCGCGCGGAGGCGGGCGATGGTCGGCGATCGCTCGGCGCCAACGTCCAGCAGTCGGAGCGTGCGCTCCTGCGTCGAGCGGACGTTCCGGACTGGCGACGACCAGCCCTGGAAGGTCATGCTGGTGTCGAGCGAAACGGCAAGAGCGACGAGAAGGGCGAGTGGCTCCATGACAGGACCTCCACATGCCTCTCTCGATCTCCAGCGCGTTAGACGGGCCGGATCGTCGCGGGGTTTGGTTTTGTGCGGATTCGAAACTGCCGAAACGTGCGCGGTGATGAATCGTGGTACGGACTCAACGATGAACGGTGGGACGGGCTCGGTGAATGGCTACTTCGACGTGAGCCGGAGCATCCGCGGCGTGGCAAACCAGATCAACCGGCCAGGCCGCGTCGGCGGCAGCGCCGCGACATCGATGCGGCAGATCGCGCCTTTCTTGAATTCGATGGCGCGCCTCGTGCCGAGCAGCCGCGCGGCGAGCTCCCCCATGTTCGGTTCGTGGCCGACGAGGGCGACCCGCGCGCGGCGATCGAACCGGCCGAGATCCTCAATCACTGCGGTGGCGGAATTGCCGGGAGCGAGCGCGTCGCTGACGGCGAGAGGCGGATGCGGAGACGCGGCCTGAACGAACACCTCGGCCGTCTGGCGCGCTCTCACGAGCGGACTCGTCACGACCTGATCGAACTCCACGCCGAGTCTGGCGAGCGCGCGCGCCTCCTTCCGGAGGCGCGAGATCCCCTGGCTGGTCAACGGTCGTTTCGTGTCGTCCGGAAAGGCCTCGCCTCGATTCGCCGCGATGCCGTGTCGAATGAGGTACAGCTCGATATCCGCCATCAGGCCTGTTTCCTCTGACCCGCGCCGCGCCCGTGCCCGCCGGCTTGTCCGCCGTAGCCGTGGCGAAGGCGGAAGCCCTGGCGGAGGCGGGCTTTCATCCTCGCTGGCCGCCGGCGCGTCGTCGCCGCGAGCGATGGAACGATCCGCTGCCGCACCGCCGCCGCGACGACGGTCAGGCGCGGCGCGAATCGCAGGTAGCGGCCGTGCGCGCGGCGCGCATCCTCTTCGAGCGACCGCGCCAGAATCGCGAGTCCCGCACGCGACGGCGGGTCGAGGCCGCGCTCTGCGGATGCCCGATCGACCTGGCGCAGCACGACCTGCAAGTCCTGCAGCCGGCCGAGCGCCGTCTGCGCGCGCTTGACCGTCGTCACGTGCGGGCGAGCTTCGAGGATGCCCGACTCACCCGCGAGCTCGAGGGCGTACCGAAGCTTCTTCGCCGCGATCCGAACCGCATGGAGCCTGACGGGGACGTACATCGATCCAGCGCGCGAGATCGCCTGGTCGAGCCGTCGGCTTCGGTGCACGAGACGCGCCGCCAGCGCCCTGCGCCAGGCGTCGGCCGGCGAGGCCTCGAGCTGCGTTACGAACTCGGAGAGGCGTCGCTGAAGCTTTTCAAGGTTGATGCGGCTCAGCCGACGCAGCATCTCCTCGCGGCGCGTCTGACGCTCGAGGCGGACGACGCCGCGAGCTCGATCGATGGCCGAGCCCTGCGCGTCCTCGGCATCCGCCCGTTCCTCGAGAATCTGCAGAGCGACGTCGAGCTCGCGCACCGTCCCGAGGGCGCGCGTCAGGCGCCGGACCAGCCTGCGGACCCGTTTGCGCTTTCCCCCGTTGACCCCGGCCCCCGAAACCGGGAGCGCCTCCCGCAGCCGGCGCGTCGCGACCCGCGCCCGGTGCAGTGCCGCCGGGTCCCCCGAGATGGCGCCAGGGAGCGCATCGGTGAGCGCGCGAGTGCGGCGTTGAAGAAGCGTAACCGACTGGTTTCCGGCCTTCATGCTAGGATTGGCGAACGCAAGGCGGGTCCGGGCCACTTTATGCCTGATATTCCGGCAGGGGCCTCCGGGAGCGCGCCGAAGCCGACAGTATAGCCCCACTTCCCTCTGTCGAGCTTACGAACCCATGCGCATCGCCGCAATCGACATCGGCACGAATTCGGTCCACATGATCGTGGTCACGGTCCGGCCGGACCTGTCCTTCGAGGTCATCGACCGCGAAAAAGACATGGTCCGGTTGGGCGCCGGGGGCCTCGACAGCGGCCAGCTCACCGACGCCGCCATGTCGGCGGCGCTGCAGGTCCTGGCTAAGTACCGCCGCCTTGCCGAGTCGCACAAGGTCGACGAAATCGTCGCGTCCGCGACGAGCGCCGTGCGCGAAGCGGAAAACGGCGGGGAGTTCATCGCGACCGTCGCGCGGCAGACCGGCATTCACGTCCGGGTGATCTCCGGCACCGAAGAGGCGCGCCTCATTCACCAGGCCGCCGCGTACGGCGTCGATCTCAAGAACAGCAACGCCGTCGTGATCGACATCGGCGGCGGCAGCGTGGAAGTCACGCTGGGCGGCAGCGGCCGGCCGCAGCTCGCCCGCAGCTTCAAGATGGGCGTCATCCGCCTCACCGAGCGCTTCGTCAAGAGCGATCCGCTCTCGGGACGCGACGAGCGGCAGCTCGTGAAGCACATCAATCGCGAGGCGGGCGACTACCTGAACGAAATCGCGTCGCGCGACTTCGATCGCGTCATCGGCACGAGTGGTACGATCCTCAGCCTCGGCATGCTGGCGGCCGATGCGAAGCAGTCTGCCGAGCCGCGCAACCTTCGGGTGAGCGCGAAGTCCATGCACAGGCTGCGCGAGCGGCTGCTCGGCATGGATCTCGATCGCCGTCTCCGTCTGCCGGGGCTCGACCCGAGGCGCGCAGATCTGTCGGTCGCCGGCGTCGTTCTGATTGACACGCTCCTCCGGCGTCTTGGCGCCAACGAGCTGACGCTGTGCGATCTGGCGCTCCGCGAAGGGCTGGTTCTCAATTACATCCGTAAGAATGCCGCTCACATCCGCAAGGTCGAACGCTACCCCGACGTCCGCCGGCGCAGCGTCATCGAGCTTGGCGAGCGGTGCCACTACTGGACCGATCATCCGAAGCAGGTGGCGCGGCTCGCGCTGTCGCTGTTCGACCAGACGCGACACCTGCACGGCCTGACCGATCGCGAGCGCGAGTGGCTCGAGTACGGCGCGCTCCTGCACGACATCGGGGAGCACATCAGCTACGAGAAGCACCATCGGCATTCCTACTATCTGATCAAGAACGGAGACCTTCGCGGCTTCGAGCCCGACGAGATCGAAGTCATCGGGCTCGTAGCGCGGTACCACCGCCGGGGCGTGCCCAAGAAGTCGCACGACGACTACAGCGCGCTGTCGGGACCGCTCCGACGTACGGTCAAGCTGCTGGCTGGAATCGTCCGGCTCGCCGAAGGCCTCGACCGCAGCCACTCGCAGACGATTGGCGCGGTGCACATCAGGGAGAAAAAAGACGGACTGGTCGTGCGGCTTCGCGCCGTCGGCGATGCGGAGCTGGAGGTCTGGGCCGCCGAGCGGCACGCGCAGCCGCTCGCCGACGCCCTGGCGCGGCCGATCCGGTTCGAGGTGACGTCCAGAAAGGGCAAGGAACGCGTTCGCCATGATAAACACGCTCGTCACGCCACACGCGTACCCCGGCAAGCTGTTCGTCGTAGAGGGAATCGACGGGTCCGGCAAGACAACCCAGCTCGGGCTGCTCGCGAAGTGGCTGAGCGCCGCCGGCCACCGCGTGTTCGTCACCGAATGGAACTCGTCGGCGCTCGTCAAGGCGGCGACAAAGGCCGGTAAGAAGAAAAACGCGCTCACGCCGATGACGTTCAGCCTGCTGCACGCCACGGACTTCGCCGACCGTCTGCTCTACAACATCATTCCCCCGCTCAAGGCCGGGATGATCGTCCTGGCGGATCGGTACGCGTATACGGCGTTCGCCAGAGACACGACGCGAGGTGTCGATCCGCGATGGGTGCGCGAGCTGTACAGCTTTGCGGTGCGTCCGGATCTCGCCGTGTACTTCCGGGTGCCGATCGAGGTCTCGGTCGATCGCCTGCTCGCACGGCGCGTCAAGCTGAAGTTCTACGAGGCGGGCCTGGACATGGGCTGGAGCACCAGCCCGGTCGAGAGCTTCCGGATGTTCCAGGGACGCGTGCTCGAAGAGTACGATCGCCTCGTGAAGGAGTTCGGCCTCGACGTCATCGACGCGAGCGGAAGCATTACCGAGCAGCAGCGCGCCTTCCGCAAGCTGGTCACGAAACATCTCGCGGGCGCCGCCGAAGAAGTCGAAACGGAGACCCCCGAAACCGTGGATGCCGCGCGATGAGCGATCCAACTACCCCGTTGGAAAACGGTGCGCAGGGGGCGGTTACTCCGGGCACCTATTACGGCTATGGCATTCCATACCTGACGATCGGCGGGTACCCGGGGAAGATCATCGCGATCGAAGGCACCGACGGCGTCGGCCGCTCCACGCAGATTCGCCTCCTGCGTGAATGGCTGGAGGTTCAGGGCTACGGCGTCATCGAGACGGGCTGGACCCGATCGGCGTTGATGCAGCCGACGATCGACCTCGCCAAGTCGAGCAACACGCTGAACAAGCTGACCTTCGCGCTCCTCTACGCTACGGACTTCGCCGACCGGCTCGAAAAGGAAGTCATCCCGGCGCTCAAAGCCGGCTTCATCGTCCTTGCGGATCGGTACATCTTCAGCGCGCTCGCGCGTGCGGGCGTGCGCGCGATCGACCGGACCTGGACGCGGAACCTGTACGGATTTGCGATTGCGCCCCATCTCGTCTTCTATCTGAAGATCGACGAGCGCACGCTGATTCGGCGGGTACTCGAGTCGCGCGGCATGAATTTCTGGGAATCCGGGATGGATCTGAAGCTCGCCGACGACATCCACGACAGCTTCCGCGCGTACCAGCGGGCGCTCCTGCGCGAATACAACTCGATGGCCGACGAGTTCGGTTTCCGGGTGCTCGACGCGAAGCGCAAGATCGACGCGATTCAGGATGAGCTCAGGCGCCAGATTGCCGAATTCCTGGCCGAAAGCGAGCCGGTTACACGGATTTAACAAGTGTGAAATGGATGCGTAATCTGCCGTCGATACTGTGGTCGGCATGATTCGGAAGCTCCGTCCAGTCCTCCTGTTCTCAACGATGGCTCTCGTCGCCGCCGCGTGCGGCGGCGGTTCAGAGACAACAAATGCCCCAGCGGCCGCCGAAAGCGTCATCAGGGTCGACGGTTCGAGCACCGTTTTTCCCATCACTGAGGCGGTCGCCGAGGAGTTCCAGAAGGAGCGGCCAGGCGCCCGCGTGACCGTCGGCAGCTCGGGCACCGGCGGCGGCTTCCAGAAGTTCTGTCGCGCCGAGACCGACATTTCGGATGCATCGCGCCCGATCACGAGCACCGAAATCGAGGCATGCAGCAAGGGGGGCATCGAGTACCTCGAGCTGCCGATCGCGTACGACGGTCTCGTCGTGGTCGTCAACCCCAAGAACACCTGGGTGCAATCCATGACGGTCGCCGAGCTCAAGAAGCTGTGGGAGCCTGCCGCTGCCGGCAAGATCTCCCGCTGGAGCCACATCCGCGACGGCTGGCCTGATCGGGAGATACACCTGTTCGGCGCCGGCGTAGACTCCGGAACGTTCGACTACTTCACCGAAGTCATCGTCGGGAAGGCAAAGCAGAGCCGCGGCGACTATACGTCGAGCGAAGACGACAACGTCCTCGTGCAGGGTATCTCGGGCGACGAGCTGGCGCTGGGCTATTTCGGCATGGCCTACTACGAGCAGAACAAGGACAAGCTGAAGCTGGTGGCCGTCGACGATGGCAATGCCGACAACGGCGGCGGAGCAATCGCGCCGTCGATCGAGACCGTGCGAGGCGGGACCTACCGGCCCCTGTCGCGGCCGCTGTTCATTTACGTCAGCACGGCCGCGCTCGCCCGGCCCGAAGTGAAAGGATTCGTTGACTTCTATCTCGGGAAGGAAACCGGCCTCATTCAGGAAGTCGGATACGTGCCACTCAGCGAGCGTGAGCAGGAGCTCGTGCGCAGTCGCTACACTAACGGGACGAAAGGGACGATCTACGCGGGCGCAAAGCCTGGCCAGACTCTGGAGTCGCTCCTCGCGGCGACGCAGCCCTAGCGGGCGGGCATGACCCGATCGCTTCTCGAGCGGCTCATCGAGCGTCTGCTGTTTCTCTCGGCCGCGCTCTCGATTCTCGTCACGGCCGGCATCATCGCGGTCCTCATGGTCGAGACGTTGGCCTTCCTGCGGGAAGTACCCATTCTCGAATTCCTCTTCGGTACGGTCTGGACGCCGCTTTTCGCGGACCAGCACTTCGGCGTCCTCCCCCTCGTCGCTGGTACGGTCGTCGTCTCTACGATCGCGATGGCGGTGGCGCTGCCGGGCGGGCTCCTCGTCGCAATCTACCTGAGCGAGTACGCGCGCCCCGGCGTCCGCCGGGCGCTGAAACCCGTTCTCGAGATCCTCGCTGGCGTGCCCACCGTGGTGTACGGGTACTTTGCGCTGCTGTTCGTCACGCCGATACTCCAGCGATTCATCCCCGGTCTCTCCGGGTTCAATGCACTCGGACCCGGAATCGTGATGGGTATCATGATCCTGCCGCTCGTCTCGTCGCTGAGCGAGGACGCGCTCGGCAGCGTGCCGAACGGACTCCGTGAAGGCGCGTTCGCGCTGGGGGCGACGCGGTTGCAGACGTCCCTGCTGGTCGTCGTGCCCGCGGCGTTCTCCGGCATCTCGGCAGCGGCGATTCTCTCGGTGTCCCGCGCAATAGGCGAGACGATGATCGTCGCGATCGCCGCCGGCCAGCAGCCGCGGCTGACCGCGAACCCGCTCGTGCCGATCGAGACGATGACCGCCTACATCGTTCAGGTCAGCCTGGGCGACACACCCGCCGGCACCCTGGAGTACCGGACGATCTTCGCCGTCGGCATGCTGCTCTTCCTCGCGACGTTCGTGCTGAACCTCGTCAGCCACTGGCTGCGCGAGCGGTTCCGCGAGGAATACGCGTGAGCCGTCACCTCCTCGACCGCGCTTTTGCGATCCTCGGCCTGCTCGGACTGCTGGCGGCGCTCGCGGCGCTTGCCGCGCTCCTCGCCGACATCATGGTGGACGGCGTCCCGCGCCTGTCGTGGCAGTTTCTGACGAGTTATCCGTCGCGCCGCGCCTCTTCCGCCGGGGTGTATCCCGCCCTGATCGGTAGCCTCTACGTGATAGGCCTGACGGCGCTGATGGCGGTGCCGGTCGGCGTCGCAGCGGCGGTCTACCTCGAGGAATACGGTGCGAAGGGTCGGCTGGGCCGGATCATCGAGATCAACATCGCGAATCTCGCCGGCGTGCCGTCGATCGTCTACGGCCTGCTCGGGCTCGGCCTCTTCGTGCGGGCGATGTCGCTCGGCCGGAGCGTGGTGGCCGGCGCCGCGACGCTGGCGCTGCTCGCCCTGCCAGTCGTGATTCTGTCCACGCGCGAAGCGCTGCGAGCCGTGCCCAAGTCGCTTCGCGAAGGATCGTACGCGCTCGGCGCCACGAAGTGGCAGACGACGCAGTATCAGGTACTGCCGGCGGCTATTCCCGGCATTCTCACGGGCGTGATCCTCGCCCTCTCGCGCGCGATCGGCGAGACGGCGCCGCTCATCACGATCGGCGCGCTGACATACGTCCCGTTCGCCCCCGATTCGATCTGGTCGCCGTTCACCGTGCTTCCGATTCAGATATTCAACTGGGTCTCGCGGCCGCAGGCCGGCTTTGCCGCAAACGCGGCTGCGGGCATACTCGTGCTGCTCGTGCTGCTGGTGGCCATGAACTCGACGGCGGTCGTCATCCGCGACCGGCTCCAGAGAAGGCGGCTCTCATGACCGCCGTCAAGATCGCCGCCGAGCAGGTGAACTTCTTCTACGGCGCCAAGCGCGCGCTGCAGGACATTACCGTCGCGATCCGGCCGCACGTCGTCACCGCGTTCATCGGGCCCAGCGGTTGCGGGAAGAGCACGTTCCTCCGGACACTCAACCGGATGAACGATCTCATTCCGGAGACACGCCTCGAGGGCGCGATACGGATCGACGGGCAGGACATCTATGCGACCTCGGTCGACGTCGTCGCGCTGCGCCGGCGCGTCGGCATGGTGTTTCAGAAGTCGAATCCGTTTCCCAAGTCGATCTTCGAGAACGTCGCGTACGGGTTGAAAATCAACCGGCTCGCGAACGGCCGCTCCGATCTCGCCGACCGCGTGGAAGAAAGCCTCAAGGCGGCGGCGATCTGGGACGAAGTGAAGGACCGGCTGCACGAGCCGGCGCTTTCACTGTCGGGCGGGCAGCAGCAGCGGCTCTGCATCGCACGCGCGCTCGCCATCAAGCCCGATATCCTGCTCATGGACGAGCCCGCTTCGGCGCTCGACCCGATCGCCACGCAGCGGATCGAAGAGCTCATCTACCAGCTCAAAGACCAGTACACTATCGTCATCGTCACGCACAACATGCAGCAGGCGGCGCGCGTCTCGGACTTCACCGCGTTCTTCTGGCTCGGCCGGCTGGTCGAGTTCGACGAGACGCGGAAGATCTTCACGGCGCCGGCGGAAAAGCTGACGGAGGACTACGTGACGGGGAGATTCGGATAGACCAGGCTATGGAACGCACGACGCCGCACTTTCACGAGGAACTCGACGCTCTCAAGGCCCGCCTGCTCGAGATGGGGGGGCTCGCCGAGGAAAAAGTACGCCTGTCGATCCAGTCGCTCGTGGAACGCGACTCGGCGCTCGTCGAGGAGGTCCTCGCCGGCGACGATCCGATCAACCGGCTGCATATCGAGGTCGACGGCCGCGGCTTCATGCTGCTGGCGCTCCACCAGCCGGTAGCGACCGACCTGCGGATGATCGTCTCGGCCATCAAAATCAACACGGATCTCGAGCGAATCGGCGATCTGGCCGTGAACATCGCCGAGGCGGCGCGGCGCTATCTGAAACATCCGCCCGTCAAACCTCTGATCGACATCCCCCAGATGGCCACGATCGCGCAGACGATGCTCCGCGACGCGCTCGACGCCTTCGTTCGCCGCGACCCCGCGCTGGCGCAGGTCGTCCTCGACAGCGACGATCGGCTGGACGCGCTGAAAACCCAGGTGTTCCGCGAGCTCCTGACCTACATGCTGCAGGATCCGCATACGATCGAGCCCGGACTGGACCTCATCCTCGTCTCCCGTCATCTCGAACGGATCGGCGACCACGCGACCAACATCGCCGAGGACGTCATCTTCATGGTGTCGGCCAAGGACGTGCGGCACCAGACCTTGGACGATCGGCCTATCAGATAGAATCAGCGGATGGACCAGCCGGTCTGCGTGTACTGCGGGCGTGCGCCCGTAGACCCGGAATGGCGTCCCTTCTGCAGCGAGCGATGCCGGATGGCGGACCTGGGCCGCTGGCTATCCGGAAGCTATCGCGTCCAGGGACCGCCGGTCCCCGAGCATGACGCCGAGTCCGGTGAGCTCCCGCCGGGAAACGACGACAACGAGCACCGAGATGGCTGACACTCTCTCCATCACCGACAACCGCACCGGGAAGCAGTACCAGATACCGATCACGGACGGCGCGATTCGGACCATGGATCTCCGGCAGATCAAGACCGGGCCCGACGACTTCGGACTGGTCACCTACGACCCGGCGTTTCAGAACACGGCCGCCTGCCGAAGCAACATTACCTACATCGACGGCGACAAAGGGGTGCTGCTTTACCGCGGCTACCCGATCGAGCAGCTGGCCGAGCAGAGCGATTTCCTCGAGACGGCGTATCTCATCCTGTTTGGGGAGCTCCCGACGGTTTCGGAGATCCAGTTGTGGACGCGCGAGGTCACGCTGCACACTATGCTCCACGAGAACATCAAGAAGTTCATGGAGGGGTTCCAGTACGACGCGCACCCGATGGGCATCTTCCTGAGCACGGTCGGCGCGCTCTCGACGTTCTATCCGGACGCGAAGCAGATCTTCTCGACCGACTCCCGGCGGAAACAGACGGTGCGCCTCATCGCGAAGGTGCCGAGTATCGCCGCGTACGCCTTCCGCCACAGCATCGGACGGCCGTACGTCATGCCGGACAACGACCTGAGCTTCTCGGGCAACTTCCTGAACATGCTGTTCAAGATGACCGAGCTCAAGTACCAGCCGAACCCGGTGCTCGAGCGGGCGCTCGACGTGCTCTTCATCCTGCACGCCGACCACGAGCAGAACTGTTCGACGCACGCCATGCGCGGCATCGGCAGCTCGCACGTCGATCCGTACTCCGCGCTCGCCGGCGCGGCAGCCGCCCTCTACGGCCCGCTCCACGGCGGCGCGAACGAAGCGGTGCTGGGGATGCTCCAGGAGATCGGATCGATTCAGCAGGTGCCGGCGTTCATCAAGAAGGTCAAGGCAGGTGACGGCCGGCTCATGGGATTCGGCCACCGCGTGTACAAGTCGTACGATCCGCGCGCGAAGATCATCAAGCGGATTGCCGACCTCGTTTTCACGGTCACCGGCAAGAACCCGCTGCTCGAGATCGCGCTCGAGCTCGAGCGGATCGCGCTGCAGGACGACTACTTCGTCAGCCGCAGGCTGTATCCAAATGTAGACTTCTACTCAGGGCTGATTTACCAGGCGATGGGGTTTCCGGTCGACATGTTCCCGGTGCTCTTTGCCATCCCCCGAACGGCCGGCTGGGTGGCGCAGTGGGAAGAGATGCTGCTCGACCCGGAGCAGAAGATTGCGCGGCCGCGTCAGATCTACACCGGCCTCACGCCACGCGACTACGTGCCGAAGGATAAGCGGCGCTAAATCGCTATCGACAGAGTTCGAGAATCTCTGCTTCCGTGAGGACTGTCGAAGAGTCTTTCGCCTTCGTGAAGATCCGGTCGACGAGCTCGTCGCTCGCCGTCATCCCGCGCTTCTCGAGCCAATAGAGGACGTTCGAACGGCCAGACATGGGGCCGATCTCGATCTCCTGCTCGCGGCCGACCATGCCTGCTGGAATCGACGAATAGACCGCGTCGGCGAGCTCCGCATCCTTCTTGCGGAAGGCTTTGATGACCGCCGCCGCGTGGACGCCGGTCGCCGTGCGGAACGCGTCGCGCCCGAGCACTGGATAGTTCGGCGGGACCTCCACACAGCACGACTCGGCAACAACGCGCGCGTACTCGCCCAACCGCGACAGGTCTCGCTCGATATATCCGCTCAGCACGAGGTTCACGAGCAGCAGATCCATCGGCGTGTTGCCGACGCGCTCCCCGATGCCGAGCGCGGCGCCATGGACCCGCGTCGCGCCCGCATCGATCGCGGCGATCGTATTCGCGATCGCCAGGTCGCGGTCCCGGTGCCCGTGCCAGTCGATTCCGGCGTCCGACCCGCAATCGGCCGCCACGCCCGCGATGAAGCGCACGACCGCCGCGGCGCCTGCCGGCGTCGCATGACCGACCGTGTCGGCAACGCACAACCGCGAGGCGCCCACGCGAATCGCGGTCGAGTACAGGGCCCGCAGCGTGTCCGGATCGGCCCGCGTCGTGTCTTCCGTGACGTACATCACGGGCAGTCCCTCACCCACCGCGAACCGAATGGCGTCCTCGGTCCGGCGCTTGAGATCGTCGAGCGTCCACCCCTCCGCGTACTGCCGTATCGGGCTCGAGCCGATGAAGGTGCAGCACTCGATCGCGAGTCCCGTCCGCTGCGAGATCTCGGCGATCGGCTGGATGTCGGCGATCACCGTGCGGGCCGCGCAGTTGGCCCGAATTTTCATGCCGGCGGCGATTTCGCGCGCGAGCCGCTCCACGTCGCGGACGACGTGCGGGCCGGCGCCCGGAAGGCCGATGTTGGCCGTGTCGATGCCGAGCTCCTCCATCAGATGAAGGATCCGCAGCTTCTGATCGATCGTCGGCGCCGACACGGACGGCGACTGCAGCCCGTCGCGAAGGGTCTCGTCGTCGAGCATCACGCGCGGCTTCAGCCGCGCGGTTCCGGGCTCGTGGTTCCAGTCGTAGATGAGCGGGTGCACAGCGCCACCGTCAGAAGTCCCGCGCCCGCAATGGCGAGCGCCCAGAGCGAAGCGGTCACGGCCGCGTCGGCGATCGTCTGGTCCATGATCTGGCGCATCGTGAAACGCTCCCCGCGCCCGAGATCGTGCGCCGCCTGCCGGAAAAGGTATTCCTTGACGCCACGCGTCAGCAGGAGGTCAAAGATGCCGTTCCAGACCACGACTCCGAGCGCGAGCCAGAGGCCGACGAGCCACCGCTTCACGTCGAGTAGGTGACGACCATGCCCGTAATGTCGTCGCCCTGGGGCGCTCCTTTCGAGAACTCGCGGACCGTGCTGAAGAGATGCTCGAGAACGGCCTGGGGCTCGCGTCCCAGCACCTGCGTGATCGCGTCGATGATTCGTCCTTCTCCGAACTCTTCACCGGCGACGCTGGTCGCTTCGGAGATCCCGTCGCTGAAGACCACGAGATACTCGCCCTTGACGAGGGGAATCGTTTCCTCCTCGAACGGCGCCGCTTCGAAAAGGCCGACGATTGGACCGCCTGTTTCGAGACGACGCACGCCGTCCTGCCCGATGATGAGAGGCGGATTGTGGCCCGCGTTGCAGTACGTGAGCTGGCCGTTCGCGCGGAGCTTGCCGTACATGAGCGTCACGAAGCGGTTTTCGATGCCGCGCCGGAAGAGCGCGTCGTTCACCCGCGCGACGGTTCCGGCCGGCTGCAGATCGGTCGACGCCTGTGCCGCGAAGATGCCCTGCAGGAGCGCGCTCAGCAGCGCGGCCGGGGGACCCTTGCCCGCCACGTCGCCGAGCGCGAAGCCGAACGTACCGTCGGACAGATCCACGTAGTCGAAGAAGTCGCCGCCGATCGACCGGCACGGGATCGACGCGGAGGCAGCGCGGTAAAACACGCCGGCGTGCGCCGCGCGCGGAAGGAGCGCCTGCTGAATCTCGGCGGCGATGCGCATCTCCTGTTCCAGACGCGCCTTCTCGAGCGTCTCGCGATACAGCCTCGCGTTTTCAATCGCGACTGCGGCCTCGGTGGCGAGCGTCTCGAGCGCGTTGCGCGTCGAGTTCGAGAGCAGCGTGCCCTTCTCGCGGCTGTCGAGATACACGACGCCGATACGCTTCTCCTCGCCCGCCTGATCCGGGCGATCGAGATAGCGGACGAGGCGGAGCGGCACGCACAACACGTTGCGGATCCCGAGCGCGACCGTGCCCATGTGCACGTTGGCGAGATCGCCGTCCAGAAGGTCGGCGACGATGCGCGGCTCGCCCGTCCGAAAGACTTCTTCGGGGATCTTCCGGCTGGTTTCGAAGGTGCTGCCCGACAGCGTCATGCGCCCGCGCGCGCGGGCCAGCTTGAACTCGAGCTCGTCGTTCGGCCCCGCGAGCATGATGAACCCGCGCTCCGCGCCGCCGACCTCGAGCGCCGAATCCAACACGAGCGCAAGCACGTCGTCGAGCACGCGGCCCGAGCCGAGCGCTCGCAGGCCCTCGAGGAGCGCCGCGACCTGCCGCAGGTCGCCGATCGCCGTCGTCGTGGCGCGATCCGTGTGCGGCGCGCCGTCGGCCAGCAGGAACACCAGCTCGGCCCCGCCGCTCCGGCCGAGCCGGATCCGGTCGCCGTGCGCCAGCGGGCCCTCGCCTACCGTCTCGCCGTTGATGAACGTGCCGTACCGGGAACTGCGGTCGCGGATGAAGAACTTGTCGCCGTCGATGACGATCTCCGCATGGTCCCGCGACACTTCCGACCCGGCCAGGCGCAGATCGTTCGTCTCCCGCCGCCCCATGTTGAAGGGGTTCTTGTCGATCGGCACGATCCGGCGCCCAAGGGCGTCGGTCACCTCGAGACGAGCATCCGGCATGATCAGAAAAGTCTACTACGGGCGGCCCGCGGTATACGAACCACTCAGCGGCGGCGCGCGACGCGCCAGACGAGGAGCGCGGCCGCGGCGGCCGCTATGGTATACGCGACTGTCGGCGGGATCTCGCCGACCCGGCCAAATCCCAGATAAAGGGCCAGCACGACGAGGAGCACGAGCGAGGTGAGCTCGGGCATCCGGGGACCGCGCCGTCGGGTCCTGACGGGTGGGGCCCACTTCGACTCGGTCGGCGGTGGCTGGCGCACCGGGTCGGTCGTGGCCGCGCCGCAGCGGTAGCACACGATCGCCCGGTCCGCGATCTCGGTGCCGCAGGCCCGGCAGATCATGAACGGACGATAACCGGCTTGAGGGCCGCCATCAAGACGAGGACGAGGCCGAAGGTGCACACGATTGTGGCGCCGGTCGGCAGATCCAGGATGAGCGACAGGTACACCCCGAGCGCCGACACAATCGTCCCCATGGTCCATCCGATTGCCAGCCGGGCCCCTATCCGGTCGGCATACAGCATGGCGGCCACCGACGGCACGATCAGGTAGCAGAAGACGAGCAGGACGCCCGCGATCGCGACCGAGGATGTCACGACGAAGCCGAACGATGCATAGAACAGGAAATCCCAGAGACGGATCGGGATGCCCTCGGCCTCAGCGCGCTGCGGGTCCAGGGAGATCGCGAGAAACTTCCGGCGAAAGACGTAGTGGAACAGTCCGATGGCGCCGTAGAGCGCCGCGGTCCTGCCCACCTCGTCCCACGACACCGCGATGATGTTCCCGACGAGCATGTCCTTTAGATGCTCGGCCTGGGACGTGGACTTGCTCATCGCGAGAATCGCGGCGGCAGACGCAACCGCGTACGCGATCCCGATGATCGCTTCCTGCGGAATCCGCGCCTTCCGTGTGCGCACGAGCGAGAAGATGGCGGCCCCGATAAACGTGAATCCGAGACTGACCCAGTAGACCGACGGCGCGTGCGGGTCGCCGCCGCTCAGGGGCATCAGGAGCGCGATCGTCGCGCCGAGCGCCGCAATCTGCGCGAGCGACAGGTCGACGAAGATCACGCCGCGCTCGACGACGTGGACGCCGAGGTATGCGTGGATACCCGTGAGGATCAGGCTCGCCGCAAATGGTGCGGCGAGAAACTGCAGGACGGTCCAGAGCTGCATCTACGTGCGTCCTCCGGTCTCCTTGATCGCGGCAACAAGGAGCCGCAGATTGTAGTCGAAAAGATCGAAATACGACTTCACCTCTGGCACGCCCCCAACCGACGGGGGCATGACCACCACTTTCGCCCCCGTGTCTCGCGCGATCGCGTTCGGCGTCTTCAGATCGAAGTACGGCTCGACCAGGATGATCTTGATGTTCATCCGCTTCATCTCCTGGATGAGCGTCAGCGTGTGGGAAGGTGACGGCGGAATGCCCGGTCTCGGCTCCACGTAGCCGACGACCTCGATCCCGAACGCGTCGCAGAAATTCGACCAGGACCGGTGGTAGGTGACGACCTTCGTGCCCCGGGCCGCGCCGAGCATGCCCTGCCAGCGTTTCTGGGCCTCGGTCAGCCGGCGATCGAAATCCGCGTAGCGCTGGGCGAAGTAGGCCGCGTCCTTCGGCGACAGTTCAGAGAGCTTCTTCTGGATCGCCTGGGCGATGTGCCTGCCGTTCTCCGGGCTCAGCCAGTAGTGGGGGTTGCCGAGCGGGTGAACGTCGCCCATCGCCCGCGTGATCTGCCCGGTCGGAATTTCGAGGACGTGCGCACCGATCGAGGCATCGAGATAACCCGGCCCCCCCACCTGGATCTTTGCGTTCCGGCTCTGCGTGATGAGCGGCGGAAGCCAGGCGTTTTCAAGCTCGCGGCCGACCAGAACCAAAAGGTCCGCCGCGTGCAGCTTGAGGATGAAGCTCGGCTTCGCCTCGACGAAGTGCGGGTCCTGGTAGCCGCGGGCGAGCGCGTCCACCGTGATCTTGTCTCCGCCGACCTCGCGGGCGACCGATGCGAGATCCTCCGTCGTGGCGACGATCTTGATAGCCGCGGACGCCTCGCTCGCTGCCGCGACGAACACTCCGACGCTTACCAGTCTGAGCAGTCTGTGGAAAGTCATGGTTTGCACTCTTGTAGGCATTCAGAACGTGTGCGCGCCGTGGGCGCCGATTGAAAACTGCACCTGAAAGAGAAGCTCATTGGCCGTGACGTTCTCGGCATATCGCGTCCTGCGGTACTGCCCGCGAATCTGGCTGAACTCGCTCGGCCAGAAGGTCACCAGGAACGACCCGCCCTTGTCGCTGAGCGAGGGATCGAACGCGCGCTCCGAGTAGTCCAGCCGGGCCCCGGCAAACCATCTGCGCGCGAACTGGTACTCGCCGCCGGCGTACCACCCGAACGACGTCGCGCTGCCGTCCGTTTCGAGACCCGACGCGCGGCTCCACAAGAATTCCGTACGGGCGATCAGGCGGCGATAGATCGCGCGCCTGAGCGGGCGCCACCGGAACGTCGCGTCAACGCCAATCAGCCGCGTCGTCGCATCCGGGCCGAGCTCGTTGTGTCCCCACGCGAACGAGGTTCCGATGTCGACGTTGGTCGACTCGGTGACGTCGCGGTAGCCGCGCAGCCTTCCCACCCAGCTCAGATCGTCGCGATCGAAGGTGCTGAAGACGGACGAGTCACCCCGATACATCTCGCCGGTCGCTTCGAGGAAGAACCAGGGATTGAGGATCAGCCTCGAGACCGATATCCCCGCATCGGCCAGGCCTTCCTCTCCGCCGAGCAGGTTTCGCTGCATCAACGTCTCGTCGGGCCACATCCGCGCGTGCGCGTGAAGCGTGTTCTCCTTGCCGACCTGCTGCTTCAACTGTCCGACCTTGGCGAGGAGACCACCCGGCAGCGTGGGGAACGTGACGAAGCCTTCCTCGATCTCGACGCCCTCCTGGCCGAACGCGATGAAGAAGTCCGCCCGCGCGTACGGATCGACGATCGCCTGAAACGACGCTTCCGCTTCATCCAGCGCGAGCGCCGGCCGGTCGTCTATTTCGTTCTTGCCGGCCGCGGCGATGAAGTTGCCGATGACGGCGATGTCGGGGTTGAAGATTTTCGACAGCGCCGCCGTACCGCCATAGATGGGAAGAGCGCCGGCAGGGCCGCCCGAGCCCGCCGCGCCGGCCGGGACCTGCGCTTCGGTCGCAGGCGCCGTCGTGCCCGGCGCCGGGGCCGGCGCAGCAGGCGGCGTCTCCGGGAACGGCTGAAGGGGCGCAGCCGGCTGCTCAGCCGCGCCGCCTTTCTCGAGCGCCGCGATCTTCGCCTCGATCGCCGCCATCCGGGCGCCGTATTCACCTCGAAGCGCATCCAGCTCCTGCCGGAGCGTTTGGAGAGCCGCGCGGACGTCGGCCTCCTGCGCGCTCGATTCAAGGGCCTGAGCGCGAGCGCCGAGAGGCGTCGCCAGGACTGCAGAAACTACAAGAATGCCTCGCGTGAGGCGCCGTGAGCGCCGGACAAGTGAATCTCCTGCTGACATAAGCTCCCTCTAGCGAATCGCGATCGTGGATTGGCGCAAGAACGCGCCAGACCCGAACAAGTGAAGAGATCGCGGTCGCGATGAATTCAGCGGCGTGAATTCGTCGAGCCGGCTCGAAGCCGGACGGAACGGGAGGTTGTCAGGCGGGAGGCGAGCGCCCGACCACCAGCGCGACGGTGACGGGAGTCACCAGGTGGTTACGGTCAAGCGCGAGCGCGTCGAAAGCCTGAAGGTCGGCAGCGATCAGGCCCGCAGATCCCTGCGTTCCCGACGCGGTGACGCTGACCACGCACACCGTACAGTGCGTGCGGGACTTCAAGTGGCAGGCGAGATCGTGATGAAGGACGGGGCCGACGGCGAGGATGATCGCGTACAGGGTGGCAGCCAGCGCGGTAGCGCGCGCCAGCGACCGGTGACGCGGACCCAATGAGCCCGTCATCTGCTGTCGATTATACGCCCAACCTTGTCAGCGGCGGGTCCGAGGCGAAGGAGGAACATGTTTCCGAAACGGCCTTGCAGAGTTACCCTCTGTTCGAACCCGAGCTTCTCGAGAACGCGAAGCGACGCCGTGTTCACCTCGTCTACGCTCGCGACAATCTCCACGAAGCCAGCTTCGGCGCGTGCCCGCGCGATAGACGCGCGGGCCATTTCCGTCGCGTAGCCCGCGCCGCCGAAGCGCTCGAGCAACGCGTACACGAGCTGTGGCTCGGGGTGGACCGACGGAATCTCGAGGAAGCCGGAGAACCCGACGAGCTCGTGCGTCGTTGTGTGATGTGCCAGCCAGAGGCCGACACCGCGTCGTTCGAAGAGCGCCTCGCTCTCGCGGATGCGGCGTTCGCTCCATTCCAGCGGAAGGATCCGGCCGTCCATCAGGTACCGCCGCACATGCTCGTCGACGACGAGGCGGTGGAAAGCTTCGAGACTCGCGCGGTCGACCGGCCGGTAATACAGCCTCTCGGATGTCACTCAGAAGCAATCCGCGTCGCGTGCGACGCCACGACCTGCCAGCGTCCTTCGCGACGGATGAAGACGTCCGTGAACCGCAGCGTAATCGTCTCGCGCGTATCCCCACCCGTAGTTGCACTGGTCCGGCCCGTGACGACCGCCGCGTCGCCAAAGGATCGCACCGACAGCTCATCGCTCGCCAACGATTCGAGCGGAGTCTTCTGCGTGCGGCACATCTCGAGAGCCTGGGGCTTCGTCATGATATTCCCCGTTATGTGAATGACGGACCACTCGGGCGCAAGCATCGCCCCCCACGCGTCGCAGTCCCCTCTCTTCCATGTGGCTGCGAGTTGCCGCTCGATCTCTTCGAGCTCACGGGCAAAGGAACGGGACTCCGAGGCCTGACCGGTCAGAAGCGTCAGCGTCAGGGCAATTTCAAGCATTGCATCCTCCCAGTGGTCCGGTATCGTTAGGAAAGATTATGAAGCGGGCAGGCCTCCTTGGTGCGCTGATGGCTGTTGGGGCGGTCGCGATCGGGATTCGCGTGGCGCAGGGACACGGCGCTCAGGCCCCACCGCCTTCGGCGGCCGCGATTCAGGTCGACAAGGTCAGAGACAACCTCTACGTCCTCCGTGGCGGCGGTGGGAACACCGCGGCATTCATCTCGGCCGGCGGCGTAGTGCTGGTCGATACGAAGTTTCCGGGCTGGGGCCAGCCCATCGTGGAAAAGCTCAAGGAGCTCACGGACAAGCCCGTGACGACCATCGTCAGCACCCACACGCACTTCGACCACGTCGGTGGGAATCCCGAGTTCGCGCCGACCGTCGAGGTCGTTGCACACGAGAACACCGCCAAATTGATGGAGGAAATGCGCCCCGTGACGGGCGGTCCGAAGCAGCCCGATCTCTTCAAGGAAAGCGGCGGTCGGGGCTTGCCGAAGCGGACCTTCACCGATCGAATGACGCTCGGCGCCGGCGACGACAGGATCGAGCTGTACTACTTCGGCCGTGCGCACACCGGCGGCGACGCGTGGGTCGTCTTTCCGACGCTGCGGGTGATGCATACCGGCGACGCATACAGCGGCAAGGGTATCCCGATCATCGACGCCAGCAATGGCGGAAGCGGGGTCGAGTACCCCGTAGTACTCTCTAAAGCTGCGGCGCTGCCGGGCATCGACACCCTCGTAACCGGTCACCACCAGACAACGCTGACCATGGCGGATCTCGAGATTCACGCAGAGTTCATTCGAGAATTCGTGCAGGCCGTGCAGGCTGCAAAAAAGGCCGGCAAGACGATCGACGCTGTCGTCGATGGCTGGAGCATGCCGAAGCGCCTGCTCGAACAGGGCTATATGACGCCGGAGGAGTATCAGCGGCTCGCCCGTCAGCCGATGACCGCGCGAATACGCGCCAACGCCGAGGTCATCTGGAACGAGACGAAGTAGCAAGCAAGGAGCAGCCATGAAGACGCTGCCGGCAGTGACCGATTCAGTGCTCGAGACGATAGGCCGCACGCCGGTCGTGCGCCTCTCGCGGCTGCCGCCCGCAGGCAGCGCGGACGTGTTCGTAAAACTCGAGTATTTCAATCCGACGGGCTCGTACAAAGATCGGATGGCGCTTGCCATGATCGAAGGCGCGGAGGCCAGCGGTGCGCTCCGACCCGGCATGCGGGTGATCGAATACACGGGTGGCAGTACCGGGTCGTCGCTGGCGATGGTCTGTGCAGTCAAAGGCTACGAGTTCCGACCGCTGTCATCCGATGCGTTCGCGCGCGAAAAGATTCTAACGATGGAAGCGTTCGGCGCTGACGTGGAGGTAATGCCGAGCGATGGCGGGAAAGTAACGCCGGGACTGTTCGATCGTTTCAAAGAGCGAATCGCGTTGCTGAAGGAGCAACCGAACACGTTCTGGACAGACCAGTTCCACAACGCCGACGCACTGAATGGCTACCGCGACATCGGCGTCGAGCTCCTGGAGCAGCTGGGATCGATCGATGTTTTCTGCGGCGCCGTCGGAACCGCCGGCATGCTTGTCGGCGTGTCACAGGCCTTGAAAGCGGCAGGCTGCCGGGCGCGTATCGTCGCCCTCGAGCCCGCGGGCTCCCCCATGCTGACGACCGGCCGCGGCGGTCCACATCGGGTCGAGGGCACGGCACCAGGCTTCGTGCCCCCGCATCTCGCGCGCGACGCCTTCGACGAGGCGCGCGCAGTCGACGAAGAAGAGGCCAGGCTCATGGCGCGTCGACTCGCGAAGGAGGAAGGCGTCTTTGCCGGCACGTCGACCGGCCTGAACGTGGTCGCTGCGCTGCAGCTCGCACGGGAGCTTGGCACCGGCCACCGCGTCGCCACCGTGGCCGCGGATACAGGCCTCAAGTACCTGGCCGGAGATCTGTTCGTCTGAATCGCCAGGCCGCCTATTCGGTCAACACCTTGTCGGCCCACTCCACGAGCCGGACGAAGATCCCCGGGTTGGCGAATGTCGCGTTCTTGCCTTCGAGGTCGGCTTCGAGAACCCCACGGGCTCTCGCGCACGCCCCTCAAACGTGGATTGGAGTTTTCTTCTGGATGGTCTTCGCGAGACCTTCGGACAACGCCGGCCAGCCGACCGGGAATACGGAGTTCGCCACGGCGGTTCGCATCAGCGACACCCCTTCGCCGAGCAGAAAGATCTGCACCTCGTGGGCACTCTTGATCAGTATTTTCATTTTGCGCGATGACTGGAGTGGCGAAGCGAACCCCAGACCAGTCAGCCCCGCCAGCAGCGACAGGAAGTTTCGTCGCATCGAGGAGCTCCTACTCTACCGGAGTTGCAGGGTGTCTCTGAATTGCCGGCCTCACGTACCAAGCTGTGCCTTCAGTCTCTCGCGGGTCGCCTCGTAGTCGTACGTGGTGATTTCGAGACGGTGCCCGTAGGGATCCGGGAAATACACGGAGTACGCCTGTCCATGATCGACTGCCGCGTCGACCGTGATCGCCTGCTCCCGCTCATCCAGAATCTTCAACTCGGCTAGTCGTCTGAGAAATGAGGCAAAGCCGTCCGCATCGACGCGAAAGGCGACGCGATGAAAGCCGGCAGTCGGCCGGGAGGCCTGCGGCCGCCCTTCGAACAACGCGAGCTTCGTGCTTCCACCGTCGCTGGAAATCATCAGCGGGCCGCCAGGAGCGGCAGCCCAGTGCTCGTAGTCAGGGAGGATCTCGAGACCGAGCGCGCGCCGGTACCAGGCCGCGGCTTCGTATCTGTCGGGAACGAAGAGCTCGACGTGGTCGATCTGGATTGCGGTCATCGGCGCTCCAGGACGGCAACATCGTCGCGGCGGGTGAACACCGCGAGGAGGCTCCCCGCGGTCACGAGGATGATCGGACCGAGCACCAGTCCGATGAACCCGAACGCCGCGACGCCGCCCAGCAGGCCCAGGAAGATGATCAGGCCGCTCGCCGACGTGCGGCCGCTCAGGAGCAGCGGCCTCACGAGGTTGTCGACCAGGCCGATGACAACGACGCCGACGGCGATGAGGATCACGCCGCGGGCGACCTCACCCGAGAAGAGCAGCCACAGCGCGGTCGGCAGCCATACGAGCGACGTTCCGACGACCGGGATGAGCGCGCATATCGCGATCGCTACGCCCCAGAGCGCCGGGGCGCCGATGCCGAGCATCCAGTACGCGACGCCGCCGATAGTGCCCTGAATCGCCGCGACCAGCAGGCCGACGCCGACGCTGGCGACGACGAGGTCCCGGGTTTCAGTCATCAACCGATCGCGTTCCTGCTCTGGAAGCGGCAGCAGTTCGCGTATTCGGCTCACGAAGGTGTAGCCGTCGCGCAGCAGAAAGAACAACGCGAACAGCATGACGAACAGGCTGCCGACCGTCGCCAGCAGGTCGGCGACGACGGCGCCCGCGCGCGGCGCCAGGAACGCCAACGCGCGCTGGATGCCCTCGCGCAGCATTACCGTGGGGTCCTCGGGCAGCGGCATCGGAATCCTCCGGCGCAGCGCCTCCCAGACACGGTCGATCAGGTCGGGAGCGCTCAGCGATGCCTGCTGCACGTAGTCGATCACGAGCGGGAGCTCGCGCGCGAGCACTGACACGAGCATGACAGCCGGCGCCACGATCAGCAGTCCGACCATCAGCGTCGTCACGATCGCGCCGCGGGCAGGGCCGAACCGAATCCTGAGCTCGTCGTAGGCCGGATAGAACATCATCGCGAACACCGCAGCCCACGTAAGGGGCGCGAGGAACGGACGAATCACGAGGAATGCCAGATATCCCGTCAGGAATACGAGGGCGTAGAAGAGGACTTGCGCGAAGCGGTCCCTGGCCGGGTTGAACATGGACGAGTGCGTCGATTCGCAGTCCGGAGTCTAACCGATGGAAGGCGCCGGGTCTTCTACGTCCGTCCGGGTCCGTACGGCGCTGGCCGCACCGACGAGATGCGGCTTGCCCGCTTCGGTCACGAATCCTTTGTCGAACGTCTCGGCCCGGCTGCGTTCGCTGACGGTCGGCACGACGAACCAGTCGGCTTGCGCGCGCTCGCGCGTGACGTCGAGGACCACGTAACCGCGGTGCAAGCCCTCCAGATATTTGAGGTGTGGCCGCGTACGGAGGAGGGTCGTGATGCGTTCGGGCCCGCGGTCGTTGGCGAAGCCGTTCGGCGACGACACCGCCGGCGTGACGAACTCGACGGCGAGCGTGCCGCGTCCCGTCGCCGCGTCGTACCCATCCCACGGGTTCGCCGCGATGTCGTACGCCCATGAGCTGTGCACGTCGCCGGTGAGCACGACGACGTTGGGCAGCTTCAGGTGCGTGATGGCGTCGATTACGCGCTGGCGCGCTGGCCGGTATCCGTCCCACGTGTCGGTGCTCACGGCTTCGGCGCCGGGCAGGCTGCCCGCCGCGAACATCACCTGCTGGCCGAGGAGCTGCCACGTCACGTTCGCGCGGCTCGATGCCGCCAGCTCGGAGAACAGCCATTGCTCCTGCGCCCGGCCCATGAGCGATCGGGAAGGATCGTCGATGACGGCGATGGATTCCCGGCGCTCCGCCTGCTCGTCGCGATCGACCAGCCGCGTGTCCAGCATGACGAGGTCTGCCAGATCGCCGAACGCAAACGATCTGTAGATACGCGGCTGCCGCGTCGCGCGATCCTCCCGGATCGGCATCCACTCGAAGAACGCCTGCACGGCCGCCGCGCGCCGAGGCGCCCACTCACCCTCGCCGCGATCCGGGTTGTGATTCTCGGCGCCGTCCCGCCAGGCGTTGTTCGTTATCTCGTGGTCGTCCCACACGACGATGAATGGATGCTGACGATGTACTTCCTGGAGATCGGGATCGGACTTGTATTGCGCGTGGCGGAGCCGGTAGTCCTCGAGCGCGATCATCTCGCGGTCGGGATTGGGGACGCGTGCGAGCGCGGTGCCGTCGCCATATTGGCCGTTTGCGTACTCGTACAGGTAATCGCCGAGATGGAGCACGGCGTCGAGGTCGGGCCGGGCGGCGATGTTCCGATAGACGTTGAAGTAGCCGTACGGATAGTTCGAGCAGGAGACCAATGCCAGCCGTACGCACCGTGCGTTCGCAACGGGAAGCGTCCGCGTCCGGCCCGTCGGCGAGCGCTCGCCCAGCGCCTGAAATCTGTAGTAATACGTCGTAGCCGGATCGAGCCCGCTCGCGTCGACCTTGATGGTGAAATCGTGGGCTGCCGCGGTCCGCGTCGTCCCGCGTGACACTATGCGGCGGAACGCGGCGTCACGAGCGATGATCCAGGACACCTCCGGCACCGCGTTCGGGGGCGCCGTGACGCGCGTCCACAGGATCACGCGGTCGCTCAGCGGATCGCCACTCGCGACCCCGTGCCGGAACACCTTGCGCGGCGTCGAGGCCGGCTGACCCTCGAGCCGCACGATGGCGGACACGCCGGCCGCCGTCGTCGTTACGAGAAAGTTACGTCGCGAAACGTGCATCCGCGTCTTTACGTCGAGGAAGAACGATGTGATGCTATCCCGTCGCCCAGGGAACGTCCACTGGAGCCTCCGCCGGCAGATCGTGCACGATCACTCGATCCGTCCGCGCCTTTTCCCATTCGCGTAACGTCAGCCCGTTCGATTCGAAGAGCGACCGGATATCGCTGACTCCCCAGCCGAGAATCTGCTCCAGGATCGGCACGACGATGCCGAATGCGTTGTCGCTGAGCACGGTGCTTTTCGCGATGCGCGCGAGCTGGCTGTTCTCGGACACGGCGATCGTGTAGCCATTGCGGTTGTTGACGTGAAGCATCACGTGGACGTCGGAGCTCCCGTCGCCGACGTAGATCGTGCGGTCAGGTCCGATGCCGAGCCGCCGTTCGAGCTCTTCGACCACCGCGACTTTCCCGTAGCCGGCCGGCACGCGCACGATCGACCGCACCTCGCCCGACACCGGGTCGTACTCGAATTCGGTGCCGAAGATGTGGTCGGGCGGGACGATGCCCTCAAGCGCCGACTGAATGACCTCGCGCGGCGCCGCAGAGATCACGAAGAACGAAAACCGATAGCCGTCGAGTCCTTTGTTCAGGAACTCCACGAGAGCCGGGATATTGCCGCGCAGCCGCACGAGCCGGCCAGCTTCCTCGAGGTGCTCGCGGCGAACGCCGCGGAACTCAGGGTCGTGGCGAATGAGATACGCGAGCTCGCCGCCCTGCTGCACCAGGTTCGTGCGCGCCAGACCCTCGACCTTGTCCTGAAATCGTGAGGCACCAATCAGATCGCTGAGCACGGTACCTGAATCGTTGAAGCTCAGCGTCTGGTCGAAATCGCATGCGACCAGGAAATGCTTTGGAAATGCGGGGGCGGTGGCCATGGCTGCTGCTATATCGTCTTAGTCACTAATCTTAGCGCGCCCGCTCGCCATGAGCAACGTATTCGCCGTATAAATAGGTTCTATTCAAATCACTTATGTGCAGAGACGTAATGGCTTCGTCACATAGTTGTTATATCATCTATACCGTCTATGCCTCTGCCAAAATACCGCCAGGTCTACGCGGCTCTTCGCCAGGAGATTCAGTCCGGACAGCTCAAACGCGGCGCGCGGCTCGCGAGCGAGGCCGAGCTCGTCAGGCGCTTTGGCGCGTCCCGAATTACCGTGGGACGCGCGGTGCGCGAGCTGCAGGCTGACGGCCTCGTCGAACGCCACCAGGGATCCGGGACCTACGTGAAGCGTCCACCCGCCGCGCTCTCATTCGGGCTTCTCATCCCCGACCTCGGCGAGACCGACATCTTCGAGCCGATCTGCCAGGGCATGATGTCGTCTCCCCTCGCGCGGGATCACGCGCTGCTCTGGGGAAGTCTCAGTGGCCACGCCGGCTCGAAGGAAGAACGAGCGTGGCATCTCTGCCGGCAGTACATCGACCGTCATGTCGCGGGTGTCTTTTTCGCGCCGCTCGAGCTCACGCCAGGCAAAGACGACGACAATGCACGCATCGTGCGTGCGTTGGAAGACGCGCGGATACCGGTGGTCCTTCTCGATCGGCCGGCGCTCCCCTATCCACGCCGCGGCCATCACGACCTCGTCGGCATCGACAACCGCCGGGCCGGCCACATCATGACGGAGCACCTGCTTCGCCTGGGATGCCGCCAGATCGCGTTCGTCGCCCGGGCGCACGCCGCGGCCACGGTGGACGCGCGCGAGGCCGGCTATCGCGAGGCGCTAGAGGCCTCGAGCGTCCCCAGCGACCGCCACCTCGCTCGGCGCCTCGATCCGGACAATGTCGAGGACGTCAGGGCTCTGATGACATCGACACGCGCCGAGGCCATCGTCTGCGCGAACGATCGAACGGCTGGTAGTCTCATGCACTCGCTGCTGCGCTTGCGGTACTCGGTGCCTGGCGACGTGCGTATCGTCGGGATTGACGACCTGGAGCTCGCCAGGCTGCTGCCCGTTCCGCTGACCACGCTTCGGCAGCCGACGTACGACATCGGGCAGGCCGCCATCGCGGCGATGCTCGACCGCGTCCGCCGAACGGATCTCCCGGCACGCGACATCCTGCTTCAGTGCGATCTCGTCGTCCGCCAGTCGTGCGGCGCACAGCGCGCGGACGGTATACTCCCCGCATGACCCTCCGACGCTGCATCGCTGGTCTCGCGTTCGTTGTCTCCACCGCTGTCAGCGTTGGTTCTCAGGCGCCCCCGGCGGCGCTGTCCGCCTCGCCGCTCGCGAAGGAGATCGACCGGTTGGCGGCCGCGGTCGAGCCTGAACTGCTCGAGTGGCGGCGCTACCTGCACCAGCATCCCGAGCTCTCGAACCGTGAGGTCGAAACGGCGAAATACATCGCGGAGCAGCTCCGCAGCCTCGGTCTCGAGACGCAGACCGGCGTCGCCCGGCACGGAGTCGTCGCGCTGCTGAAAGGCGGACGACCAGGACCGGTCGTCGCGCTGCGCGCCGACATGGACGGTCTGCCTGTGCGCGAAGAAAGCGAACTGCCATTTGCCAGCAGGGCAACAGGCGAGTTCGACGGCCGGCCGGTCGGCGTGATGCACGCGTGCGGGCACGATGCCCACATGGCGATCCTGCTCGCCGCCGCGAAGGTGCTGACATCGGTTCGCGATCGTCTGCCCGGATCCGTCAAGTTCATCTTCCAGCCGGCGGAGGAAGGCACACCGGCGGCAGAGCGTCCGGCCGGCGCCGAGCTGATGGTGAAGGAAGGTGTGCTCGAGAATCCGCATGTCGACGCGGTGTTCGGCCTCCACGTGTTTGCGAACGTGGCAGCGGGACGCGTGCGCACCCGTCCAGGGCCGCTCATGGCGGCGTCGGATGTATTCGAGATCATCGTGCGCGGCCGCCAGACGCACGGCGCCAACCCGTGGAACGGCGTCGATCCGATCGTCGTCGGATCGCAAATAGTGTCCGCGCTCCAAACGATCGTCAGCCGCCAGGTGGACATCACGCGGCTTCCGGCGATCGTGACGGTCGGGCAATTTCAGGCTGGCGTGCGCAGCAACATCATTCCGGACAGCGCGCGGATGACCGGCACGATCCGCACGTTCGACGATCGCGTCCAGGCGGACGTTCACGAACGCGTCCGGCGGACGGCAGAGTCGATCGCGGCCTCCGCCGGCGCGACGGCGGAAGTCAGGATCGAGAAGCAATACCCCGTGACCGCCAACGATCCCGAGCTGACCGCGCGCGTGCGGCCGACGCTCGAACGCGCCGCGCCCGGCGCCGTCGAAGAATCGCCGCTCATCACCGGCGCCGAGGACTTCACGTTCTATCAGCGCGCGACGCCTGGCGTGTTCCTCATTCTCGGGATTACGCCTGCGGATCAGGTGGGCAAGGCTGCGCAGAACCATTCGCCGCTGTTTTTCGTGGAGGAACGCGCGCTCATCACGGGCGTCCGTGCGCTCGCGCACCTGGCGGCCGACTTCCTGTCCGGCGGAGAGACGAGGCTGAAGCCTCGCGCCACGCCGTGATCCCGCTCAGGGACGTCATCCCGTCGCGGACGACGCCGGTCGTCACCGTCACGATCATCCTGATTAACGCAGTCGTGTTCTTGTACGAAGCCTCGCTCGTAGAGCCTGCGCTTCAGCGCTTCGTGTTTACTTACGGGCTCGTCCCGGCGCTGTTCGATCCCATCGCCGTCCTCACCTCGATGTTCCTTCACGGCGGGTGGATGCACTTCCTGGGCAACATGCTCTATCTCTGGATCTTCGGCGACAACGTCGAAGACAGGCTCGGCCACGCCCGCTTCCTCGTCTTCTACCTGTTGTGCGGAATCGCCGCGGCGCTGGCGCAGGTGTGGATGAGCCCGCTCTCGCGGATTCCGATGGTCGGCGCGAGCGGCGCCATCGCAGGCGTCATGGGCGCGTACTTCGTGCTGTTTCCGCACTCTCGCGTCCTGACGCTCGTGCCGATCTTTTTCTTCATCGAGCTCGTCGAGATACCCGCGATCTTCTTCCTGGGCATCTGGTTCGTGATGCAGTTCCTCAGTGGGGTTGGCTCGATCGGCGTCGAGACGACGCAGGACGTTGGTGGCGTCGCATTCTGGGCGCACGTCGCGGGCTTTGCCGCCGGTCTCGCCGGCGTGCTGCTGTTCAGGCGGCCCGAACGCCAGCGCGTCGAGTGGATCGACGACGTCTCCGATCGTTACGACCATCGTAATTTCTGACGTCGGACGTAATCCAGGGCTGCGCCTTCATCGACAAGCTCCAAGCCCGCCGGCGGTCTCCGGGATCGCCAACCCCGGCACAAGGCTTGCGCATGGGACAGGCTGGATTCTAGGATTAGGCATGCGGGCGTTCCGTTCGCATCTCCGGGCAAGTGTCGCGGCAACGCTGCTGCTCCAGTTGGCCGTGCACCTCGCGCTCCCGACGGCGCTCTGCTGCGAACCGCAGCACGAGATGGCCGCCGCGTCGGCCGTCGACCGCAGCGCGTCGCCCGCGAAGGCCTGCTGCCCCGGGATGGCGCCGGGCCAGATATGTCCGATGCATGGAGGCTCCTCCGCGAAGCCGCGCGCCAAAGATTCCTCCGACTGCCGCATCAGGTGTGCGCGCGGATCGGATCTCTCGGTTCCAGTCCACGCCTTCGCCGGCCCGCTGGCCACGCCGGTTCTGGTTGATCCGGCGTTCGCGGCCGGCGACTTCGTTCCGCTTCTGTCAATCGACACTGCCGGCGTAACTCCAGAACCCACCTCTCCTCCTCCCAAACCGCACGCGATGGTGTAGCGCAGGCCCTCAGGCCTGCCGATCCGGAGCTGCGTCCTTTTCAAGGGAGGGATCCATTATGCAGGTGCGAGCGTGGATGCTCGCGGCGGCGCTGCTGCCCGCGGCAGCGTCCGCTCAAACGGTTACGACGTCCGCGTCGCTGACCGGACGAGTGCTCGATCCGAGCGGCGCGGCCGTTGTCGCGGCGCCGGTGTCCGCGACGAATATCGATCGCAACCAGGCCTGGAGGGTCGAAACCGATCACGCCGGCCGGTTCCGCTTCTTCTCTCTGCCGTTAGGCGCGTATCGAGTCGACGTCGCGGCGCCAGGCTTCCGGTCAGTCTCACGCGCCGTGACGCTGGCCATCGGCGATACGCTCGACCTGCCGCTGACGCTCGAAGTCGCTGGCGTGTCGGCTGCCGTCGATGTCGTCGCCCAGCCCGCCGTCGTCGGCACCGCACGTACCGAAATTGTCGGCAGGATTACACCGGCCGAGGTCGACTCGCTGCCGCTCAACGGCCGCAACTATCTCGATCTGGCGATTCTCGCGCCCGGCGTAATGCGGACGAACACGCGAAATCAGGATCGGTTTGCGGAGACGTCCGCGGTGCCGGGCACCGGCCTGACCGTCAACGGCCAGCGCAACCTGGCCAACACGATCGTGCTCGACGGCCTGTCCGCGAACGACGACGCGGCGGGGCTCGCCGGAACGTACATCAGCGAAGACGTCGTCCAGGAGCTGCAGATGGTGACGTCCGGTGGCGTCGCCGAGTTCGGCCGCGCGTCGGCCGGCGTGCTCAACGTCGTAACGAAATCCGGCACGAACCGCCTGTCGGGACGTGGGTATGGCTACTTCCGCGACGATGCGCTCGACGCCCGTAACCCACTGGCAACGACGAAAGATCCGTTGAGCCAGCAGCAGTACGGCGCATCGGTCGGAGGACCGATCGCCCGCGACCGCGCATTCCTGTTTGGAAACGTCGAAGCGGGACGCCAGGATCGAACCGGCATCATCACGATCGCGCCGGCGGCCGTGGACGCCGTCAACCGCATTCTCGACGCGCGCGCCTACCCGGGACCGCGCATCGCCACCGGGCAGTTCACCACCGGCTACGACACGCTCAACGCCTTCTCGCGCCTGGATTACCACGCCGGGCCTCACGTCCTGATGGGCCGTTACACGTTTTACGGGGTCGAGAGCGAAAACGCCCGAAACGCCGGAGGACTGAACGACGTGAGCCGCGGCACGGCATTGACGACCGACGATCACGCCCTGGCCTTCGGCGCCACGACCGTAATCTCACCGACGATGGTCAACGAGCTGCGGACGCAATACTCGCGGAGCCGTCTGGGCGCGCCGCCCAACGACCTCGCGGGCCCGGCCGTGAATATCTCCGGTGTCGCAAGCTTCGGGACGGCGACGTTCTCGCCGACGGCGCGCGACATCGATCTCGTCGAGGTGTCCGACAGCCTGGCGTGGCACGCCGGCCGGCATCTGGTGAAGGCCGGCGTCGATTTCCTCTACAACGATCTGAGAATCGAGTTCCCTGGCGCGCTGCAGGGCGTCTACACGTTCCAGAACCTGGTCGCGTTTGCCAGCGGCACCTACGTGCAGTTTCAACAGGCCTTCGGCGAAGCCGTGCAGGAGCAGTCGAACCCGAATCTCGGCCTCTTCATCCAGGACGAGTGGCGGCTTGGCGACAGCCTCACCCTGAACGCCGGCCTGCGCTACGACCTGCAGGATCTGCCCGACCCGATCCGGACCGACCGCGACAACGTTGCGCCGCGATTGGGAATGGCATGGACGTCGGGGGACCGGCGTACGCTGGTCCGCGGAGGCGGCGGCTGGTACTTCGACCGGATTCCGCTGCGGGCCGTGTCGAACGCGCTGCAGCGCGACGGCATCAAGTACAAAGTCGCCGTGGTGCCGTTCAACCCGTCGGGGCTGCCAGTCTTTCCCGCCGTGCTCGACAGTTTTCCGTCGCAGATCCTGACGAGCATCACGACGATCGATTCCGGAATCGAGGACGGCGTGGCGCGCCAGGCTGGCGTCGAGATCGAGCGCGAGTTGAGGTCGTCGACCAGGGTGTCGGCGAACTACACGCATCTCGACGGGTCGAACATCATCATGTCGAGGAACGTCAACGTGCCGACGCTGACGGCAGCCGAGGCCGCGGCGCAGGGCGTGCCGAACCTCGGCCGGCCCGACCCACGCTTCGCGAACAACGGGCAGTTCCAGAGCATCGGCCGGTCGCGCTACGACGGACTCACCGTAGCGGTCGAGTCACGGCCCGCCGCCAGGGCATTCGCGCGTCTCTCGTACACGCTCTCGCGGGCGATGGACGATGCCGGGAACTTCTTCTTCAGCACGCCGCAGGACAACGCGAACCCTCACGACGACTGGGGTCCGTCGGACAACGATCAACGCCACCGCATCGTCTTCAACGGCACGTACGACTGGCGTGGATGGCAGCTCAGCGGCGTGTTCATCTACGGATCCGCACTGCCGTTCAATCCGCAGACGGGCAACGATCGGAACAACGACACGACGGTGAACGATCGGCCGGCGGGTGCAGGCCGCAACAGCGAGCGGGGATTCGACTACGCATCTCTCGACCTCCGAATCGGGCGCCGGGTACGGCTCGGCGGTCGCTGGACTGCTGATTTCACGGTCGACGCGTTCAACGTGCTGAACCGCACGAATCTGCAGATCCCGAACAGCACGTTCGGGACTGGCTCGAAGCCGTCGCCGAACTTCGGTCGTGCAACGGCGGCGGCCGATCCGCGGCAGGTGCAGATCGGCATGCGGGTGCAATTCTAAGGTGCTCAAGGTGGTCAGGGTGCCAACGTCGCTCATGGTGCTCATGGCGCTCGGTGCCATGACGTTCGCAGAGACGCGCGTCACGAGGCCGGTGGCGCTTGGGGTTCACGGGCGTCCGAATGCGACGCCGTCGATGGCCGCGGCGGGACGGTTCGTCGCGGTCGCGTGGACCGCGTCCATGGACAGGGCGGCCGACGTGTTCGTCGCCGTGAGCCGCGACGCCGGCCGGACGTTCGGCGCGCCCGTGCGCGTGAACGATCGGCCCGGCGACGCATTGTCGTCCGCCGAGCAGGCGCCGCGCGTCAGTGTGACGCCGGTGGCCGGCAAAGATCCGATGGTGACTGTCGTCTGGGCCACGCACCTCGAGAGCAGCGCGATCCTAATCGCGCGTTCGCGCGACGGAGGACGCACGTTCGAGAATGCCGGGCGCGTTTCACCACCCGGCGCAGCCGGCCACCGGGGCTGGCCCGCGGCGACGAACGACTCCCACGGTCGATCACATGTGGTCTGGCTCGATCACGGGAACGGATCGTGGCTCGAGTACCGTTCGAGCCCGCCCGCTCCCGAGAACGCGAATCCACCGGCGCGACTCGCCGAAGGCGTGTGCTACTGCTGCAAGACGACGATCGCCGCGCGTGGTGACGGGTCGATCTTTGCCGCGTGGCGCCACGTCTATCCCGACAACATCCGGGACATTGCGTTCGTCGCTTCCCGAGACAGCGGCCGCACCTTCGACAAGCCTCTGCGTGTCAGCCATGACGAGTGGCAGATCAACGGCTGCCCGGACGATGGGCCGGCGATGGCGGTGGATCGCAAGGGAGCGATTCATCTGGCGTGGCCGACCGTCGTCACGGCGCCTTCCGAGCGAAAGGCGGTCTTCTACTCGGTGTCCCGCGACGGCCGCACGTTCTCGCCGAGGCTGGAACTACCTAATCTGGGATCTGGATCCGCGAGTCACCCGAGCATCGCGGCCGGCAACGATGGACGGATCGCGATCGTATGGGACGAACGACGCGATATTGGGCTGGTCGAGATGCGCGATGGCCGATTCTCGCGACCAACGCCGGTCGACGCCTCGAGCGACGGAACGTACCCCGTCGCAGCGTACACATCTGATGGCCTCGTCGTCGCATGGACCGCAAAGGAGGCCGGCAAGTCAACGATCGCCCTTAGAGTCATGGAGTAGGGTCGACGTCGTCCTTCGTGCTTCGTGCTTCGTTCAGGGTCGCAGGGCATCGCCGGCCAGGTAGCCCTGTAGGAGAAGCGCCGAGCGCCACGCCCTGCTCACGCTCTCCAGGTAATCGCGAGACAGCTCGAAGAGCGTTCGCTGAGCGGCGATGACCTGTGGATAGGCAGCGGCCATTTCCTTGTAGCGTGCAAGGTAGAGGCGATGCGCCTCCTCCGCCTGCGGCAGGATCTCCCTGCGATACGCGTCGGCCGCACGCACCGACGTCAGATACGTCGCAAACTCCCCGGCTGCCTCCGATTCCAGCGCGAGCTCCAGACGCCGAACCTCCGCCTGCGCTCGTGTTTCCTCCGCCCGTGAAGCGGTGATTTCGCCTTGATTGCGGTCGAAGAGCGGCACACTCACACCGGTCTCCAGCTTCCCCTCCCAACCGATCGATTGTCCCGTGATTTCGTTTCGCTCGCGGTCGTAGACCCCACCCGCCCGAACGAACAGATCGGGCGCCGTCTGCCGACGCGCGAGCGCCGTCACGGCCTGGGACCGCGCGACTTCGGCCCTTGCCGCACGCAGCTCAGGGCTGCGCTCGAGTATGTCGCGACGAGCCGCATCGCGCTCGAGAACCGGAATCGCCTCATCGATCGAGCCGGCAAAGGGACGGCCGGCCACATCGTCCCTGCCGACGGCGGCCGCCAGCTGATGACGCGTGGCTGTGACGTCGTTCTTCGCGGACTCGAGCGCCAGCTCGGCCCGCCGGGCCTCGATCTGGCTCGCGATGTAGTCCGACCGATCCGCCACTCCGACGTTGAAGAGTTGTGCCGTCACGTCAACGGTTTCCCGGGCGAGCGCCGCCAACCGCTGTTGCACCTCGACGCGCCGCTCGGCGACGAGCGCTTCGTAGAACAGAATGCGGACGGAGCCGAGAACGCGCTGGACCTGGAGATCGAGGAGCGCCTCGGCCCGATCCGCGCTTCGCTCGAAGACCTGCCGGCCGCGGCTCCTGCGGCCGCCGAGGGGAATCGTCTGCTCGACGAAGAAGCCCTGCTTGCCTCGCTCCGGCGGACCCGCGGCCCACAGCTCGTCTCCCGAGTAGCCGGCGATCGGGTTTGGCCATTTGGCCGCCTGTGTCGTACGCCCGCGCGCGGCCTCGATGTCGGCGCGTGCGGCGCTCATGGCGGGATTGTTGTCGAGCGCGAGCGACTCGAGCTCCGCCAGCGTGACTGGCGGCGCGGATGAAGTCGTCTGAACGCTCGTCTGCCCGGCGGCCGGAACTCGTGATGCCACGACGAAGACGAAGACGATGACGAACGCGGCAATCCTCATCGCGCGCCTGCCTTCCCCGCCTGCTCTGCCTTGAGCGCCTGAATCTTCTCGAAGAGCTCCGGCCTGACCACGCGCACGATCGTCATCATTCCCATCGTGCCGCCGCTCCAGCCGGGCCGGAGCCCGTGCGTCTCCGGCTTCGCAACGAGCTCGTCCATCACGATGGCCATGTCCTGCGGGTAGCCGGGGAACATCCCGGCGTTGGGCGACGATTCGGCGGCGCCGACCTGCATCGCTCGGGGCTGATGCTTGTTGGCATGCGACGTCATGATCGGACCGACCATCGAGACCATCTGGTTCATCATGTGGTGCGGCAGGTGACAGTGGAGGTGCCAGTCCCCCTCGTTGTCGGCCACGAACTCGATGTCGCGCGCCTGCGCGACGCCGACGAGCACCGTGTTCTCCGCTGCGGTCGGGGGGCGGATGCGGCCGGCCTCGGTGCCCGTCACGTAGAACGTGTGGCCGTGCATGTGGATGGGGTGGTGATCCATGCTCAGGTTGACGAGACGTATCCGGACGCGCTCGCCCAGGCGTACGATCAGCGGCGTCGTCGCGGGGCCGGACCTGCCGTTCATCGTCAGCCAGTTGAACTCCATCGCCAGCGTGTTCGGAACGGTGTTGTTCGGAAGGATGGCCCAGCCCTGCAGCACGATTCCGAAGTCGCGGTCGACGGCCGGCGCGTGCGCGCGGCGGGGATGGATGATGAAGAGGCCGATGAGCCCCATCATCTCCTGCATCGCCATGTGCGAGTGGTAGAAGAACGTGCCGTTCTGTCGAAGCGTGAACTCGTAGGTGAAGCGCGCGCCAGGCGCGATCGCATCCTGCGAGATGCCCGGCATGCCGTCCATCTCCACCGGGATTTCCAGCCCGTGCCAGTGCATCGAGAACGGCTCCGGAAGCCGGTTCTCCACCACGAGCCGGACCCGATCGCCTTCGTTCACCTGGATCGTCGGACCGGGCACGCTGCCGTTGAAGCCCCACGCGTCCACGACCCGGCCAGGGATGAACTCCGTGCGAACGTGGCCCACGGTGATGTCGAACACCTTTACGCCGCCGTCCATGCGCCAGGGCATGTCCGGCACGTCCGGCGTCACCACCGGCACCACGCCCGGGCCGAGCGCGTGCGCCGGAACAGCCGCGATTGTCGTCGATGGCGGCGCGGGCTTCTGTGGTGTCGGCACGTGGACGTGCTGTGCATAGGCTGCGCGCGCGGTCGCCGCGCCGGTGAGTGTCGCCAGGCCGCGCAGAAACGAACGTCGTCCAGAATGCATAGATCGCTTTCTCCGGCAGGCTGAAGGCCTGCGCTCTCCGATCGGTTGTGCTACAGGATCGCGATGTGGTACGAGCGATCAGATTCGGAGGAACGTGACTGGCGGAACGGCGGACCGAGGCGGAGAACCGGACGCGTCTCCGAACGCGAATGCGGTGGCGGTCCGACCGAATAACAGATTGGAGAATTCGACTTCGGCAACCAGAGCACGAGCGGCAGAACCCGACGGTCTGATATCGACGACGGCGGAGGCCGACGAAAGCGGATGGTCACAACCATGATCGCGGCCGGCCAGGCGAGGCCCGTCGCTGGAAGAAGCCATCTCGTGGCACGCGGTCCCGGACGAAGCAACCGTCGAGGCTTCGATGGTGGGGCACCAACCCTCGCACAGTGCAACCGACGCCGGCACACCGCTCAAGGCAACGATCACGAAGATGGCGAGCGTCCGCGCGACCATTAGCTCAAAGCTCACAGCTCGAGTATACGTCAGCTTTTTCGGCGGCGTATCTCGCGCGAGACACGCGCCAGGTCGATCATCAGCCGCTCGAACTCGGCCGCGTAGTCGGCGGCCGGCATCAGCGGCTTGCGGGCACGCAGTTCGTCGACGTCCGCTTCCAGCGCGACACGACGCTGGAGCAGCTCGACGAGCTCGGGATCGGTCGCCGTCTCGGGCTCGGTGCTCGCATCGAGATAGATCCGGCTCGCCAGCGTCCCGTCGCCGCCCGGCGTCCCAGCCTCTCTCCCGATTCCGTCGCCGTTGTCGTCGAGCAGTGCACGCTCCGTCGTCAGTTGTCCCCGCTGCTCGTAGTGCTGCCTCACGTTGAGGCTCGCCGCGCTGAAGGCCTCCCAGATCGAGACCCGGTTGTTCTTGTCGATGTCGGCGGCGGGATCGGACAGGGCCTGGATGAAGTACTGCGGAAAGACCGTCACGAACCGCTGTGCGATGGAGTCGGTTGCGGTGATGACCACGCGGCGCGGCGCGGCGAGGCGCTCGAGAAACGGAAAGCTCGCGCTCGTCGTGTTGACGAAGATCACGCGCGCGCGAATCGGCCGAAGCAACTCGCGCCACTCGGCGGCGGACAGATCGGGCCCGACGAGGTTGAATTTTGCCTCGTCGGCGTCGGCGCTGCCGTGACCGAGCAGGACCACGAGCAGCACGTCGTTCTGCGCGAGCTTCGCAAAGCTGGCGAGCTGTCGCCGCACTTCCTCGCGCGTCGACTTGAGTTGCGCAGCGGGATCGTCGCTGAGGATGGCTATCCGGCCGGCCTCGACGCCGAGCTTTTCGCGGAGAGCCGTCTCCAAGGCAGCACGCCACTTGGCCTGCTGCCCAACATACGGCTCACCACCCGTCGCCCCGGAAACGATGAGCGCAAACTGTTCCTCCGACGCCGCCGCACCACTGGCCACGACGGGGACCGCAAGCGCGATGACGATGCCAATCAGCAGCCTCATCGGAGTCCCCAGTGCCGGCGAAGGGCCCATTCAGCCGACAGCAGGCCGATGATGAGCAGCAGTGGCATCGGGCCGTGCCAGAGCTCGCGCGTAGCGCGCGGCGCCGCTGAGTCGATGCTGGCAGCCATGCGCGCCGGCAGCTGAGCGATCTCGGATTCGCGAACGACCTCTCCACCGGTGGAGCTCGCGATGCGCGCCAGCACCGCCTCGTTGGCCCTCGGGTCGGCCATCTCGATGTCGGCGCCACCGCTCAGAACGTGCCGGTCGGCACGCCCGAGCCGCGTGCCAGCGCGCGAAGCCTCTACGCTGACCACATGAACGCCGGGATGCGCCGGCTTGAAACGCGCGCGCCACGTGGCAGCCGCGGCATCCAACGGCTCCGCGGAAAGTTCTTCCACGCGGCCGTCCGGCCCCTTCACGCGCACGGACAAGGCCGCCCCGCGTACTGGAGTGAACGCCGCATCCCTGACGGCGACGTCCACCGTGGCCGCCTCGCCCGGCACCGAACCTCCGGTGACGGCTGCCGTCACCGGATCGGGCGATCCCGCCGACAGCCAGCGCGCCGTCTGCCGCCAGAACGTTTCGTACAGGCGATCGTCCGCCGGGCGCATCATGCGCCATCGCCAGGTCGCCTCGCCGCCGAAGGCGAGCGTCCTGCCTTCTCCGAAGCGCTGCACGACCAGAACAGGACGCGTGCCGCGACCTGATGCGCCTGCGACAGCCAGCGTGCGTGCGCCGGGCCGCGGCGCACCGAGCAAGGCAATCGAGGCGAGAGGCGGCGCGGCCGCCCAGCGTTTGGCGGTCTCCTCCGGCGTCGCACCCAGCCTGAGGATCGGGTGCGTCCGGCCGTCCTGTGTGAGGCCTATGCGATTCGCCGCTCCATCGCCCGATGCCGGCGCGATGTCGCGCGGGGCCGAACGCGCCAGCGCGACCGGCAGCAGGTCTTCGACCGGCGTCCCCGCGATGCCGCCGGACGCGAACGATCGCGCGCCGAGCACGAGCAGCCCGCCGCCGCGCTCGACGACGAACGACTCCATCAGCTCACCGCGCTCGCGATCGACGAACCTCGCGGCCGCGTTCGCCAGTACGACCGCGTCATATGAGAACAGGGTCTTGCGATCGACCGGAAAGCCAGACGTCAGCGCAGCGGCGCGCTCAGCGGCTGCCTGGATGTAGAACGTATCGTCACCGCGATCGTTCTGTCCCTTGCGCACGACTGCGTCGAGCTCGAGCGCCGGGTCGGCGCTCCACGCCCGCTTCAGGAAACTGTGCTCGAAACCGGGCGCCCCTTCCACCAGCAACACGCGCCGCCGGCGGCCGGCCGGGGGCACGAGCACGCTCCGCGCATTGTTTTCGGGGACGAGCTCGCCGGACGCGGCAGGAACTTCGACGGTATACACCGTCGGCGCATCACCCGCCGGTGGAACCTGGAAGAGCTCGCGGGTCGGCGCGCCGTCCGCAGCGGGGACGACGCGACGCGTGGCGAACGGCCGCCCGTTCTCGAGCACGCGCAGCTCGATCGGATCGCGGCCGAAACCGTGGCTCACGATGGTGGCCGTCAGATCGACGAGCGAGCCCGGCAGCGGAGCATCGCCTATGGCTACGTCGCGAACTTCGCGATCGCGCACAGGACGCGGCGAGCCAACTGGCACGGCATAAACCGGCGGCGCACCGCTCGGGAGCGGTGTTCCACCGGTGTCCGCACCATCGGAGATGACGACAACGCCGGCGACACCGCGCCCGCGGTACCGGTCCGCGACGGCCGACAGCGCGGCCCCGATATCCGTGCGTCTCGCAGACGCGGCGGCGCGATTGAGATCGAGGTCGTCAGTCGTGTCGCCGAAGCCGAGCGTCTCTACCCGGAATTCGCTCCCAAGCACGGGCGCGAGCTTCGCGGCGAGATCGCGCGCGCGTTCGATCCGCGACAGGCCGTCCGCGTCGGTGATGCGCATGCTGCGCGAAACGTCGACAAGGATCGGGACGATCGCGGCGCGGGGCGCGCGCGGACCGAGCGCCACCGGGCGCATGAGGAACAGCACGAGAAGGATCAGCGTGAGGGTTCGGAGCGCGACCAGCGTCGAGCGAGGACCGTTCGGCAGCGGCGTCCGCCGCCAGGCCCGCCGCGCGAGAACGACGAGGCCACAGACCGCGAGGAAGAGCGCCCACCAGGGCCAGGGGTCGGCAAACGTCACGGCTTCAACCGGGGAACAGGGGCGGCCGGAGCCGATTTCGTCCGCGCGAGCGACTCGAAGTACTTCGCGACGAGCGCACGGTACTCCTCGGGCACGCCGTCGGCTGCACCGGCGGCCAGACGATCCTGGCTGCGCTTGCCCGCGAGCTTCTCGGCAATCGCCGCTTCGCGCCGCTCGAGCGCCAGTGAGACGTCCTTGCGCAGCCGCTCCCAGCCGCTGAAGTCGTTCTTGAACGCTTCGCGTCCCGGTGCCGAGGAGCTGTACTCGTGCTGCTCGGGAGTCGAGCCGCCCATGCCGGAGTCGGGCGCCGATCGCCGCAGCTCTTCGGACAACTCGCGCGCGCGTTCGATCTCACGCGTGTATTCCTCGCGCAGCCGTGCGAGCTCACCTTCCCGGCCGTTGCCACCGTTGCCGCCGCCCTGCGACTGCTGGCCGCCGCGCTGGCCCTGCTGAGCGTTCTGACTCTGCTGACCCTGCTGCGGCTGCGTGCGGCCACGTTCCTGCTGCTCGAGCCTTTCGAGGCGGCGCGCGAGATCGTTCAG
>DATAFJ010000227.1:0-3983 GCA_036257535.1 Vicinamibacterales bacterium | reverse complement strand
GCCCGGTTGAGCGCGACGATCGGGCCCGGCGTCAGCGCGAGCAGATGATCGTAGAGCTGCAGGATCTGCCTCCAGTCCGTGGCTGACGCCTTCGGCGCATCGGCATGGACCGCGTTGATCGCCGCCTGAATCTGATACGGGCCGGGCTCGTTGCGCGCGAGGCACTTGCGCACGATCGCCTGACCCTCGGCGATGAGGCCTCGATCCCAGAGCCGGCGGTCCTGGTCGGGGAGCCGCACGAGCTCGCCGGCCGCGCTGGTCCGAGCCGCGCGGCGCGACTCGGTCAGCAGCATCAGCGCGAGCAGGCCCATCGCTTCCGCCTCGTCGGGCATCAGATCCGCGAGCAGCCGTCCCAGGCGAATGGCCTCGGCACAGAGGTCCTCGCGAATCAGCTTGTCGCCGGCGCTCGCCGTGTAGCCCTCGTTGAAAATCAGATACACGACCGCGAGAACGGCGCTGAGCCGCGCCGGCAGGTCAGCGTCCGCAGGCACTCGATATGGAATTCGTGCGTCTCGAATCTTGCCCTTCGCCCGCACCAGCCGCTGCGCTATCGTCGTCTCGGGGACCAGGAACGCGCGCGCGATCTCCGCGGTCGTCAGGCCGCCGAGCAGCCTGAGCGCCAGCGCGACCTGCGCGGCGGTCGCGAGCGACGGATGGCAGCAGGTGAAGATCAGGCGCAGGCGATCGTGGCGCACCGTGTTCTCATCTCCGTCCGGTTCGTAGAACGCGCCGCTTCCATGAAGCGTCGCCGCCTGCTTGTGGCGCTCATCGCGCAATGCTTCGCGCCGGAAGCGATCGATCGCCCGGTTCCGCGCCGTCGTGATGATCCAGCCGGCGGGGCTCGGCGGTACGCCCTCGCGCGGCCACCGCTCGATCGCGACCGTGAACGCATCCTGGACCGCTTCCTCGGCAAGGTCGATGTCGCCGAACTGCCGGACGAGTACGGCGACGGCGCGGCCGTACTCCTCGCGGAACGTGCGATCGATGTCCATCACGTGTGCTGGAACGGGCGCACCTCGATCGAGAGCGGCGTCAGGATCTTCGCCATCTTGCGGGCCCATTCGAGGGCGGCATCGAGATCCGGCGCCTTGATGATCAGAAACCCGCCGATGTGCTCTTTGCCCTCGACATAGGGCCCGTCGGTCACGAGGAACTCGCCCCGATCGTGGCGGACGACGGTCGAGGTGCTGGGGGGATGCAGACCCCCGTTGAAAACCCATACCCCCGCCGCTTTCGCCTCGTCGATGAACGCGAAGACCTCGCGCATGACGTTTTCGAGGACCTCAGGCGGAGGGGCTCCCTCGTCCGGCTGGTAAATGCTGAGCAGATACTGTTTCATAACGTCTCCCTGAAAGTTAGCTCGCCTTCATCCTCTATACGAACGGTTTTCAGGCAGATCGACGCCCCCGGCCCCAGGCCCCAAGCCCCAAGCCCCAAGCGATAATAGGCGCGCTCTCATGGCGCCACGCGTCAAGGCACGGTTCATCGAGCCGATGCTCCTTCTCCGCACCGACAAGCTGCCGGATGACGTCACGCGCTGGCAGTACGAGCTCAAGTTCGACGGCTACCGCGCGATCGCGTTCAAGACCGGCGGCAAGCTTCACCTCAGATCACGTCACGACAGCGACTTCAGCAGGCGGTATCCCGTCATCCTGAAAGGCCTCGCACGGCTGCCGGACGAGACCGTCATCGACGGCGAGATCGTGGCCATCGACGATGACGGCCGGCCGTCGTTCAACGCGCTTCAGAACTCCGTCGCGTCGAAGACGCCCATCCTGTACTACGTGTTCGACGTCATGACCCTGAACGGCCGCGACGTGAAATCGAAGACGCTCGAGGCGCGAAGGGAGCTGCTGGAACGGAACATCCTGCCGAAACTCGACGAGCCTATTCGCTATATGGGCGCGTTCGACGCGGATCTGCGCGACCTCGTCGAGTCGGTGAAGGCCCAGGGCCTCGAGGGGCTCGTCGCCAAGCGGCGCGGCAGCAAGTACCTGCCTGGCCTCCGGCCGGGCGCCTGGATGAAGCTGCGGATCAACCAGGGCCAGGAGCTCGTGATCGGCGGCTATACCGTTGGCACGAAGACGTTCGACGCGCTGATATTCGGCTACTACGACGGTGATCGCCTGATCTACGTCGCGCGGACGCGAAACGGCTTCACGCCGGCGATGCGGGCGCAGCTCGCCAGGAAGTTCCGCTCGCTGGAAATGACAGAGTGTCCGTTCGCGAATCTACCCGAGGCGCGAAGCGGCAGGTGGGGCCAGGGGCTGACGAAGGAGAAGATGAAGGACTGCCGCTGGCTGAAGCCGGAACTGGTCGCGCGCGTCGAGTTCCTCGAGTGGACCGCGGACAATCACCTCCGCCACTCGCGCTTCTCAGGTCTGCGCGAGGACAAACCCGCTCGCGAGGTGACTCGAGAGTAGCGCGCTAGCTGACTCTCCGATGCTGAGACGGTCCGCCCACCGTCTGGCTTGCCGGAAGACCCGACAACGAGCTCGGCGCGTTCAGATGCGCGCCGTCATCCACGCCGACCGCGAGCCTGTCCACCAGCTCGCCGCCCAGCCATCCGGAGACGCCGCCGACGAGCAGTGCTGCTACCTCCAGCAGGAAGATGCCGGCTGTGGGCGAAATGTCTCCCGAAATGTCTCCCGCTGTGCTGCGCATCAACCACGCCAGACCGAACGCTCCGACGACGAGCACCATGCTTCCGCCGTGCAGGAGGCCGATCCGCTTGGCTCGCGTGCCTGATGGAATAGCCAGCCAGTCGATGAGTCCAAACACGGCTGCCAGCAGGCCGCCCGCGATCCCGCCGACGATGTTCCAGTAGGCGGCGGATGCGAGCGTCGAGTAGCCGGTCCAGAGGTACAACCCGTCGAACACGACGGCGCCTATGAACATGCCGAGAGGAATCACGACCAGCATCGGGTGAATCGGATGCCCCAGCAGTTTGGCTCTGCTTTCCATGGCTCACTCCTTCTGAAACGGCCGAGTGCCTTAGTGCAAGGAGCGCGCCGTGCGAAAGGTGATCGAATAGCGCAAAGTGTCGACGGCGGGAATGTGGTGCTCGAACGCGTTTCTCGACTCACCAGTCATGAGATAGCCCGATCGCCGCTCGAGCGTGATCTCGTGAGTCGCGATCCGGCGCGCGCCGGACGAGCTTCGCGCGGAGAGCCGCGCGTAAGGGCGGAACTTCATCCGGCAGGAGGAGAGCAGAGAGATGCCGGCAACGATCCCGTACTGCGGCGCATCGCGGTGCCAGCCGATCGGTGCGCCCGGCGGATATTCGTTGATGAGCGCCATAAGGAACTCATCAGGCCGAAGCCGAGCCCACTCGGCAACCCTGGCTCGGAGCGGCAGGAGAAACACCGGCAATGGCGGTGTCGCGTCGCCTCCGGCGTCATAGGACCGCCCGAAGAACGCCACGCGGCGCCGAGCCGCGACGCCGCGCATCTCGAACGTGGAGAACTGGACGCGCCCGATCTCCTCGGCGAGGCGCGCTTCCTCGTCGCTCGTGATGAAGTCCTCGCGATAGAGAAAGCCGGTGGGGACTTCGACGCCGAACAGCGAGGCATCGCGCGGCGACATATCTCAGTCTGCCACAGGCGTCGTCCGTCGTCCTTCGTCCTTCGTGCTCCCTTAACCTGGAGGTCCTCGGCTAAGCTGTCGAGGTGAAGGATTTCCAGATGGCGGTGCGCGGATTGTGGCGCGCCAAGGCGTTCACGGCCGTCGCGGTTCTCACGCTCGGCGTGGGAATGGCTGGCGCGACGGTGATTCTTGCGCTCATTCAGGGCGTGCTGTTGCGGCCGCTCCCCGTGCGCGATCAGGATCGGGTCGTCCTCGCATGGAAGACGCTGCGCTCGTCGGGCTACGCGCACTATCCGTTCGGCGATGCCGAGATCGAAGCGGTCAGGGAATCGAGCCGGCTGATCGACGCGGCCGCCGGCGTTACGACCAACGGCGTATCGGGCTGGGCCTTCGACGAT
>DATAFJ010000217.1:0-3782 GCA_036257535.1 Vicinamibacterales bacterium | reverse complement strand
ACGATGCTGGCCCGCTCGCTCATGTTCTTCGGCGGCAGTCGGGATGACGACGGGCGGTCGAACCCGCTGGCGCTCCTGGCGATGCTCATCCTGGCGCCGCTGGCGGCGATGGTCATTCAGATGTGGATCTCGCGGACGCGGGAGTTCAGCGCGGACGCCGGCGGCGCGCAGATCACCGGCAACCCGCACGGTCTGGCGAGCGCGCTACGGAAGATCGACGCCATCGCGCGGCGCGTTCCCCTGGATGCCAACCCGGCCACGGCGCACATGTTCATCATCAAGCCGTTCTCGGCCGGCGGTCTGATGTCGCTCTTCAGCACGCACCCTTCTACGGAAGATCGGATCGCCGCGCTCATCGGCGGCCAGGTCCGGTAACACCTCCACGACACACGTAGTACGACCCTTAAGGGTCGTACTACCCGCCACGGCTCAGGTGGCCGCGCTGGTAACCGTCGACCACTTCGGGGCGGGATGTCGTTCGCACTAGCCGACACATTCATCACATTCCGGCCATGGCTGCGGTTCAGAAGACTGGCTCGCGTTTTGCTGAAACGCGAATCAGGACGGAGCACGTGGACGAACTCGACATCCCGCAGAACCGCCTGGCCGACACGGCCGAGCGCGTCGTCGCGCGCGCGGTCGAAGAGGCGAGGCGCCGTGAACATGCGACGCTGACCAACGAGCACGTCTGCCTGGCGTTTGCCCAGGTGGAGTGGGATCTGTTCGGGCAGGTCATGCGCGACAACAACCTCAACCCGCACGGGTTCGTGCAGGCGCTCGAGGATCACCTTCGGCTGCTGGCGGTTCCGGTCGGTCCCGAGCTGCGGGTATCGCCCGCGACCAAGCTGCTCTTCAAGCTCGCACAGCTTCACGCCGGCCGCTGCGGGCGTCATGCGATCGAGGCGATCGATCTCTTTTCCGCGATCTTCGAGGAGACGCAGGGCGTTCCCGTCTCGATCGTGCGCCGGCAGGGCGTCGAGCCCGAGATGGTCGTGTCGCGGCTCGCGAACCGGCTCCGGGATCACGAGCAGCAGGAGGAGCGGCTCAAGAAGCGGTTCGAGCTCCCGCCCTTCCTCAAGCACTTCGCGACGAACCTGAACCACCTCGCGCGGCAGGACCGGATTCCACCGGTCTTCGGCCGCGATCTCGAGATGCAGCAGGTGCTCGAGGTGCTCTGCCATCGCGAGCGCGCGAATTCGGTGATGCTCATCGGCGAACCGGGCGTCGGCAAGACCGCGATCGTCGAAGGGCTCGCCCGGCGCATCGAGTTCGAGCCCGAGACGGTGCCGATCCGGCTGCGCGACTGCCAGATCGTCAACCTGCAGATGAACTCGATGGTCGCGGGGACGATGCTGCGCGGGATGTTCGAGGATCGGATCCAGAACGTCATTCGCGAGATCAAGGAACGTCCCAACCTGATCCTGTTCATCGACGAGGTTCACACGATGATCGGGGCCGGGTCGGCGCTCGGCGCGCCGTCGGACGCGGCGAACGTGTTCAAGTCCGTGCTCTCGCGCGGAGAAGTGCGCATCATCGGCGCGACCACCCTCGGCGAGTACAAAGAGTCCATCCAGGAGGACGAGGCGTTGGCCCGCCGGTTCCGGACGGTGCAGATCGCCGAGCCGAGCCTCGAGGAAACGCGGCGGATTCTCTACAGCCTGCGCCCGAGGCTCGAACGCAACTACTCGGTGCGGATCTCGGATGCCGCGATTGAGACGGCACTCGAGATGGCGCCGCGCTACATGCGCCACCTGCAGCTCCCGGACAAGATCATCGGCTGGCTCGACACCGCCTCCGTCAGGGCGGAGATCTCGCGGAACTGGGACGTCGACACTCCCGAAATCGTCGACGTCATCTCGACCGCCGCCCGCATTCCGACCGACATGGTGTTCCGCGACGTCACCGATCGCTTCAAAGACGTCGAGGCACGGCTCGCGCAACGGGTCGTAGGGCAGAAGGAGGCCATTCGCGCCGTCGCCCATCGGCTCGTGCTCAACAAGGGCCCGCTCAAGGATGGCTTCGATCGTCCGGACGGCGTCCTGCTGTTCCTCGGACCGACGGGTGTCGGAAAGACCGAGCTGGCGAAGGCGGTCGCCGAGTTCCTGTTCGGCGACGAGAAGCGGCTGATCCGGCTCGACATGTCCGAGTACCAGGACGGCGCCGTCTCGGTGGACAAGATGATCGGGATGCCGCGCGGCATCGTCGGATCGGAGCGGGGCGGCCTGCTGACGAATCAGCTGCGCGACAACCCGTACTCGGTCGTCCTTCTGGATGAAGTCGAGAAGGCGAGCCCGAGCCTCCTGAATCTGTTCCTGCAGGCGTTCGACGAGGGCTGGCTCACCGACGGACGCGGCAAGCGCGTCTACCTCAGCGACGCCGTCGTCATCATGACGTCGAACCTCGGCTCGGAGCATTTCCGGCAGCTGTCCAACCCGCTCGGCTTCCTCTCGAAACAGGTGGGCGCCGATCAGGTGAGAGCCGATGTATTCCGCGAGCTGGAGCGGCGGTTCTCGCCCGAGTTCCGGAACCGCATCGACGAGGTGGTTCTGTTCTCGCCGCTCACGCACGACGAAGTGCGGCGGATCGCCTGTCATGAGCTGGACGAACTTGCGGCGACGCTGGCGCGCGCCGGCAAACGACTCGACGTGGAGCCCGGCGTGGTCGAGCTCCTCGTCCAAGAGGGCTACAGCCTCGCCTATGGCGCGCGCTTCCTCAAGCGGCTGATCGACGAGCGCGTGAAGCTGCCGATCAGCGGAAGCTGGCACGCCGGTCCGTTGTATCGCGTCATGTCCCTCGACGGGAAGATCGTGGTCGCGGGGGCCGATCCCATAGCGTCGGTTGTTCAGGCGTAGCCGGCTCAGCCGAGGCCGGCGCCTCGGCATCCTTATCGTCGTCGAACTTCCGATCGGCGAGGCCGTACTTCGCCTCGAGCGACGAGACCACCTTCCGGACTTCGTCCCGGAAGTGGTTCGGTGCGTACTTCCGTCCCGCATACAGCCGGCCGTATCCCTCCACCAGCTCCGGGTACTCCGCCGACAGGAACTTCATGAAGTGGTCGCGCGTGCCGCCTTCGAGGTGAAGCACGTTCGCGCCGACGAAGGCCGCGCCATGCTCGGAGATTGCCTTGATCGTCCGTTCGATCTTGGAAGGCTGCGACGAGATTCCGGGAACGATTGGCGCCATCAGGACACCCGCCCTGACGCCTGAGTCGCAGAGCTCGCGAACGGCGCGAAGACGCTGAAGCGGGGGCGCCGTCCCCGGTTCCATCTTTTCCCACGCGAGTTCGTCGACGCTGGGAACGCTCACGCAGACGGTGCAGCTTGCCTGCCTCGAGACATCGTGGAGCACGTCCTTGTCGCGAACGACCATCGGCCCCTTCGTCACGAGCGCGACAGGCGTCCGGCTTCGCGCGAGCGCTTCGAGCGACTGCCGCGTCAATCGGTAGTGGCCCTCGATCGGCTGATACGGATCGGTCGCCGTACCGAGCGCGACCTCCTCCCGGGTCCAAGAGAAATGATCGAGCTCGCGCTTCAGGACCGAAATCAGATTGACCTTGACGAAGATCACCGACGAGAACTCGTCGTCTGATCCGAGCTCGAACTGCGTCTGGTAGCGGCGCGCGAAACAGTAGTGGCACGCGTGCGTGCAGCCGCGGTACGGGTTGAGCGTCCAGTTGAAGGGCATGCCCTTGACGGCATTGAGGGCAGACCGGCAGGTCACCTCCTGGTAGCGAGCCCGGTCGGCGCGCTCGATCGCGTTTGGAAGGGCGCCGCTTCCGCCTT
>DATAFJ010000212.1:0-11587 GCA_036257535.1 Vicinamibacterales bacterium | reverse complement strand
CGGGAACTCCCTGGTCCCCGCCTGACGATCCCGGGGCCCCCCTCCCGGGACCAACCCGCGGCGCCCGCAAAAGAGCGCCAAGTATAGTCAGTCCGAAAAACGGGTGTCAACGAAACTGACTACCAGTGGTTAGACACCGACCGTGACAAAACGGATCAGCATGAAACCCCGATTTCCGGCCCGGACGGGGCTAGGAGCCCTTGGCCTCGGCGCCGATCCGCATGCCGTAAAACGACCGGCGTACGAAGAAAAGTGACGCGGCAAAGAAGATCGCCGCCAGCAACAGGCTCACGCCGCCGCCGGCTTCGGCCGCCAGCTGAACCGCGAGCTCGACCGCCAGGAGGCCGAAGAGCGTCGTGAATTTGATCACCGGGTTCATGGCGACCGACGACGTGTCCTTGAATGGATCACCGACCGTGTCGCCGACGACCGTCGCGGCGTGGAGCGGCGTGCCCTTCTCCTTCAGCTCGACCTCCACGATCTTCTTCGCGTTGTCCCACGCGCCGCCTGCGTTCGCCATGAAGATCGCCTGGAACAGGCCGAAGAGCGCGATCGAGATCAGGTACCCGATGAAGAAGTACGGCTCGAAGAACGCGAAGGCCAGCGTGCCGAAGAACACCGTCAGGAAGATGTTGAACATCCCCTTCTGCGCGTACTGCGTGCAGATCTCGACGACTTTCTTGCTGTCGGCAACCGACGCCTTTTCGACACCGTCCAGCCGGATGTTGGCCTTGATGAATTCGACGGCGCGGTAGGCGCCCGTCGTGACCGCCTGCGTCGATGCGCCCGTGAACCAGTAGATCATCGCGCCGCCCGAGATCAGCCCCAGGAGAAACGGCGCGTGCAGGATCGACAGGTTCCGCACGAGCTCGGGCTGCAGACCCGCCGTCAGCAGCATGATGATCGCGAAGATCATCGTCGTGGCGCCCACGACCGCCGTTCCGATGAGCACGGGCTTCGCCGTGGCTTTGAACGTGTTGCCCGCGCCGTCGTTCTCCTCGAGCATGTGCTTGGCGCGCGCGAAATCGACGTCGAAGCCGTAGTCGCGCTTGAGCTCCTGCCGGACGCCGGGCAGCGACTCGATGACCGAGAGCTCGAACACGGACTGGGCGTTGTCGGTGACCGGGCCATAGGAGTCGACCGCGATCGTCACGGGTCCCATGCCGAGGAAGCCGAAGGCCACGAGACCGAAGGCGAAGACCGCGGGCGCGATCATCAGCGCGCCGAGCCCCTGCAGGCTCACCCAGTAGGCGATCCCCATCAGCGCGACGATGCTGATGCCGAGCCAGTACGCGCTGAAATTACCGGCGACGAGGCCGGACAGGATGTTGAGCGACGGCCCCCCTTCGCGCGACGAGGTCACGACCTCGCGCACGTGGGCCGACTCGGTGGACGTGAAGACCTTGACGAGCTCGGGGATGATCGCCCCCGCCAGCGTGCCGCACGTGATGACGACCGACAGCTTCCACCAGAGCGAGCCGTCGCCGAGATCCGGGATGAGCCAGTAGGACACCACGAACGTCAACGCGACCGACACGAACGAGGTCAGCCAGACGAGCGAGGTCAGAGGCGCCTCGAAGTTGAACTGCGCCGCGTCGCCGTACCGCGCCTTCGCGATCGCGTGGTTCAGCAGGTACGACAGGCCGCTGGCAATGATCATCATGACACGCATCATGAAGATCCAGACGAGGAGCTGGACCTGCACGACCGGGTCGGTCACCGCGAGGGCGATGAACGAAATCAGCGCCACGCCGGTCACGCCGTAGGTCTCGAAGCCGTCCGCGGTCGGCCCGACCGAGTCGCCCGCGTTGTCCCCCGTGCAGTCCGCGATGACGCCGGGATTCCGCGCGTCGTCTTCCTTGATGTTGAAGACGATCTTCATCAGGTCGGAGCCGATGTCGGCGATCTTCGTGAAGATGCCGCCCGCGATGCGCAGCGCCGCCGCGCCGAGCGATTCGCCGATCGCGAACCCGATGAAGCAGACGCCGGCATAGTCCCGCGGGATGAAGAGCAGGATGCACAGCATCATGAACAGCTCGACGCTGATGAGCAGCATCCCGATGCTCATCCCGGCCTTGAGCGGGATGTCGTAGATCGGAAACGGCATGCCGCGAAGCCCCGCAAACGCCGTCCGCGAGTTCGCAAACGTGTTGATCCGGATGCCAAACCACGCCACGCCGTAGCTGCCGGCAATCCCGATCAGGCTGAACAGCAGGATGACGGCCACCTTGACTGGCGAGAAGTCGCGCAGCACGCCGAAGTAGAAGGCCATGATCACGCCGATGAACAGTTCCAGGATGAGGATGAACTTGCCCTGCGTGATGAGGTATGTCTTGCAGGTCTCGTAAATGAGCTCAGAGATTTCCCGCATGGAGCGGTGCACCGGCAGGTTCTTGAGCTGCGTGTAGATGACGAGCCCGAAGATCAGCCCGAGGACGCAGATGCCGAGGCCCGAGAGGAGAAGCGTCTGCGACGAGATGCCGGCAAACGACACCTGACTCAGATCGGGCAGAACCAGGTCCGCCTCGCTCCCGTGATGCTGGATCTGACCCGGGTTGACCGGCGGCTCGGTCGTCGTCTGCGGCTGCGTGTGCGCCTGCGCCGACACGTGAACGCCGGCACCCCCGAACCAGATGGCCAGCGCCAGCGCCGCCGCGAGCGCGATACGTATCCCCGTCATGACACCTCTCGAGACACAGAAATCATTGATACTACCATCAGCTCCGCTATACGCGGAAGTCGTGGACGCGGTCGTCGCCGCGGCGTACGCGCAGTCGCGCGTTGAGCGCCATGCCGCCCGTCAGAAAGATCCGGATGCCCTCTTCGACCGTGATGTCCGGGAATGACGCGCGGTCCCGCGGACAGATGACGACGTCACCCAGGTACAGATGATTGGTCGGCACATACACGGCGACCAGTGGTTCCAGTCCCTGCCCCCGATCGACGGTGAACTCCCGCGTGAGGAAGCCAAGCTGGAAGCGCGCCGACGCGTCCTCGATCAGAACGACCCGCTTGAAGCCGTACTCGTTGTCGGGTGAAAACGCGACGACCAGCTGTTTGACCGGCGCATAAACCGTCCGGAACACCGGCACGCGCAGCAGCCACCCCTCCGCCTGCTGCAGCAGCCGCTTCCCGACGACGTTGGTCGCCACCGCACCGACGAGCACGATCGCCAGGGCCGTGGTGAGGATGCCCAGACCGGGAATCTCGCGTCCGAGCCATCGGTCATATAACGGACCGGTGGTGCCATCCACCCAGCGGAAAATCCAGACGAAGGCGACGACGCTGACGACGAGCGGCACGGCGACGAAGAAGCCGGTCACGAAGCTGCGTCGAAGCCACTGAAACACTTGCTCGTCCTTGGTTCCTTGGTCCCCGGTCTCTGGTCCTTTAGTTCGTCGCGAGCCAAATGAACGTCACGGCTGCGAGCGCGAACCGATAGTACGCGAACGCGTCGAGCCGGTGGCCGGCAAGGTACCGCAGGAAGAACCGGATTGTCAGATACCCGACGACGGCCGACACAATCATACCGACGGCAAACAGCCCCGCGGCGTCGCGTGTAAGTCCGATGTCGGCCAGTTCGAGCGATTCCTTCCCCGCGGCCGCCACGATCGCCGGGATGCTCAGGAGAAACGTGAACCGCGCGGCCGCGTCGCGACGCAGGCCGAGCAGCAGCCCGATGCTGATCGTCGTCCCCGACCGCGACAACCCGGGTATGAGCGCCGCCGCCTGGCCGAGGCCAATCGCCAGCGCTCCCCCAAAGCCCAGCGAGTCCTCGGCGCGATCGCTGCGGCGCGCGCGCTCGGCAACCATCATCAGCATGCCGCCGATCCCCAGCGTCCACGCAGCAACACGCGGCGTGCGCAGCGCGTGCTCGACGGCGTCCGTATAGAGCAGGCCGGCGACCACGATAGGCAGCGTCCCGATCGCGATCAACCTGAGCGAACGTGCGGTGGGATCGGGCGCGAGGAACCGGGGCACCGCCGCAGCGAGCCGTCCGATCTCGACGCGGAAAAACATCACGACCGCCGCGAGCGTCCCCACATGGCAGGCGACGTCGAAGGCGAGCCCCAGCGCGCCGGCGTCCCAGCCGAAGAAAGCGCGGCCGAGGATGAGGTGAGCCGAGCTCGAAACGGGCAGGAACTCGGTCAACCCCTGGACGATCCCGAGGATGACCGCCGCGAGGACAGTCACAAGAAGGAACTACGCGCGGTTTTTCCGCGGGCGCTCGGCGGCGGCCTGGGACGCCTGCGCCTGGGTCTGCGAGGGTTTCGCCGTGCCGCGCTGACTCAGGATGATCGCGATCGCCGAGGCGATGAAGATTGTTGAGTAGGTGCCGCTGACGATACCCACGAGCATCGTGAAAGCAAACCCCTCGAGAACCTCGCCGCCGAACAGATACAGCGAGAGCACCGTGAGAAACGTCGTCCCCGCGGTGATGATCGTGCGGCCGAGCGTCTGGTTGACGCTCACGTTGACCACCTGCTCGAGCGCGTCGCGGCGCATCGACCGGAGGTTCTCGCGCACGCGATCGAAGATGACGATCGTGTCGTTGACCGAGTAGCCGGTGATCGTCAGGAGCGCCGCCACGATGTTGAGCGACAGCTCGTAGCCGAAAAACTTGAGGAAGGCGAGCGTGACGAAGATGTCGTGGAGCGTGGCGACGATCGCGCCGACCGCGAAACTGAAGCGGAAACGAACCGCGATGTACGCGGTGATGCCGACAATCGAGGCGAGCGTCGCGAGAATGCCCTTCCGCTGCAGGTCGCGGCCGATGACCGGGCCGACGATCTCCGTGCTCCGGACCTCGAAGTTGCCCAGATTCGCGCTCTTGAGCCTCTCGAGGACGCCGCGCGCGCCCTGCTCGAGGCTCGCGCCCTGCTCGGCGACGAGTTCCGGCAGTCGGATCAGGACTTCGTTATCCCCGGGCTCGCCGTACCGCTGCACCGTCTTTTCGCCGCCGACCTGGCCCACTGCGTCGAGGACCGCCTGTTCGCTGACAGGTTTTTCGAACTTGAGGACGATCGCTGTGCCGCCCGAGAAGTCGATGCCGAGCGGGAGCCCGGTCCGCAAGACGGCCGCGAGGCCGGCGAGAATGACGACAGCCGACAGCGCGAGCGCGTGCCAGCGCCAGCGGAGGAAGTTGTAGTTCGTGTTCGAGAGTATCTGCATCTAAATGCTCAGCCTCGCGACGGTCCGGCGCGAGAGGATCGCCTCGAAGAGCGCGCGCGAGACGAACACCGCGGTGAAAACGTTCGACAGCAACCCGAAGAAGAGCGTCGTCGCGAAGCCGCGAATCGGTCCGGTCCCGAACTGGAAGAGGAAGAAGGCGGCGACGAGCGACGCCACGTGCGTGTCGAGAATCGTCAGGAAGACCCGATCGAATCCGGCGGCGACCGCGGCTCGGGGACTCTTGCCGGCGGCAAGCTCCTCCTTGATTCGCTCGAAGATGAGGACGTTCGAGTCGACGCCCATGCCGATCGTGAGGATGAACCCGGCGATGCCGGGCAGCGTCATCGTGGCGCCGATGTAGGCCATGAACCCGAGGAGGATCAGGAGGTTCATCACCACCGACACGATCGCGTTGATGCCCGCCAGCTTGTAATAGACGAGCATGAAGAGCGCCACGAGGACCATGCCGCCGACCGACGCGAAGACCCCGGCGCGGATGGAATCGGCGCCCAGGCTGGGACCGACCGTCCGCTCCTCGAGGTAGGTCAGCGAGACCGGCAGCGCGCCGGACTTCAGCACCAGCGCGAGATCGGCGGCCTCCTGCGACGTCCCGATGCTCTCGATGATCCCTTCGTCCGAAATCTGCCCCTGAATCGTCGGCGCGCTCACCACCCGCTTGTCGAGGACGATCGCGAGCCGCCGTCCGATGTTGGCGCCGGTGACCGCGGAGAACTTGCGCGCGCCCTCCCGGTTCAGCGAGAACCCGACCGCCGGCATGTTGTTCGTATCGAGCGTCGCCCGGGCGTTCCGCAGATCGCGTCCGGTAACCGCCGCGACTTTCCTGAGGAGGTAGTACACCGTTTCGGGGCGCTCGCCGGTCGTGAGATCGCTCGTGCCCGGGAGCATCTCCATGTCGGGCGGCTCCTGATTGTTGCGCGTAGCGAGGAGCGCCTCCCGCGACGCGGCGGGGCCATCCTCGACGATCTTCAGCTCGAGGAGCGCCGTCGACCGGATGATGTCCTTCGCGCGCTGGACGTCGGTGACGCCCGGGAGCTGTACGAGGATCCGGTCCCCGCCCGATCCGGTTTCGGCGACGATCGGCTCGGCGACGCCCAGGGCGTTGACGCGGCGCTCGATCGTCTGCAGCGCCTGCCGAACCGAATCGCGCCGAAGCTGCGTGATGACCGGCTCGCGCAGCCGGAACGTGTACGAGCCGACGCCCGAGGCGCGCGTAAACGCCGCGCCCGTCTCGTCGTCCCCCAACCGGCGGAACTCGGCGTCCTGCGCCGGAGGCACGCCGTCGACGCGGAAGCTCGTCGCATCCACGATCTGTACGCCACTCACGTTGATGTTTCGCTCCCGGAGGCGCTGACGCAGGCGCTCGGAGGTCGACTCGGTCTCGAGCCGGAGCGCGTCGTCGGTATGGGCCCGCAGGACGAGATGGACACCGCCCTTGAGGTCGAGGCCAAGCCGGATCTTCCGCCCGGGTGGATAGAACGCCCATACGGCCAGGGCGGTCACGATGGCGATCGTTGTGAGCTTCCAGCGAATGTTCTTGTTCATTGCGGTTCGGCGACGACCGGCTCCTGCCCCTGGTACCCACCGATGGCGGCGCGCGCGATCTGGATCCTGACTTTCTCGGCGATCTGCAGCTGCACGGACCGATCGTCCACCTTCGTGATCTGGCCGTAGATCCCGCTCGTGGTCACGACGTGCTCACCAACCTTGAGGTGGGACTGAAAGTCCTGCACCTTCTGCCGCTGCCGCTTCGCGGGCAGCAGCACGATGAAATAGAAGATGCCGAGGATGATCGCGAAAAAGACAAGCTGCGACAGCGCGTTCGGGGTCATTCAACCGTGCGTGTGCGAGAAAAGGTTCGGTGGAAATCCTGTCGGAACGTTTCAAACGTTCCAAACATTATAGCCTCCCTTACCCTCCGCATCGTGTCAAGGTAAAAGTGCAGATTGTGCAAGGTGTTAAGGGTCGCCGCGGTCATCTCGTTCGAGAGGAACAGATGGCGAAGATACGCGCGTGAGAAGCGGCGGCAGGTGTAGCACTCGCAGTCCGGATCGGGCGGCTTCGGATCGTCCGCGTATCGCGCGTTCTTGATTACGATCCGCCCCTCGCGCGTGAGGAGCTGGCCGTTTCTTGCGTTCCGGGTCGGGAGCACACAGTCGAACATGTCGACGCCGCGTGCGACACACTCGATGAGGTCGTCCGGCATCCCGGTTCCCATCAGATAGCGAGCCCGGTCGTCGGGAAGAAGCGGCGCGGTGTGAGCGACGACGTCGTACATGACGTCGACGGGCTCGCCGACGCTGAGACCTCCGATGGCGTACGCCTCGAACCCGACCTCGACGGTCCGCTGAACGCTCTCTGCGCGCAGCTCCGGGTGAACGCCTCCCTGGACGATGCCGAACTGGGCCTGTCCGGGGTTGCTCACGCGGACGCCATCGAGCCGCGCGCGGCTCTCTTCGCTCAGCGCCTGGAACCGGGCGCGGCCGCGAGCCGCCCAGCGATGCGTCCGCTCCATCGCGGCGCGCGCGGCATCGGGTGACGACGGGGACGCGACGCACTCGTCGAGAACCATCGCGATGTCGGAGCCGAGCTGCACCTGGATGTCGGCGGCGCGCTCCGGCGTCAACTGGTGCTCCGCGCCGTCGAGATGCGATCGAAACCTCACACCGTTGTTATCCACGCGCCGGATCGCGGCCAGGCTGAAGACCTGGTAGCCGCCGCTGTCGGTGAGCAGAGGACGGCTCCAGCCGATGAACCGGTGCAGGCCACCCATTCGGGCGATGAGATCGTCGCCGGGACGAAGAAAGAGGTGGTAAGTGTTGCCGAGGATGATATCGGCGCCGAGATCGACGAGGTCGCGCTCGGTGATTGCCTTGACGGCGCCGCGCGTGCCGACCGGCATGAAGGCGGGGGTTTCCACCACGCCGTGCGGTGTCGTGATGCGCCCGCGCCGGGCGGCCCCGTCGCGGCCGATCAGGTCGAAAGAGTAAGCCGTCGGCACGTTCCCCTTCTTCTATAATGATCGGAACGTCGAATTCAGCATTCAGAATTCAGCATTCAACATTGTGAAGCGTCTGCGGGTTGGCGTGCTGTACGGCGGCCGTTCGGGAGAGCACGAGGTGTCGCTCGCGTCGGCGGCTGCTGTGTTCGCGAACCTCGATCGCGCCCGCTACGATCCGGTCCCGGTTCGCATCGAAAAGGACGGTCGCTGGACGCTGGCCGATCGTCCGCCGCTGGCGGCATCGGCGGCCGAGGTCATCGAGCACGCGCGCCTGGAGGCCGCCAGGCCGGTCCGCGCCGGGCGCGAGGTCCATCTGGTGCCGCGACCGGGCGAGGAGACGATGCTCGCCATCAACCGCGGCGACGGAAAAGCCGTCGACACGCCTCGCGGCGCCGTCACGATTACCGGTCTCTCGCTCGACGTTCTGTTTCCGGTTCTGCACGGCCCATACGGAGAGGACGGCACGGTCCAGGGATTGATCGAGCTGGCCGGGATGCCCTACGTCGGCGCCGGCGTTCTGGCCTCGGCGGCCGGGATGGACAAGGCGATCGCCAAGGTCCTCTTCGCGTCGCGCGGGCTGCGCGTCGGGCCCTACGAGGTCGTGCTGCGTCGCGAGTGGATCGAGAATCCATCGGCGGTCACCTCGCGGCTCCTCGAGTCGCTCGGGTTGCCGCTTTTCGTGAAGCCGGCGAACCTCGGCTCCAGCGTTGGAATCTCCAAGGTCAAGGAACCCTCCGCCCTCGCCGGGGCCATGGATCTCGCCGCGGAGTTCGACCGCAAGCTTGTCGTCGAGGCGGCGATTCCGGACGCCCGTGAGATCGAGTGCGCCGTGCTGGGCAACGACACACCCGAGGCGTCAACCCCCGGTGAGATCGTCCCGTCCCGGGAGTTCTACGACTACGAGGCCAAGTACCTGGACGACGATTCGAAATCGATCATCCCGGCGGAGCTCGAGCCCGAACAGGCGGAGACGATTCGCCGGCAGGCAGTCGAAGCGTTCCGGGCGATCGACTGCGCCGGCATGGCCCGCGTCGACTTCCTCCTGAGCCGCACCGACGGCGCCATCTACATCAACGAGATCAACACCATTCCCGGGTTCACGACGATCAGCATGTACTCCAAGATGTGGGAGGCGAGCGGCGTGCCGTATTCCGCGCTGCTCGATCGGCTCATCACACTGGCACTCGAGCGCCACGCCGAAAAGCAACAGCTCAGGACCACGCTTACATGAAAACGGCCGCCTTCGCGCCGCTGGCGCTTCGGCGAGCCAAGGCGGCGGTTCTGGTAGGCGCGGCGGCGACCATCGTCAGCGCGGGGCTGGCCGCTGAGCCCACTTCGCGGCGGCTGCGCGGATCGGACGCGCTGGCGCGCGCCTACGATTCCATCCTCGAAGCACGGTTCGATCGATCCGAAGCGGAGCTCGATCGCGCGTGCGGCAGCACCACCGCGCAGGCGCCGCCCGAGGCCTGCGGCGTACTGCGTGCGACGGCGCTCTGGTGGCGGATCCAGCTCGATCCGCACAACGTCGCGCTCGACGGGACGTTTCGCGACGCCGTCGAGCGCGCGGTGTCAGCGGCCGAGGCCTGGACCGAGCGGTCGCCGGACGACGCGGAAGGATGGTTCTACCTGGGCGGTGCGTACGCGGCGCGCGTGCAGTGGCGCGTGCTTCGCGAAGAGCGCCTCGCGGCGGCGCGCGACGGCAAGCGGATCAAGGACGCGCTCGAGCGCGCGGTTGCGCTCGATCCGCAGTTGAACGACGCCTACTTCGGGATAGGTCTCTACAAGTACTACGCCGACGTCGCGCCGATGTCGGCGAAGTTTCTCCGCTGGCTCTTTCTGCTGCCCGGCGGCGACCGCGTCGAAGGCCTCGACGGCATGCTGCGCGCGCAGAACCGCGGCGAGCTGCTGCAAGGGGAAGCGGACTACCAGCTGCATATTGTGTATCTCTGGTACGAGCAGCGGCCCGACAGGGCGCTCGCCCTGCTCGAGGGACTGCAGGAGCGCTACCCTTCCAACCCGCTCTTTCCGCTCCAGGTCGCCCACGTGCAGGACGTCTACTTCCATGACGCCCCGGCAAGCCTCGCGACATACGAAGAGGTGCTCGCCGCCGCGCAGGCGCACAAGCTCGCTTTTCCTCAGCTGGCCGAAACCCAGGCTCGCCTCGGCATTGCCAGGCGTCTGAACGCGCTGGCGGAGCCCGACCGCGCCGTCGAGCATCTCAAGGCGATCGTCGCCGCGCGCTCAGACAGCCCGACGGGCGCGCTCGCGAATACGCAGTTCGAGCTCGGCGCCGCTTACGATCGGTTGGGGTTTCGGTCCCACGCCGTCGCGGCGTACACCTCCGCCGCCGCGGTCGCCCCTGCGGACGATCCCGACGACGTGCGCGACCGCGCGACCGATGCGCTGAGACGCAAGCCCGATGCGCGCGCCGCGGAAGCGACGCGCCTGTCGCTCGAAGGGCTGCGGCGCCTCGAGCGAGGCGACGCCGCCGCGGCGTCGGCATCGCTCGAACGGGCGGTGAGGCTGGCGCCGCGCGACTTCGTGACGCGCGCCCGCTACGGCCGCGCGCTCGCTGCCCGTCGCGTCGACGCCAAGGCGCTCGCCGAGCTCGATCGCGCGCTCAACGCGCCGGCCGGTGCGCCGCCGAGCCTCGTCGCCGCCGCGTACATCGATGCCGGCGCGCTCCACGAGCGCGCAGGACGCCGTGCGGCGGCCGTGGAGATGTATCGCGCGGCGGCCCGCGTGTTCGGCGGCGGCGCCGCGATGCGAGCGGCGGCGCTGCGCTCCCTCGAACGGCTTACGCCCTAAACGCTGAGAGCTCGGTCAATAGAAACACACGCTCAGTGATCTCCGTGAACTCTGCGTTTGATGGTTTTTGCGCTCTGTTGATCCGCAGCGCGCCTACAGTGCAACGCATCTCGTGCCGAAACGTCACTCGGTGTGCAAGATTTTTGACTTTTCGGCCACTTTGTGCTTGACAGTGATTTTTTCTCATGCACAATCTACATCTTGTATGACGACCGGTGGCTCAGCCCACCTGTAGCGACAAGGTCGTACGCAGAAACTGGCTGAGCTGCTTCGGTCCAGGAGGAACGATGGCGAAGAAAGGCGGAAAGGGCGGCAAGAAGGGCGGCAAGAAACGCTAAGCGTGCCGTCCAACGGGTTCCAGGGGTGTCAACAGGTTTGACACCCCTCGTTTTTTGATGCGGACCTCTTACAAGCGACGAGCAGTGCTCGTGCACCCGCGCGTGAGAGTTGGCCCAACGGAGTGAGGGCGCCGCAGGCGCTGTTCGGCGTGCCGGGTAGGCAGCGGACGCGATGCGGTGGGTGCCCTCCGATCACAGACCCGAACGAAGGGGGGGATACGAGTAATGGCCAAGAAGGGCGGCAAGGGCG
>DATAFJ010000207.1:0-4517 GCA_036257535.1 Vicinamibacterales bacterium | reverse complement strand
CGAGCCGGCAAAAATCGTCTGGTACGCGCTGTCGGTCGTCTTGCTCATTTTCTTCATCAAGTGGTCGGTTCGGGGGCTGCCCGACAGACGCCGGCCGATCTCCACGCTGACGTGGCTGACGGTCGTACTGATGAGCAAGTTCTACGCGCACGAGTTGACGCTTGGCCAGTCGAACATCCTGCTCGGAACCGTCCTCGTGCGGGCACTCCTGGAGCTCGACGCGAACCGCAAGGCGCCCGCCGGAGTGCTCGTCGGTCTGGCGCTGTTCGTCAAACCGTATGCGGTGCTTTTCGTCCCCTGGATCGCGGCGACGCAGGGCATCGCCGCCACGGCGGCATGCGGCATCGTGATTCTTGCTGGCCTGGCCTTACCGGCCGCCGCGTACGGCTGGTCGGGGAACCTCGACCTGCTCGTCGACTGGTACCGCACGGTCACGGAATCCACCGCGCCAAACCTGCTGAATCCCGACAACGTCTCGCTCGCGTCGATGTGGGCGAAGTGGATCGGGGCCGGATCGACCGCCGGTACGCTCGCGAGCCTATCCGCCGTCCTGCTCCTCAGTATCGCGATCGGTGTGTGGCTCGGCCGCAGCCGCTTCGCGAGGCCCGACTATCTCGAAATCGGATTGCTGCTGTTGCTCGTGCCGCTGCTCTCGCCGCAGGGGTGGGACTACGTGCTGCTGCTGGGCACGCCGGCCGTCGTTTGCGCCGTCGACCGCTGGCACGAGATGAATACCCCGTGGCGCCTTTTCACGGCGGCGGCGCTGGTCCTGATGGGGCTCACGATCTTCGACGTGATGGGACGGACGCTCTACAGACACTTCATGACGCTCGCGATCGTCAGCGCGTGCGCGATCAGTCTCGTCGTCGTCCTCGCGCATCTCCGGCGGCGAGCGCTCGCGTAACTCCACGTTTTTCGCTATCTCTGCGACCCCTTGCCGCGCTCGAGCGTCACGAGACGATCGGGTTTGACGTCTGTCCAGCGTTCGCTCTGTCCATCCGGCCACTCGACGACGATGGCCATCCCTGTGTCCGCCGCTGACGATCCGAGGCCGACGTGGACGCGCGGATCGACTGACGACAGGTAACTGCCGTCCGTCTTGACCCGGCGCCACAGCGTGGGCTGCCCCGCGCGCTCGAGACCTACCCTCGCACCGAGTCCGAACCGATTCCCGCTCGCCTGGCGCAGCCGGACGGCGAGCCAGTGCGCGTTGACACGCGCAGGGCTGGTAATGAGCTGGTTGAGCAGCAGCCTGACGCTCCCGTTGTTGTTCGTGACGACGATGTCGGTGTCGCCGTCGCTGTCGACGTCGCCAAACGCAGTTCCGCGGCTCACCTCGGCGCGATCGAACGGCGGCGGCAGCTCTTCGAACGTCCGTCCGCCGACGTTCCTGAACAACTGGTTCCGCATCCTGAATGGAAACGGTTCGCCGCGCTGCGCCTCGACGACGTTCACTGCGCCGTTCGCGATGAACAGATCGAGCCAGCCGTCGTTGTCGAGATCGATCCAGTCCGTCCCGAAACCGGTGAAGTCGGACGTTGGACGCCCCAGCCCGAACTTGACCCTCGCGTCCTCGAAGCTCCCCTTCCCGTCGCTGACGTAAAGAACGAACGTCTCGCCGACGATGTTCGTGACGAAGAGGTCCTCGTCGCCGTCCGCGTCGAAGTCGCCGGAGGCGATGCCCATGCTGCCCTCCGGATTGCCCGCCGCGTTCACCCCCGCCCCCGACAGCAGCCCATCGTCCACGAACGTTCCGTTCTTCTGATTCAGCCAGAGCTGGTTGCCGTTGCCGTCGTTCGCGACGTAGAGATCGAGCCAGCCGTCACCGTTGTAGTCGCCGGCGGTGACGCCGAGCCCGGCGCCGTCTGCCTTCATGATGCCGGCCGCCTCGCTGACATCCGTGAACCGCCCGTTCCCCTCGTTGCGGTACAGCCGATCCGGCACGGGGCGGTAGGCCCGTGGCGTGCAGTAGTCGAGCGCGCCGACCGCGTCGCGGCACACCTTGTTGCCGGCGATCGTGAAGTCGAGGTAGTTGGCCGCGTAGAGATCGAGATCGCCGTCGCGGTCGTAGTCCAGAAAGGCCGCGCTCGTCGTCCAGAGCGGATCGCTGACGCCGGCCGCCTCCGTGACGTCGGCGAAGCGGCCATTGCCGAGATTCTGGTAGAGCGCATCCGGTCCGAAGGCGGTGACGAAGAGATCCAGGTCGCCGTCGTTGTCGTAGTCCCCGACGGCCGTCCCCATCCCATACGCGTGCCGAGACAATCCGCTCTTCTCGGTCACGTCAGTGAAGCGGAGCTGCTTCCGGCTGTCCGCGCCCTGCACCACGTCGCTGCGGAAGAGCCGGCTCGTAGTCACGGCATCGAGCTGCCCTCCCTGAACCAGGAAGACATCGAGGTCGTCGTCATTGTCGTAGTCGAACAGCGCGACGCCTGCGCCCATGATCTCCGGCATGTAGTAGCGGCCGGTCGCGCCGTTGACATGCGTGAAGTCCAGCCCCGTGGCCGCAGCCGATTCGACGAACGGCCCCGGCGGCCGCGCATTCTGCGCGGCGATGACAATGACGGCGGCGAGAGCGCCTGCACCAACGGCGAGGTTCATTTCAGCAGCGCGAGATTCTGTTCGATTGCGCGCGCGAGGTCGTGCTGACCGTATTCCTCCGCCAGGCGCTTCGCCTCGCTGGCCCACTTGATGCCTTCGTCCTTCCGGCCGGCTCTGACGTGGGCGGTTGCCAGGCCGAAGAGATATCGCGGCGACTCCGCATCCCGCGGCTCCGTCAGCTTCTGGAGTTCGACGACTGCCTCTTCCGGCCGGCCGAGCGCGATGAGCATCCGGCCGAGATTGAAGCGCGCGAGGCGGAACGCCGGCTGGCTGGCCACGGCCTGCCGGTACTCGGCGGCAGCCTCCTCGAATCGCCGATCGCGCTCCAGGATCTGTCCCAGGTTGTTGCGCGCCTGCGCGTGTGCGGGATTCACCGCAATCGCCTTGCGATACGTTTCCGCGGCAAGGTCCCACTTCTCGTGAAGCCCGAGCAGCACGCCGTAGTCGAAATGCGCGTCGCCCAGCTCCGCGCCGCTGGCGACGACGGCCTCGTAGTGCTCCTGGCCTCTGGCCCAGTTGCGCGTCCGTCCGTAGAGCGAGATGAGCGTCGCATGAGCGGTGACCAGAGACCCGTCGCGCGCGAGCGCTCCCTCGAGCGCGGCGATGGCGCCTTCGACGTCTCCGCTGTCGGCAAGCGCGATGCCGCGCCGCATCTGCGCGGTTGCGTCATCCTTCAGCGAGACGACCGCCGCCAGAACCGGATCGTCGATGCGCGGCCAGAGGGGACCGTACTGCTTGTGCCGCGCGAGCGCGTCGCGCCCGGCGTCGCGCCGGCCCGCCGCGCGGTACGACAGGGCAAGACCGTAGTGCGCCGCGCCCAGCTCCGGAAAGAGGACGATCGCCCGGTCGAAGTGCGCGATGGCCGCGTCGTGTTTGCCGCGGGCAGCAGCGATGCGGCCGAGCCCGACTTGCGCCGCGGGTTCGGCGGCCGGCTCTCTCACGAGCGCCTCGAACAGTTGCTCGCTTTCATCGATCTGCCCCGCTTCGAGCAGAGCCTCCGCGAGCTTCACGCGGGCAGGCAGGTATTCCGGCGTCAGCACCAGCGCTTTTCTGAAGAGATCGATCGCGTCCGGCTGGCGCGCGAGCCGCTGCAGGACGACGGCGTCGAGGTAGTGCCAGTCGAACGACGCCGGCGCGAGAGCGCGTGCCCGCGCATACACGTCGTGCGCGGGGCCCCACACTTCCCACGCATGAAGCCGCTTCGCGAGTGCGCCAACGGCATCGGCATTGTCGGGCTCGGCCACCGCGGCACGATAGACATCGCCGAGCGCCGCGCGCGCGGACGGCGGATACGCCTCGAGCGTCAGTTTCGGCAGGGGCGCCGTCGTCTGGGCCGCGGATGGCGCGGCAAGCGCCACGGCAAGCAGCGTCCACAGGGCGGAGCGGAAGGCCATCGGCCACAGAATACGCCGCGGGTTCCGGGCGCGACAATGAGCCACGGATTTCACTGATCACGGCCAGCCACGGATTACACGGATTTCACTGATCACGGCGTCCGTAAGTGGGCGTCCAGCTCCACCGGCGGCTGACGGGCCGCTTTCCGCGGATTGTCGAACAGAAACCGCTTGATCTGGCCGCTGTCGGCGGCGAAGTTCAGAAGCAGACCGACCTCCACGTCGGTGCCTTCAGGTAATTCAACACCTGAGCCTTGTCCACGGCGTTGATGGTGCGGGTTGCCTTAAGCTCCACGATGACCACTCCGTTGACCAGCAGGTCAGGGAAGAACTTGCCAATCCTCTGTCCGTGATAGTGCACCGTAAGACACGGGCTCACCTCCACCTGGAGGCCTCGCGCGCGGTGAGGCAATCAGCGTCTCCTTCGCCAGCGCCAGGCTGTCTAGCAACGTCTGCATGGGCGTCTTGCCGTAACACCAGCGGCCCTGATGCGGCCGCCGCTGATTGTCGTCGTCGACGAAGGTG
>DATAFJ010000197.1:0-10223 GCA_036257535.1 Vicinamibacterales bacterium | reverse complement strand
GGAGCTCGGTGCGATGCAGCCGGCAGGGAAAGAGATCGTTCACGTTGGTCCCGCTCTTCCGCTTCCGTTCAGCCCGGCGGTCAAGGCTGGCGGATTGATCTACGTCTCAGGCACGTTGTCGACCGACGCGCAAGGACAAGTGGTCGGCGCCGACGTCGGTGCGCAGACGCGCGGCGTGGTGGATCGCATTCGCCAGGTGCTCGATGCGGCCGGGTCGAGTCTCGCCGACGTCGTGTCGGTCCAGGTCTACCTCAAACGCGCGGAAGACTTCGGCGCGATGAACGACGCGTACCGGACGTACTTCACCGCCGATCAACCGGCGCGGACGACGGTTGTCTGCGATCTCCTTTTTGGCGCGCTCGTCGAGGTTTCGGCGATCGCCGTACCGAAGGGAGCGCCGCGGCAGATCGTTCACCCGGAGGGCTGGCCGAAGCCTGCCAATCCGTACAACTACGGGGTGAAGGCTGGCGACACGCTCTTTCTCTCCGGCCTCGTCCCGCGCGATCCACGGACGAACGCATTGATCGAAGGGGACACCGGCGCGCAGACGGCCGCGGTGCTCGACAACGCCGCGCAGATTCTGAAAGCGGCAGGCATGGGCCTCGAGCACGTCGTGTCGTCGCGCGTCTTCATCCCGGACGGGAAGACGTTCGATCAGATGAACGCCGCCTATCGGCCGCGCTTCCCCAAAGAACCGCCGGCGCGCGCGACCGTCGTCGCCGGCCTCACGTCGCCGGACTTCGGCGTCGAGGTCACGTTGACGGCGTCCACCGCGGCGCGCCGCGCGATCAGCGACGGACGGCCGCCGAACCCGAACCTGAGCCCGGCGATCTCGGCCGGACAGCGTCTCTACCTGTCCGGCATGCTCGGCATCACCGACGAGACTCGAACCGACGCGCGCGCGCAGACGCGCGAAACGCTGGCGCGTCTCGGCAAGGCGCTCGAAGCCGCCGGCTACAGCTGGGACCACGTGGTCGACGGCGTCGTCTATCTGCCGAAGCTGAGCGACTACGCGGCGATGAACGAGGCGTATCGCGGCATCTTCCGCGAGGCGTTTCCTGCTCGAGCCACGGTCGGCGCCGGTCTCGTGGCGCCCGACGGTCTCGTGGAAATCATGTTCACCGCGGTCAAGCCGTAGCATGCTGGATCAGCGGCAAGCGGCGCCTCATCGGCCCGTGTCGGTCGTGCGGGTCCGCGACGGCATGTCGGAGCGGATCTCCGACGCGGCAGCGGTCGAAGAACCGCTCCAAGTCAGGATCGACGGCGAGGCGTTCGCCGTCCTCATGCGCACGCCCGGCGACGATCGACACCTGGCGGCCGGCTTCCTTTATTCAGAGCGGATTCTCAGGAGCGCGGGCGACGTCGTGTCGATCGAGCCGTGCGTCGATCGAACGCATCCGGGTCGATCGAACGTCATCGACGTGGCGCTCGCATCCGGCGCGCGACGAGCGGCCGAGGATCGTCTGGCCGAGCAGCGCAAGGTCGTCGCGAATGCCTCGTGCGGGCTGTGCGGCCGCGTCACGATCGAGTCGCTCCAGGTCGAGGCGCCATGGATCGATGCCGCCTGGACGCTCGATTCACAGCGCGCCGCGACGCTGCCGTCACGGCTCCGGGCCCGTCAGAGTGCGTTCGACGAGACCGGCGGGCTGCACGCGGCGGGACTGTTCGCGCCGGATGGGACGTGCGACGGCCTGGCGGAAGATGTCGGCCGGCACAATGCCGTCGACAAAGTGGTCGGCCGGCTGCTCCTTGCCGATCGGCTGCCACGCGCCGATCGGGCGCTCGTCGTGAGCGGCCGCGCGTCGTTCGAGATCGTTCAGAAGGCGTTTCTCGCCGGCGTTCCGATCATCGCTGCCGTCTCGGCGCCGTCGAGCCTTGCGATAGATCTCGCGGACGCGGCCGGCATCACGCTTCTGGGGTTCGTGCGCGACGGCGGCTTCAACGTCTACACGCACGCGCAGCGGATCATTCAGCCTTGAGCGCGAGGTGCGGCGCCGTCCGCGCGGCGCGCCAGGCGGGCAGCGCGCTCGCCGCGAGCGACGCGACCGCGAGCACGCCGACGACCGACGCGAGCGTCACCGGATCGGCAGCTCCGACCTCGAAGAGCTGAGCGCGCAGCGCGCGAGCCGCTACGATCGCCCCCGCCAGCCCGGTCAGCAGTCCCGCCGCCACGAGAATCATCGCGTTGGCGACGACCATCCGCGCCACCCGCGACGCATCGGCCCCCAGCGCGAGCCGCACCGCGATCTCTCGACGGCTTCGTCCCACGATGTAGGCGATCAGGCCGTAGAGACCGACGGCGGCGACGACGAGCGCGGACGAGCTGAAGATCGTGAGCGCCGCGGACCCGAACCGGAGCGTCGCCGTCTGCTGCCTGACCGCCTCGGTCAGCGGTTGAACCTGGTAAACGGGCAGGCCGCCGTCCACGCGGGACACCATGGCCTGAATGCGTTGCGCGGCGATCGGTCGCCCGTCGCGCGATCGGAGCGCCAGCTCCAGATCCCGGTCGGAGCGCTGGGCGATGGGGAAGAACACGTCCGGATCGGTGCCCGAACCAGCCAGATCGGTCGTCAGGTCACGGAAACGCGCGTCCGCCACGATGCCGACGACCTCCACCAAGGGGCCGTCGGCGCTGAGACCGAACGTGCGCCCGAGTGCCTCCCCATCTCGCCAAATGCGACGTGCGGCCGTTTCCGAAACGATCGCGACGAGCGGCGTGCCGGGCCGATCGGCGTCCGAAAACCGCCGGCCGCGCAGGAGAGGAATCTCGAGCGTCTCGAAGAATTGCGGTGTGACACCGTGCCGGTAGTAACGGATCGTCGCGTCTGGATTGGCGGGATCGGGGCGAATGGTCGACGCGCTGTTGTTGCCTCTCATCGGCAGATCCGTGGCGATCGCGGCGGACGCAACCGAGGGATCGGCCCGCAGCCGCTCGAGCAGGCGATCGACGAAGTGACCGCGCGCCTCCGGGGTGTAGCGCTGACCGGGCAGGGTCACGCGCGCCACCGTCACGCCATCGGCGTCGAAGCCCACGCGAATCTTCAGTTGACGGTCGAGGCTCCGAAGCATGAGGCCAGCCGCCGCGAGGAGCGTCACCGCCAGCGCAATCTCCGCGACGACGAGCGCGTGTTGAGGCGTCGGCCGCCGAATCCGTCCCAGGCTCGATGCCGCGCTTCGCGCACCATCCTTCAACCCGTCGGCGAGGTCGCTCCGCATGCTCGCGAACGCCGGAAGGACGGTGATCAGCAGGCTGCCGACGAGCGCTGCGCCCAGCGCGAACGCGAGCGCGGCGCCGTCCACGGCTGGTGTGGCGTAGAGGGGAAGCGCGCCGTCGGGAAGCACGCGGCCGAGCGCCTCGACGCTCCACGCGGCGCACAGCGCGCCGAGGAGCCCCGCGATCAGGCCGAGGGTCACCGTCTCGACGAGCAGTTGTCTCGCCAGATGGTAGCGGTGCGCGCCCAGCGCCGCCCGTACCGCAAGCTCGCGGCGCCGCGCCGTCGTCCGCGCGAGCTGAAGGGCGGCGGCGTTCGCGCACGCGATCGCCAGGAACAGCAGCACGGCGCCGAAGAGCGCAGCGAGCAGCGACCCGGTCGATCCGAGCAGGCCCTCGCGCAGTGACGACACCGTCACGCCGCGCTGGCGGTGGAAGTCGGGATGGTCTCGCTCGAGCACCGCGGCGACCCGGCTGAAGTCCTCCTGCGCCTGCTGAAGCGTGACGCCATCCTTCAGCTTTCCGATCACCACCAGCCAGCGGTTGCCGCGTGTTTCGACGACGGATCGGGAGGACGTGAGCGAGACCATCATCGACGGAAACCAGAGATCCGTATCGAACGACAGGCCCGCGAAGCCCTCGGGCATCACGCCGACGACGGTCATCGGCCGGTCGTTCAGCGTCATCGTGGCGCCGACGATGTCGCGGCGCCCGCCGAACCGCCCGCGCCACAGCGCGTCGCTGATCACGACCACCGGTGATTCATCCGGCACACGATCGTCGGACGGCCCGAACGTCCGTCCCAGCGCGGCCTCGACGCCGAGCAACTGAAAGTAGCTCGGCGAGACCATCTCGGCCTCCACGCGCACCGCCTCGTTTCCGACGAGGAGATTGAGCGACGTTTCGTCGTACAGCGACAGCCCGGCGAGCGTCCGGTTCATGGTCCGCCAGTCGGTTGCTTCAGGAAAGGACGCGCCGCGTACCTGCTTGTCGGGGCCGAAGACGCCGAGCAGCATGACGAGGCGGTCGGGATCCGCGAAGGGCAACGGCCGCAGCACCGCCGCGTAGAGCACGCTGAACATCACCGTCGCCGCGGTGATGCCGAGCGCCAGCGTCGCGATGAGCGCGCCAGCGAAGACCGGTTGCTTGACGAGCGTGCGAAATGCGAGGCGGACGTCATGCGCCATGCGGTTCTCCGGAACGGTTACACTCGCATGACGCATACCGGCGCACGCCGCGGCGCAAATCCACGCCGGATGAACGAATTACGCGAAGCGGCGGCCGGGCTCGGCGCGCGTCGAGTGCGCGCTATCGGAACGGGCGCGTTGCGGAAACGGACACTCGCCCGTCCCACGCGCCGTGCGTCCTGGCCCGCGCTCGTTGACGCTCCGGCTGCGCCCCTCTCAGAATCCGCGGATGCGTCGATCGATCCTGCTCGCGGCGATTCTGATCCCTGCGCTGACACCTCCTGAATATTCAGTCGTCCCGAAGCAGGTTCAGGTCGCCGACGGCGTGGTCCTGTTCATCACGCCACGGTACGGCGACGTCGGCCTCGACGGGAACTCGGTTGCGATCATCTCGCGCGACGGCGTCCTGGTGTTCGACTCGAACGGTACGCCGGCGGCGGCCGCCGCAGTTCTCGCGCAAATCCGAATGCTGACCGACCGCCCGGTGAAGTACCTGGTCAATTCACACTGGCACTGGGATCACTGGTACGGCGCGGAGGTGTACAAGAAGGCGTTTCAGGAGATCGAGATCATCACGCACGAGAAGACGCGCGAGATGATGATGGGCCCCGCTCTTGCGTTCAACAAGCCGGGCCTCGAGACCGAGCTGCCCGCATACGTAAAGAGCCTCGAGAAGAAGCTCGCCGCGGCGGAGGCGGCGAGTCCGCCGCCGGACAGCCTTCCGAGGCTGCGGCAGCTCGTCGAAGCAGATCGGTTTTTCCTAGATCAGAAGACGAACGTGAGTCACACGTTCCCGACGCGGACGTTCAAGGATCGGCTCGACATCGATCTGGGCGGCCGTCAGGTTCAGGTTCTGCATCATGAACGGGCGGTCACACCGGGCGACGCGTTCCTGTATCTCCCGAACGAAAAGATCCTGATCACCGGCGACCTGCTCGTGAACCCGATTGCGTTCGCGCTGAGCGTGTATCCGAGCGGATGGCTGCGTACGCTCGAGCGTCTGGATGCGCTCGACGCATCGGTAATCGTCCCGGGCCATGGCGAGCCGCTCCGGGACGAGACGCTGCTGCACGCGACGATGACGGTCTTCCGCGAGCTTCTGAGGCAGGGGAAGGAGGCGAAGGCGAACGGTATGGACGTCGAAGCCGCTCGCGCCGCCATCATGCCCAGCCTCGAGGGACCGATGAAGTCGATTACGGGCGGCGACCCGGCTCTCGCCGAGACCTTCGCTATCTACCTCGTCGACTGGTATCTGCACCGTGTCTACGACGAACTGGACGGCCCGCTGACCGACGACATCGCGCGGATCCCGCGGCACAAACCGGCCGGAGACTAAGACGTGTGAAATCGGCGTGAAAGTAGCGCGGCGGCGGCACGGTTGAGTATTATTAATCGTCTCAAATGCGCCGAAGCCTGCTGGTCCTCCCGCTTGCGTTGCTGATGGCTCACAGCCCGGCGGCCGGGGACGAGCTGGTCTTCAGCCTCTTCGAAAACTACCTGCAGGCGCTGCGCAGACAGGCCGGAATCCCCGGTCTGGCCGCGGCGATCGTCGGCGAGGAAGCCATCCTGTGGGAGGGGGCGTTCGGCCTGCAGGACATCGAGAGCTCCGTCGCGGTGAGGACCGACACTCCCTTCCACGTCGACGGAATTACACAGATTTTCACGGCTTCGTTCCTGCTGCGCTGCGTCGAGGAAAACCGCCTCCTGCTCGACGATCGCATCGCGCGCTTCGACCGCCAGAACCCCGAGGCCGAGGCCACCGTGCGCGAGCTGCTGACCCATACGTCGATTGGGGCGGCCGGCCTGACGTTCGCCTATCGCCCCGATCGCCTCGCGCCGCTCGCAACGGTCGTCCCGCAATGCATCCAGGACGACTCGCTGCTCGAAACCTTTGCGGCGACGCTCGATCGTTTCGCGATGCGCGACTCGGTGCCCGGCGTCGACGCCGTCTCGCAGCCGCCTCCGCCGCTGGGGCACGTGTTCGATCCGGCCACCATCGAGCGGTACAACGCCGTGCTGCGGCGGCTGGCGACGCCGTACTCGATCGACAAGCGCGGCCGCGCGACGCGCAGCAGCTACCCAACGACGACGCTGTCGCCGTCGAGCGGCCTGATCACGACGGTCCAGGATCTGGCGCGCTTCGACATCGCGCTGCGCAAGGACACGTTGATTCGCCCCGAGACGCTCGCGGCTGCGTGGACCAACCCCGTCTCGTTCGATGGCGTCGCGCTTCCGCACGGTCTCGGCTGGTTCGTCCAGAGCTACAACGGTCAGCTCGTCGTCTGGCAGTTCGGCGTCTCCGAAAACGCGGCGTCGTCGCTCATCATCAAAGTGCCGGCCCGGGGGCTCACGCTGGTGCTGCTCGCGAACAGCGATCGGCTGGTCGCGCCGGCGCCGCTCGCCGCGGGCGACGTCACCGCGTCGCCGATGGCTCGTGTATTCCTGCGTCTGTTCGTCGGCTAGAGGAGGGCCGACGTTTCGCCGCATGCGGTTTCGTTTCCTGGCCCTGGCTGTGGCGCTCCTAATGCCGGGGGCCGCATCGGCCGAATGGCAGATCAGGCCGTTTCTCGGCCTGACGTTCGGCGGCGGCACGACGTTCCTCGATCTGGAAGAGGCGGCCGGCGACCCGAACTTCGTCTACGGCGGCAACGTCCAGTGGCTGGGCAACATCTTCGGAGTCGAAGGTGACGTAGGGTTCGGCCCGGGGTTCTTCGAGTCGGGCGATCAGACGATCGTGACCGATAGCGGAGTGACAACGGTGATGGGAAGCGTCGTTGTCACGCTGCCGCGGCGGACGACACAGTACACCCTGCGGCCGTATCTCGTCGGCGGGTTCGGCCTCATGTACGTGCGGAAAGCGGATCCGGCGAACGTGTTCGACCCCACGACGAATCTCGCCGCGATCAACGTCGGTGGAGGGGTAACCGGTTTTCTGACCGATCGGGTCGGGCTGAGCTGGGACCTCCGCTACTTTCGCAACGTGACGGGACCGGACGTGGAATCCGGGGTGACGTTCGGCGATGCGCGCCTTTCGTTCTGGCGCGCGACGATGGCAGTCGTGTTCAGGTAGCGCAGCCCTTTAGGGCTGCTGAACGGCAACACTATGTTAAAGTTGCGTGGGTTTCATGCGTAGCGATCGTTCGAAGGGTCCCGGACTCCTGGTCGTTCTCGGCGTCATCGCATCGACCGCGACGCTCTTCGCCGCCGACAGCATTCGCGTCACGCCGCTCGTCAGGGATGGGCAGGTGCTTGTCTCGTTTCAGCTCGACAACGGCTTCACCGAAGATGTGCGCGCCGCGATCTACAGCGGCCTGCGCACGACGTTCACGTACACGGTCGAGCTCCGCGTGGAGTCGGCCATCTGGGTCGACCGGATGATCGCGACCGTCAGCGTCGATAACACGGTCGAGTACGACAACCTGGCCCGCCGCCACAGCCTGTCCCGGATCGTGGACGGCCGGCTGGAGGACGCGCGCATCACCGAAGACGAGGCGCTCGTAAGGCAGTGGATGACCACGCTCGACCGGCTCCCCGTGTTTCGCACGTCGAAACTCGAGCCGAACCGGGAGTACTACGTCCGCGTCGTCGCCCGCGCGCGCCCCCGGACCGATGCCTTCTTCTGGCCCTTCGCCAGCGGCCTCTCGGGCCAGAAGAAGTTCACGTTCATTCGGTAAGACGAGAATTCAGAATACAGAAGTCAGAATACTGAATGGCAGGAACCTGCATACCACTCCTGCATTCTGGATTCTAAATTCTGTATTCTGAATTCTATATTCTGTTCTATCGCCACTCATCCATCGTCAGCTCCACGAAGGTTCGTACCGCCGTAGGCCAGGAGAGCGGGTGCGACGCGATCCGCACCCGGCCGGAACGGATCGCGTCGCAGATCGCGTCCCCGTCCGGTTCCGCGTCGACCAGCGAGCACGTGGTGCCGAGCTGATGCAGCCGATGAACGTCGCAGTTGCCGACGAGCGGCTTGTCGTGACGCGCGGCCCAGCGTACCGCGCGGCGGTTGAAGTTGAGCCCCGCCGCGTACATCGCGTTGTACTCGACCGCGTCGAAGAGATCCGCATGAACGTCCATGAGCCCGCGCAGGCACGAGGGGGCCGGAAAGAACGGATGCGGCGCGACGATCAGCCCGCGGGCCTCCCGGCGCTTCAACCGGGCGACGTCTTCGAACGTACGAACCTTGTCGGCGCCGGCGGGGAAGTTGATGAGGAGGACGTGGCGTCCCCCGATGCTCACCTCCACGCCGGGTATCAACACGATGCCGCGCTCGGAGGCATAAGGGGCGAAACGGTCGAGGCTGAGCTGCCGCCCGTGGAGCGTGATCGCTAGCGCGGCGTAGCCCAGTTCAACCGCTCGGTCTATGAGCTGGGCAGCCGAGTGGGGGATCCGGTCTATCGGGTCGTCCGAGGTATGGGAGTGGAGCTCGACCTTGATTGGCATTGACATAAAAAGACTAGAGGATTAGCCTCCCCGCCGGAGGCCGGTACCTCCCTGTCAATTTCGCTTTCGCTGCGGGTGTTTCCTGAAAGGAGCAGAGGTGTGAGCCAGCCACGAGGAGCTCTTTCGGGTCTGCGTACAGTCGTCGGCGTCATCGGCCTGACCGCCATCATTATTGGCATTGGCGGCGCGGCTACTCCAGCACTCTCACAGGTTCTCTACGGAAGCGTTGTCGGCAACGTGACGGACGCCCAGGGCGCGATTATCCCCGGGGCCACGGTGACGATTACCAACAAGGAGAACAACCTCACACGCGACGCCACGACGAACGAAGAAGGAAACTTCAGCATCGGCAACGTGCTGCCAGGTCTCTATGACGTCAAGGTGACGCTCCAGGGCTTCCGCGAGATCCTGCGCCAGAACGTCCCGGTCAGCGTCGGTCAGGTGAGCCGCGTTGACGTTGCGCTCGAGGTCGGGACGCTCACCGAAACCGTGACGGTCGAAGGGTTCTCGCGGCTGCTGCAGACCGACACGGCGGACATCCACACCGAGCTCAAGTCCACCGAGATCACGGCAATGCCCCTGAACCAGTTCCGGAACTATCAGGCACTGGTGAACCTGGCGCCGGGGACGACGCCGATGCGCTTCCAGAACGCCGAGACGGACACGCCGGCGAGATCGTTGATGACCAACGTCAATGGCCAGGCGATCAACAGCAACGCGACGCGGACCGACGGGGCGACCAACGTCAACATCTGGCTGCCCTCGCACAATATGTACGTGTCGCCGGCCGAGACCATCGACACGGTCAACGTCTCGACGAACAACTTCGACGCCGAGCAGGGCATGGCGGGCGGCTCGGCGATCACGATCATCACCAAGTCGGGCACGAACAACCTGAAGGGCTCGGCGTTCATCTACCACAACAACGAGGGGCTGAACGCGACGCCGTACTTCTTCGGCAGCGGCACGCCGCCGCCGAAGCTGCCGATCAACCGCAACATCTACGGCGGGACTGTCGGCGGCCCGATCGCGAAGGACAAAGTCTTCTTCTTCGGGTCGTACGAGGGTTATCGAAGCACCCAGAGCCTGTTCACGTTCTTCAGCGTGCCGAGCGAGGCGATGCGCCGCGGCGACTTCAGCCAGGCGACCAACGCGAACGGCTCGCTGCAGACTATCTACAATCCTAACGGGACCCCCACGAGTCGCACGCCGTTCCCGAACAATCAGATCCCGGACGGAATGATCAACCCGATCTCACGGCAGCTGCTGGACCTGTTCCCGCTGCCGAACACGCCGGGCAGCGGCGCCGGCGGCCTCACGAACAATTATCAGCGTGAGGAAACGCGGGACACCACGCGGCACAACTACGACACGAA
>DATAFJ010000196.1:0-10645 GCA_036257535.1 Vicinamibacterales bacterium | reverse complement strand
AACCGGCTCAAGCCGAGCATCACGCACGACATGCACCAGCAGGGCGCGCTCGGATCGCGCATCTTCGTGCCGCCGTACGAGGATCCGTACGACCGGAACGTGCATCCCCTCATCGCGCAGGGACAGGTGCAGGTCGGCCAGGCGATGGCGACCGCGCTGATCTCGGAAGGAAAAGCGGGTGTGGCATTCGCCGATCAGTACGATCTGTGGACGCCCGCGCGGCAGTACATGGTCTATCACGGACAGCCCAGGATCCTGACCGAGATCGCCAGCGTGAATCTTGCCGATCCGTTCGTGAACCCGGCTGGCGCCGATCGCCCGCTCGGTCCGCAGGAAGCAAGATGGAACTTCCCGGTGCCGTACCGCCAGGGCGACTGGCGGCTGAAACAGATCGTCGACTACGGCGTTACCGCGGTCTTCGCCGGCCTCTCGCACGTCGCGAAGTACCGGACGAACTGGCTCGAGAATTTCTATCGCATCCACGCCGACTGGGCGAACCGTAAAGAGGGGCCGTATGCGTTCGTGATCCCGGCGTCGCAGCGCGACCCGTTCGAGGCGCGCGAGCTCCTCGACATCCTTCGCACGGCGCAGGTCGAAGTCCACAGGGCGAGCGCGGCGTTCACGGCGGGCGGCAAGCAGTACGCCGCAGGCTCACACGTCGTCAAAGTTGCGCAGCCCTATGGCGCGTTCGCAAAGACGATGCTCGAGAAGCAGGTGTACCCGGACCTGCGGCTCTTCCCCGGCGGGCCGCCGAAGCCGCCGTACGACGTCACCGGACACACGCTCGGGATGCTGATGGGCGTCGACGTCGATCAGATCGATGCGCCGTTCGTGGCGAACCTTGCCGACGCAGCCAAGGCCGAGACGAAGAGCGCTTCGATTCCGACGAACGCGCGCTGGGCGTATCTGATCCGGCCGGAGTCGAATGCCGCGTTCCTGGCCGTCGCAACACTGCAGAAAGCGGGCGTTCCCGTGCTCCGCGCCGCACGCGGCTTCGACAACGACGGCCAGTCGTTCGCGCCGGGGACGTGGATCGTCGCGCCGACGCCGGCGGCGTCGAAGGCTCTGCAGGAGACCGCTTCGGCAACGGGCCTCGAGGTGCATGCCGCGAGCCGGGCGCTGCAGGTGGACGGCTTCCGGCTGAAGCCGCAGACGAGAATCGGCCTCTGGCGCGGCGCGAACAATATGCCGGGCGGCTGGCTGATGTGGCTCTTCGAGCAGTACGGCTTCAACCATCAGATCGTCTCCGCCCCTGATGACGCGGCCGCCGGGTTCGCGCGGTTCGACACGATCGTGCTGCCGTCCGGAATCTCGAAGAACACGATCGTCCGCGGCCTCGACCCGGCGACGCACGACAAGGAGTTTGCGTGGGCGTACGGCATCGGCGACGCCGGCTGGACGAAGCTCGCCGAGTGGGTCCGAAACGGCGGCACGCTCGTCGCGATCGGATCGGCTCTCGAGACGGCGCGCGAGCTGCTCGATCTTCCGATCGAGAAAGTCCTTCCGGAAGCCTCACGCCGACGGTTCGGCGGCGGCGCTGCCGCCGGCGAGACGAAGCAGGTGCCCGCGACCGAAGTCGACCGCACGCTGCGCGAGGCCTTCACCAGCCCGGCACGCCTCGCGGCCGCGCTGCGCGACCGCGTCATCGAGCCGACGTCGCTCTTCTACTGTCCGGGCTCGCTGCTGAACAATGAGTTCGATCCGTCGCATCCGGTCGCGTTCGGCATGCCCGCCGCATGGCCGGTCTTCTTCGAGTCCGACCAGGCCTACCGCCTGACGCCCGGATTCGCGATTCGTGGCGAGGTCGTCGGGCGGTACCCGAAGTCCGGACCGATCCTCGCGAGCGGATGGCTGCTCGGGGAGGAACTGCTTCGCGATCAGGCCAACGTGGTCTCGTTCCGCGTCGGCAAGGGACAGGTCGTGACGCTCGCGAGCCAGGTCGATTTCCGGACGCAGCCCCGCGCGACCTTCAAGCTGCTCTTCAACGCGATGTTCCACGGGCCGTCGACGCCGGTGGACGCGGCGCAGCTCGCGAAACTCGTTGGGACGACGAATTGAGCTCACAGCTCACAGCTCACAGCTCATACCTCATAGCTCATAGCTCATAGCTCATAGCTCATAGCTCATAACTGACGATGAGGCACCTCAAAGAGATCTCGCGCCTCGAAGCGTTCAGTGACGCGGTGTTTGCGTTCGCTCTGACCCTGCTCGTCGTCTCGCTCGACGTGCCCTCGAGCTACGGCGAGCTGATGAACATCATGCGGGGCTTCATCCCGTTCGCCTGCTCGTTCGCGATCGTCACGTGGATCTGGTACGAGCACAACAAGTTCTTCCGCCGTTACGGGATGGAGGATCCGTTCACGGTCTTCATCAACGGCATGCTGCTCTTTCTCGTGCTGTTCTTCGTGTACCCGCTCAAGTTCATGGCGACGATGGTGTTCGCGCGGTTCGGGATCGGCCCGGACGTCACCATCGACATCAGGACCGATCAGCTTCCCGGCCTGATGGTCGTCTACAGCCTCGGCTTCGTTGTCCTCTTTGCCGCGTTCGCCATGCTCTACGCGCACGCGTGGCGTCAGCGCGATGCGCTCGCCCTCTCGGATGAGGAACGACTGATGCTGAAATACTCGCTCGGCCACCATCTCATCAGCATCGCCGTCGGGCTCGCGTCCGTGGCAGTCGCGCTGGTCTTTCCCGCTCGCTGGTCGTGGCTGGCCGGCCCTCTGTACTTCCTCATGGGACCGCTGCATGGATTCTGGGGACATCGGGCGGGCGTCAGGCTCGAACGGCTGCGGAAATCGAGCGCCGCGGCGGCGGCCCGGATCTTTGTGGGCATCGTCGCCCTGGCGCTGGCCGCACCCGCGGCGGCGCAGCCGGCGCAAACGCCGCAGACGCCGCGTCAGCGGCTCGACGCCGCGCTCGAGCGCATCATCCGGAGCGTGAACGCGACGTGGGGCATCTACGCGAAGTCGCTCGAGACAGGCGAGGAGATCGCCGTCGACGCCGACCGGCAGATGGACACGATGAGCGTCATCAAGATCCCGCTCATGGTGGAGGTCTTTCAGCAGATCAAGGACGGCAAGTTCGCGCTGACCGACAAGTACACGCTGACCGCAGACGACATCCTGCCCGGCACGGGCATCCTGCGCAGCCTCGATCCGGGCGCCGTCGTAACCGTCAAGGATCTCGTTACCCTGATGAACATCGTGTCGGACAACACGGCAACCGACGTGCTGTACCGGATGGTCGGCGGGCCGGACGCCGTCAACCGGCGGATGGAGTCGCTCGGCTTGACCAGGACGCGCGCGCCGGCGCCATCGCGCGCGTGGTTCGACGCGCTGCGCGCCGCGCCGTCGGCGGCGGACTTTCATCGCGCCGCCAAACATCCCTACGGATTGTCCACCGCTCGTGAAATCGGAATCCTGCTCGAGCGAATGGAGCGCGGCTCGCTCGTCGACAAGCCGTCATCCGATCTGATGTTGCAGATCATGCGGGGTCAGATTTACCGATCGCGGATCCCGCGGCTCGTGAGCGGGTTCCGAATCCCGCACAAGACCGGCGACTTCCTCCCTTACATCGCGAACGACGTCGGCGTTCTCGAATCGCCAGGGACGAACGTCGTGATCAGCGTGTTCACGGCAAATCATTTCGGGAGCGGCGACACGCTCGAAGAAGCGATCGGCCGCATCGCGGCGGAGATTGCCGCGTATTTCACATACGGCCTCAGTGTGCCAGGACGGAACAGCGCGCAGCCGCCTGGCGATGCGTCGGCGGCGCGCGAGGATGGCGCGGGCCTTGCTGTAGCCGTAGTTGGCTCCGGAGGTTCGTACCCATGATCTGGTTCTTCGAAAGAAAAGGCACGCACCTGCGCTGCGAGGTGCGATCGATCGTAGAAGGCGACCGCTACGAGCTCGTGATCACCGATGCCGACGGCATCGAACGCGTCGAGTCGTTCACCAACTCCAACGATCTCGCGAAGCGGACGCTCGAGCTCGAGATCCAGTGGGCGCGGGACGGATGGAACGGCCCGCACATGCGGTTTCTCTGATTCTTGTCAGCTATGAGCTATGAGCTATGAGCTCGAGTCATGAGCTCAAGACTCATGGCTCACAGCTCAGAGCTCAGAGCTCTCACGCCGCATCAAACAACGTCAACGCAAATCTGGCGGAGCTTTCGATCCACTGCCGGCGCAGGCGGAAGCCTGCTTGCGCGCCGTGGGTGATGATCTCCCGGGCGTCGTACTTGTACGAGCTCTCCGTCCAGATCGTCTCGCCGGCCGCGAACGAGACGCGGAGTCCGGCGCCGGCGATCTCGACCTGCTGCGGGAACCGGCTGACGAGGTGCATCTCCACGCGCCGCGCGTGGGAGTTCCAGACGGCGCGATGGTCGAAGCCGTCGAGATCGAACGTCCCGCCGAGCTCGCCGTTGATACGGACGAGCAGGTTCTTGTTGAACGCCGCCGTGACGCCGAGCGGATCGTCGTACGCCGCGAGCAGGTCGCGTTCGGGCTTCACGAGATCGGCGCCGAGCAGGAACAGGTCGCCCGAACGGAGCGCGCGGCGGATCGACATGAGAAACTCACTCGCCGCGGGCTCATCGAAGTTGCCGATGTTCGATCCGAGCAGGAGCGTCAGCGTCGTTTGTTGACCCGGGGGCCCCTGCCCCCCGGCGTCGGCTGCCTCGCGCAGCAAGGCGGCCTGACGCAGGCCCTGCTCGTAGGTGGACCGATGGCCGACGACCGACACGTGCTCGCGGCCGTCGAGCGCGCGGCCCGACTGCTCGAGCGCCTGTTCGGAGATGTCGATGAGGTGCACCCTGGCCGACCGGCCGGCGCGCTCGAGCGCGTCGATGATCAGCGTGATCTTCTCCCCGCTGCCGCATCCGAGCTCGACGAGCGTCGCCGGTCCCCGGATCGCCGACACGACGTCGGCGGCGTGCATTCCCAGCAGGCGCATCTCCGCGCGCGTGATGCGGTACCACGGGAGGCGGCAGATCGCTTCGAAGAGGCTCGACCCGAGCGCGTCGTACAGATACTTCGACTGGAGCTCCTTCGGACGCTTCCGAAGATCGCGGGCGACGTCTTCCGCGAATTGGCGGGCGGTGTCGACGGGGGCTTCGGCGAGCGCAGGGAATCGAGTCATGCTGGTCCTACGGTTCGAAACTTCGCAAAGACGTACGGATAGTTCGGCCGGAACCAGTTGCGGAAGCTGCGGCGCACGAGCTCGCGCGGCGTCGCCGGCGAGGCGCCCTTCATGACGTAGTGCGAGCCGTCGAAGAAGTCGGCCGAGTACTCGGGATACGACACCATCGGCTCGAAGCCGGGAAAGCCCTCGAAGATCGTCGACGTCCACTCCCAGCCGTTTCCGACGAGGTCCTGGACGCCCCACGCGCTCGCGCCGCCTGGAAACTCCGAGACGCCGACCGGATCGTAGCGGATGAAGTCGAAGTTGCCTTCATCCGCCGGGAACCATCGCTCGCGCCCCGATGGATCGCCGAACGCCGCGCGATGGAACTCGGCTTCCGTGGGAAGCCGCCGGCCCTTCCATCGCGCGTATGCGTCCGCCTGCTCCCACGTCACCCACGCGGGCCACGCGGGCGGCAGAGGGATCTCCTCGAACATGCCGCGCCAGAACCAGGCGCCGTCGCGGCGCGTCCAGAAATGCGGAGGATCGTTGCCCGCCTCGACAAACGCCAGGTAGTCGTGATTCGTCACCGGATACACATCGATGTCGAAGGCGGCGACGTCGATCGTGATCGGCGGGTACTCGTTGTCCCACCAGAAGGGATCGCGCATCGGGTCCGCGCCGAGCGTCGCCGAACCGGCTGGAACCTGCGCGACGGCGTACGGCGGCGGCGCACCGCCGGCACCGAGCTCGTAGCCGTCGGGCTTGCGCTTCAACTCGTACGGGAGCTGATGCCACATGTACATCAGCGTCTCCTGGTGCATCTGCTCGTGCTCGAGCGCGGCGTAGACCGCTTCCAGGCGGCGCATGGCTGGGCGGCCGATCGAGTCGAGCACGGAAGTCCGCAGCGCCTCGAGGATCGCCGCGTCCGCCCGGCGCGCGTACGCCTGCACCTCCTCGCGCGACGGCCAGATCGCCTGCGCGCTCGGCGCGCCGGCGGCGGCGCGCTCGTCTTCCGGATCGATGCCGCGCGCGAAGAGCGTTTCGAGCTTCTCGTCCACGCCCGGACGTCCCAGGCCACGCCTGATGAGCGCGATGACGCTGAACGCCGGGAGGTGGCCTTCGTAGAACACGACCGGATTGCGCAGGGCGATCGGGCGCGTGTAGTAGGCCTCGGGCGCAAGCAGGTTGAAGAGCGCGCGGGATCGCGCGCGATTGCGGAGATACCAGTCGATCGCCGCGTCGCGATCGAGCGCCTGCCGGGCGGATGGGAGCGGCATGGGAGCCGCTTCGGAGTATGGCACGGGTCAGGCGGCGCGCGAACGCTTCCGGCGGCCCGTCGATCTCGACCGCGCCGCCCGCGGCTTTTTCCTCGACTTTGCGCCGCCCGCAGCCTCGAGGCTCTGCTGCAACCGGCTCATGAGGTCGACGATCTTCTGACCGCGCGGCCCTTCCTGCGGAGCCTTCAGCCGAGCGGGCTTGCCTTTGACCTTCGCCTGTACGATTCGTTTGAGGTTCGCTGCGTATTCGTCCGTGTATTTCTCCGGATTCCATTCGGACGCGAGATTCTCGACGAGCGTCGTCGCGAGATCGAGCTCCTTGCCGCGCGCCTCCGCTGCTTTTGGAAACGTGAGGGTGTCGATGTTCACGAGCTCGTCGGCGAACCGCATCATCGTGAGCACGAGCGCCTCTTCGATCGCTTCGACTGCGGCGAGATGCTGGCTGTCGCGGAGGATCAGCTTGGCGATCCCGGCGCGGCCCGTCTTTCGAATCGCCTCGCGCAGCAGCGCGTAGCCGCGTTCCGCGCCTTTCCCAGGCAGCAGGTAGTACGGCGTCTCGAAATAGCGCTCGTCGATCGCGTCGGGATCGACGAAGTCGAGAATGTCGATCGTCTTCGACTTCTCCAGCGCCGCGGTCCGGAAGTCGTCCTTCGACAAGACGACGAACTGCCCTTTTTCGTACTCGTAGCCCTTGACCAGATCTTCCCAGGCCACCGGCTTGCCCTCACGCTCGCACACGCGCTCGTAGTGGACGGGTGATTCATCCTTCGCGTGGAGGAGCTTGAAGCGCGGACGGTTGTCGCGCACGGCGGTGTGGAGCTCGACGGGAATGTTGACGAGGCCGAACGAGATCGATCCTTTCCAGATCGGGCGGGGCATAGGGTTACAAAAGTGGCAGGTGCTCAGGGTGCACCGTGCGCACCCTGAGCACGTCCGAGAGGAGCCTACATCGTGCAGCTGTCGGAGATGTGCTTGACCGCCGTCACGTTGATCTTCGCCTTCTTGTCCTTGTCACCAGCCGCAGACGGTGCGCCGGCTTCCGGCGTGCCCGACGTGCCGCTCGGTTTCGGAGCGGAGGCCGCGAGAGAGCCCGTCACCTCGACCTTATGCCCGACGTGCGGCTTGAGGTCTACGCCAGAGCTGGTGAGCCCGAGCGTCGCCGTCGATGCGCTCGGCGACCCGGCCGTTCCCGCGGTCGGCGCGCTGAGCCCCGGGATCGAGCTCACGTCGGCGTTTGCCAGAACGAACGAGTTCGGCATGTCGCCTTCGCGAACACATCCGGTCACCGTTACGCTCTTCGCGTCGGCCGAGCCCATCCGCTTCTCAGCCGGCTTCGGCTGGTCGGGGGCCGACGGTGGAGTTGGCGGCGGAGTCTGAGCGCCGAGGCTCACTGCGAAGCCGGCCGCAACGAGCAGGGCTGTAAAAGAACGCGTCGCTGTAGTGGATCGTGTCATCAAAATGCCCTCCTGACTGATCACAGCCAAGAGTGCACGATGCAGGCCATCCAACGCTGATCGAGCGTCCCAAAGCGGACCAAGGTGCGCTAATCTGCGAGCGATTGCATGCGGTCGTCTCGGTTGAGCTACGTGTTAGGCTAGTACGTTTGACGCTGCGAAAGTGGCGGAACTGGCAGACGCGCCGGACTTAGGATCCGGTGGCCGAAAGGTCATGGGGGTTCGATTCCCCCCTTTCGCACCAGCCTTCGCTCACGCGCCTTCACGCCGAAAGCGTGAGCTTCGGCTAGGCAAGCCATGCGGAGGCTGTCTCGCCGAAGCGGCGTAGCGGCGAAGACGGACTGGCAAGCCGGGCGGAGGGCGCCGAAGGGCCGCACGTACTAACTGTTGACCTGCCTCGTCCGATATATCCACATGAAGACTGAGTTCATAGACCTGAGTGAAACCCGCAAGAACCTCGTGATCGAGATCCCCGGCGACGTCGTCACGGCGGCGATCGAGCGCCTGGCCAAGGACTACGGCAAGGCGGCGAAGATTCCGGGCTTTCGTCCGGGGAAGGCGCCGGCCAAGGTAGTGCGTCAGCGCTTCAAGGAGCAGATCCTGCACGACGTCGTCCACGAGCTGGTGCCGCGCGCCGTCGACGAGGCGCTGCGCGAGCGAGGCCTCGAGCCCGTGGACACGCCGAGCGTGAGGGACGTCGCGGTTGCCGAAGGGCAGCCGCTGAAGTTCACGGCGGCATTCGAGACGGTGCCGCCGATCGACCCGGGCGAGTACGAATCGCTGACGCTTCGACACGCGCCGTTGGCAGTGGACGATGCGGCAGTAGACCAGTCGCTGGAGCGCTTGCGTGATCGCGCCGCGCGCCACGAGCCGGTGGAGGATCGGCCCGTCGCGGCCGGCGATACGGTCGTCCTCGACCTCGATCGCAAAGGCGCGGGCAGCGAAGAGGAGCGGCACGAGAACATCTCGGTGGAGGTCGGCGCGCCGGCGAACCCGCCGGGGTTCGACGCGGAGCTCACCGGCATGAACGTCGGCGAGTCGAAGCGCTTCACGCTCACCTACCCCGCCGACTATGCCGTCCGCGAGCTCGCCGGATCGTCGGTCGAGTACGGCGTCACGGTGCGTGCGATCAGGCGCCGCGTCGTGGCGGCGCTCGACGACGAGTTCGCGAAGGATCTCGGGGAGTTCGAGTCGCTCGACGCGCTGCGCGCGCGGGTGCGCGACGATCTCGAGCACCAGGCCCGCCATGAAGCGGATCGCCAGGTGCGCGCCGACCTGCTGCGTCAGCTCGCGGGCCGCGTGACCTTCGAGGCGCCCGCATCGCTCGTCGATCGTGAGATCGACCGGCGCGTCGAAGACTTCGTGCGGCGCCTCATCGAGCAGCAGATCGATCCGATGCGGACGAACATCAACTGGGAGGAGTTCAGGGACCGTCAGCGCGAGCCGTCGGCCGAGGCGGTGCGAGGCGCGCTCGTTCTCGACGAGGTCGCGCGGCGCGAGCAGCTGTCGGCGAGCGACGAGGAGGTCGCGCGCGAGGTGGAACGCTACGCGGAGCGGACGGGTCACGCCCCTGAAGCGGTGCGGGCGCGACTGGAGAAGGAAGGGGGCATCGCGCGGCTGTACAGCGGGTTGCGGCGGGAGAAGGCGATTGACTTCCTGCTCTCGCGTGCTACGATCGTTCGTACGTGAGCGGCCCTGCCGGCGCGTCCCGACTTCCCCCAGACAGCAGTTCGCAGGTACCTGGACGCTGAGGTGTATGACTGAGCGTATGCAACTGATCCCGATGGTGGTCGAGCAGACCAACCGCGGCGAGCGCGCCTACGACATTTTCTCGCGGCTGCTCAAAGACAGCATCATCTTCATTGGTACGCCGATCGACGACAACATCGCGAACCTGGTGATAGCCCAGATGCTCTTCCTTGAGGCGGAGGACCCGGACCGCGACATCATGCTCTACATCAACAGCCCAGGCGGCGTCGTCACCGCGGGGATGGCGATTTACGACACGATGCAGTTCATCAAGCCCGACATTCAGACGACCTGCATCGGACAGGCGGCGTCGGTGGCGGCGGTGCTGCTGGCGGCCGGCACCAAGGGGAAGCGGTTCTCCCTGCCGAACTCGCGTATCCTTATTCATCAGCCCTGGGTCACCGGGCTCGGCGGCCAGACGACGGACATCGACATTCACGCGAAGGAGCTGCTGCGGACGCGCGAGCGGCTCAACCAGATCCTGGCGAACCACACCGGCCAGCCCCTGAAACGTATCCAGGATGATACGGAGCGGGACTACATCATGTCCCCCGACCAGGGGAAGGAATACGGTATTATTGATGATGTCATCCGGAAAAGGGCCTGAGCCCCGCTGACTATGTCCAAAAAGACGGGCGAATCGGAAGTCCTCCGCTGCTCGTTCTGTAACAAGGATCAGAACGACGTCCGGAAGCTCATCGCCGGACCGACGGTCTTCATCTGCGACGAGTGTGTTGAGGTCTGCAACGACATCATCGCGGACGACAACCGCTTCGAGAGCCGGACCGGCGCGCGCTCGTCGCTGCCCGTCCCCCAGGAGATCAAGAAGTTCCTCGACGAGTACGTCATCGGGCAGGAGCAGACCAAGAAGAAGCTGGCCGTCGCCGTCTACAACCACTACAAGCGGATCGAGATCCAGAAGCAGGCGCGCGGCCGGAACGACATCGAGCTGACCAAGTCGAACATCATGCTCATCGGGCCGACCGGCACCGGCAAGACGCTGCTCGCGCAGACGCTCGCCAAGCTGCTCTCGGTCCCC